>JBMOKS010000413.1:0-13107 GCA_049324355.1 Bacteroidota bacterium
CCGGGGTTTTTTTCTTCACCCGGCTGAAATATAAGTCGCACCGTTCCTTCAAAATGATCTCTGATCTCGTTTAGAATTTTGGCCGTCCCCAACAGCGACGACGTGTGCACGTCGTGACCGCAGGCGTGCATGACGCCGCTTACTTTTGATTTATACGGAACGTCGTTCGCCTCATGTATCGGCAGAGCATCCATGTCTGCGCGCAGTGCAATACTTTTTTTGTCCGGATTCCTGCCTTTGATCTCGACCGTCAAACCCGTAGTGGCTACACCTTCTTTCGGTGTGAGCCCGAACGCGCGCAGCTGCTCACCCACGTATTTTGCCGTATTGAATTCCTGGTATGAAAGCTCAGGGTTTGCATGCAGATGTCTGCGAAGTTCAATGGTTAAGGCGCTGTACTGCAGCGAAAGCGATCGTATTTTTTCAAGTAAGCTCATCCGGTTTTGAAATTGAGCCCAAAATTAAAGAAAGTTTTCACGATCGCACGGAGAACTGTTTTTCAACCGATTGTTCAAGCATCTAAATGCATATTTGTGGTTGTTGAAACAGCCTGTGCCTGACCATGCCTTGTTAGGGCTCATGAGATTCTACCCTCAATCTTTGTGAATGCTGTGGCTACGTCAGATATTAGCAATTATCGTCCTCAGTTTTAACACGATACACGAATGAGAAAATGTTTTTATCTCCTCCTGTTTGTCTGTAGCGCAGCGGCAGTTCAGGCGCAGGAATCATCAATCAGATCCTTGCCTCTGACAGATTTATCTGACTTCCGGTCACAGGCTGGAAATTGGCAGATCGTTGGTGATGTTACGATGAACAGAAACGTTGATGTTCATGAACTCGCACAACCTGCTCTTGAAGATAAACGAAAGAAAAAAAAGAAAAGCAAGGTTGGCCCGGTAGTCGAGAGACCGAAAGCGGTAATCTTTCAATCAGGCAATGGCATTCTGCTCAACATCAACGACGACACAAAAAAAGATCACCTCGTCACCATCTGGGAGCACGGCGACATGGATCTTGAATTTGAAGTAATGCTTCCCAAGGGATCGAACTCCGGAATCTATTTGCAGGGCCGATACGAAGTTCAGCTGCTAGACAGTTGGGGTGTCAGGAATCCGAAATTTTCAGATATCGGCGGCATTTACCGGAACTGGGAAACTCAGCCGGGAAATATTTACATGGGCAAGGCACCTCTCAGCAATCCTGCGAAAGCACCAGGACTTTGGCAGAAGATGGAGATCGCCTTCCGCGCACCCAAGTTTGACGCCAAAGGAAATAAAATTGCCAATGCCCGATTTGCCAGTGTAAAGCTGAATGGTGTAACCATCCACGATAACGTAGAAGTGCCCTTGCCTACCGGAGGGCCGATCGAAAAAAATGAAAAACCCTTTGGTCCGCTGATGATCCAGGGCGACCACGGCGCCGTAGCCTTCCGCAATATCAAGTACAAGCTGCTGAAAGATATCGACGTAGAAATACAGAACATTGCTTATAAAATCTACCTTGGAAAATTCAAGACCATAGAGGACTATGCTGGGCTGAAACCCGTGGCTTCGGGAACATCGACAGAGCTAACTTGCGAAATACTGAATACGGAGGATGCTTACGGAACGATTTATACCGGTGAGATCGTCATCCCCATGGACGCCACTTACGAATTCACTCTGGGTTATACAGGCGGTGTCAAATTCATGATCAACAACAACACCCTGATTGACGTTCAGCGCGCCGACGCGTGGGATGGAACCCGCGCTTCAATAGCGCTCAAGACCGGAACTTATGCTTTCGAAATCTGCAACTACAAAGATGCATCATGGGCTCCGCCTCGATTGGGATTGTCTGTGCAAACTGCAAACAGCTATCTTAAACGACTCAATGCTTATAACTCCTACCCCAGCGACGACGACATTCCAACCCCCATACTCATTAACCCCGGGCCTGAGCCCCGCCTGCTTCGCGCTTTTGTTGATTTTAAAGTTGACCGTTCACAGCGGCTCACCCATACAATTGGTGTAGGTGACCCCAGTGGCGTAAATTATGTTTACGATCTGAAATCCGGAAATCTCGTTTGCGCCTGGCGTGGAGACTTTGTGAATGCAACCCCCATGTGGCATGATCGCGGCGACGGATCATTCCGCCCTATGGGAGCCGTACAATTTTTCTTCACAGAGCAGCCATTGGCTTTTCTAGACGATCAAAGCAAACCCTTCCCGGCTTCCGGCAGCAACACCGAATTTCGCGGCAAAGGTTACGTGATCGACGAGACTACCGCACGGCCGATCTTCAAGTATTTGTATGAAGGACTTGAAGTGGAAAGTAGAATTTATCCTGACGACAATAACCGTATCGTGACACATGAGATCAGCATCAAAAACAGGGCAGGACAAACCAACCTTTTTTACAAACTTGGAGAAGGAAAAAATATCATACCGCTCGCCGACGGATCATATGCCATTGACGACAAGCAGTATTATGTTAACGTACACGGGTCACAGCCGATGATCCGGGAGGTAAATGACAAAAAGGAACTTGTCTTGCAGGTGAACAGCGACACCATTAAATACTCCGTTATCTGGTAAAACGTCAACTTTAAATCAAGCATTCATGACAACGATAAAAAAATATTTTTGTACGGTCCTGCTGTTGACGGTGATCCTGACAAGCGCCTTCGCTCAAAGCAAAATAAAAACTCCCACCGAAGACGATTATTACCGGATCGTCACGATACCAGCCCCGGAAAATATTCTGCTTGAAGTGGGCGGCGTAGCTACACTGCCCGACGGAAGAATTGCAGTTTGTACACGCCGGGGAGATGTATGGGTGATCGAAAATGCCGAAATGAAAAACAGTTCAGCACCGTCATACACTTTATTCGCCACGGGCCTCCACGAAGCGCTGGGATTAGCCTATAAAGACGGCGCGCTTTACACCGCACAACGCGGTGAGCTCACAAAACTGGCAGACACAAACGGCGATGGCAAAGCCGATGTTTACGAAACGGTCTATGCCTGGCCTTTGTCCGGGCATTATCACGAATATTCATTCGGCCCGAAGATCGCGCCCGATGGTAGTTTTTTTGTAACAGGCAACGTAGCGTTTGGCGACGAAGAATGGTGGCGCGGCGAAAGTCGCGTACCCTGGAGAGGTTGGACCATGAAAATCTTTCCTGATGGCAGGATGGAACCCTGGGCCACCGGTATGCGCTCACCTTGTGGACTCGGTATGATCGACGGTGAATTATATTACGACGACAACCAGGGCGACTGGGTGGGCTCCGGTGGCATCTGGCAAGTAAAAAAAGGAAGTTTCACCGGACACCCCGCAGGCCTACGTTGGACCAACGAACCTAACTCTCCCGTTAAACTCAGCACCGAGCAACTTTATGCCAAAGTCGACCCACGCCGATTCAAGCGAGAGGGGCAGTATGTAAAACCTGAAAATATCATCGACGAAAAGAATCCCGTCCTCCTCTTTGAATTGAAGAAGGACATCCCGGAGCTGGTGTTGCCGGCCGTGTGGCTTCCTCATGGAATACTGGGCATTTCCAACTCGGAGATCTTGATCGATGAAACGTCAGGAAAATTCGGTCCGTTTGCGGGGCAAATTTTTGTTGGCGACCAGGGGCAAAGCAAAGTGATGCGTGTGGTGATGGAAAAAGTAAACGGCGAGCTTCAAGGTGTGGCATTTGATTTCCGGTCGGGATTTCAATCAGGCGTATTGAGAATGAATTGGGGCCACGATGGATCCCTTTATGTTGGCGAAACCAATCGCGGGTGGGGATCGGCCGGAACAACCAACTCTGGTCTGCAGCGACTGGTGTGGACCGGCAAGCTGCCTCTTGAAATGAAAACTGTTCGCGCGATGCCCGACGGTTTCGAAATAGAGTTCACACAACCAATTGACAATAATTCGGCTGAAGATCTCTCGTCATACAATGGAAGAAGTTTTATTTATAAATATCATCCGGTGTATGGCAGCCCGACGATCAATGAAGAAAAGCTCCTGATCAAAGGTGTGAAAGTTTCCGCTGACGGCATGAAGATTCGTATTGTCGTTGACAACCTGCGCCAGTATTACTTGCACGAGATCAACGTACCGGGAATCCGTTCGAGAGAAAATTCCATTCCCGTACTACATGCCACGGCATACTACACCCTCAACAATATTCCCGAAGGAGCGAAATTGCCCATCACAGAACTGAGCACCAAACGTTCTATCGGAGCTGCAAAAACAGCAACACCTGCTAAGAACACAGTAAGAACAACTTCCACGGCAAAAGTGCTTACGTACGCCGAAGTGGAACCGTTGTTGGTAAAAAATACGTGCACAGCATGCCACACAGTGAATAAGCGTCAGGTAGGTCCGTCGTTCAGAGACATTGCCAAGCGTAACTATAGCAATGAAAGAATAGTGCAACTGATCTATAATCCTGAACCCAAGAACTGGCCCGAGCATGAAACGCCCATGGCCCCAATGCCACAGGTTCCAAAAGATGAAGCGCTGAAGATCGCTGCATGGATAAATTCTTTGAAAGCAGAGACCAAATAGTTTGCACAATAATCGCTTCAAACCCAGTTTTTAAAAAGCGCGATAGCTTTCGATAAAAAAGGTTCGTTATTATAAACTCGATCTTTTAGCTTATAAGATCATTCGTGACAATGGCAGACCGATGATGTTATTTGCGCTCATGCCGAGTGCCAAATCAGCCATATTTATAATTTTTACAGTGGCAGCCACTATAACTTGCTCCTGCAGCACGAAGACTTACTTTGGCCGGTGGATGACCTGGAGAGCTTCTGACATTAAGGATCACGAGAAGTTTCCGTCGCACCAATTCAAAGCATCGTCCTCGCCATATTTCTTTGTTAAATCGGAAAACGAATCATTGGCTTCGCTCGTTGTCACGAGCCACAAGGGAAAGAGGGCACCGATTCAAGAGGTGTTGCGACGATCTGGCACCACAGCATTCCTGGTTATCCAAAACGATACACTTGTGTATGAAAACTACTTTAATGGCTATGACCGCTCGTCTGTAAACACGTCATTTTCCGTAGCCAAGTCTGTGACCTCTCTCATGATCGGCAAAGCCATTGACGATGGTGTGATCCATTCGGTGAATGATCCGGTGGTGCAATACCTGCCAGAGTTGAGAGCCCTCAACGGGGTTACGCTAGACTACCTGCTAAACATGCGAAGCGGTATTCAATTTAAAGACCACGATCTTCCCTGGGGCGATAAACCCAAGGCGTACTATCACCCCAGGTTACGGCAAAGGATCGGCGAGTTGAATTTGAAGCGCCGGCCAGGAACCAGGTTTCAATACAATTCATATAATCCGATCATCGTGGGCATGGTGCTCGAACGCGTAACGTGCCAATCGCCCGCGCAATATTTTGAAAGTAAAATATGGAGCAAGCTAGGCATGGAATACGACGGCTCATGGAGCATGGACAGTCGTGCCTCGGGAATGACAAAAATGGAGAGCGGACTCAATATCAGGCCTATTGACTTTGCTAAGATCGGACGACTTATTTTAAATCGGGGCCGATGGAACACCGAAGAAGTTGTATCAGAAAACTGGATCGCCAACCTCTATAAAATTTCCGACAACAATGGTGTGAAGGATTTCGGCTCTGGAATTCACTACGAAAAATTTTGGTGGTTGTTCAGCAACGGCAGCGAGCAGGCGTATATCATTTCTGGCTGGGGTCATTTAGGTCAATATTTGTATATTTTCCCAAAGGAAAAAATAATCATCGTGCGCATGGGCAAAAGCAAGGGCCGTATCGATTCGTGGAAAACAATCTTTACAGAACTCGTCGATCATCTTGAGCGCTAAACGGCAGCGGCCGGATATCGGACTTGTCGTGCCGCATCGTCCTTCCGAAATCCGCTATCCCGGATAGGGGTAAAATTCTACGGAGTTGTCTTAAGCAAAACAACTCAAATTGCTATGGAAACACGATTTAAGCTACTCTTAGTATTACTTGCCATGCTGTTGATATCCACCATTTCTTTCTGCCAGGAGAACGATCAGCCGCAGCACTCCAATTACGAAATCAAAACTTTATTTAACACGAAATCACCTCGTGCGTCTGGTGGCTATGGTGCTGTAAGCAACAAATTCACTACCATCGACGGCAAGGCTGCCAACATGGTTGAAATGTACGGGGGCTGGTACATCAATCATCGGTTTCTGATCGGCATTGGCGGGGCTGCAGTAACCAACGACATCCGTGTGCCGGAAGAATTTAGTGCCAAGCCCGGAGTCAAAATGAGTTACGAGTATGGTCAATGTGGCTTGATGACCGAGTACGTGATCGGCTCCGATAGGGCTGTTCACTTATCATTTCAACTTTTCAGCGGCGCTGGGTTTACCGTTCAATATGAACGCTATGGTGATTGGGATGAAGACAGCTGGGATCACGACGATGCGCAAGATGAGAACTGGTTCTTCGTAACCGAGCCTGGTGTGAAAGCCGAAATAAACGTTTTCCGTTGGTTGCGGTTTGCGCCCGGAGTTTCTTACCGCGCCGCGTTTAACAGCAAGGCCAAAGGACTTTCAGACAGCGACATCAGTGGCATGTCTGTCAACCTCACTTTGAAGGTCGGAAAATTCTAGCATTACACGGGTTATCGAATGTAGATCCGGTCAGGAATGACAATGGCGTTGGGGAAATATCTCTTCACCGCCATATAGTCTTTTTGTGCTTCGAGTCTGCTTAAATATTTCCCGGCGCGCACGCGGAAATTGGGCTGAACATATTGCACATCGGCTTCCAGTGTTGGTAATGAATAGCCGAGTTGTTTTTTTGTCGTCAAGGCATCTTCGCGCTTGATGCCTGAGTAAACCTGGATCGTAAATCCATCGACAAATTTCTGATTGATATTAATCCTGTCGATGCTGTCAAGCACCATGTTCAGTTTTTCATTTACGGTAAACTTAGGTTCCACATATTGATGGGGATTTTTCTTTTGGTCCGTTGTGCCTGTGACTTTGGTAGTGTCTTTAGGGGCCTCAACTTTAGGTCTCCAAACCGAAAGGTCCTCGGAATATTGACCGGATAACGTTGGGGTCGTGGTCGTTTTGGATGAACAAGCCCAAAAAAATATTCCGAGGATAAAAAGGATACGTGGACTGAAACGCATACTAATTAATTATAATACACCTATTGTTGCGGATATCGTCTTCAACTTTTTTGTATTTAACGTCGCGGAGCACACGTCCGTCGGGGTATTGCACGCTTACTTTGTCGTTTCGTCCTGCTACTTTCTCTGATTTCACCGGCATTACCTTTTCCTGGGGCGGCCGATTGGGTTGCGGTTGCTCGGACGCTCCGCCGCCACCACTCAACAGGGATCTCGACTCTTCTTTCTTTTCGCTCAGTCTCGCTCTTCGTTGTGCGCGGGCTTCCTGTACTTCTTCCGGCTCCTGTACGGGAATATCAGCCTTCATCAGGAATGAGACGGTGTCTTCGTTCACTTTGGCGATGAAACGTTTGAACAATTCAAATCCTTCGAACTTGTAGATCAGCAGCGGATCTTTCTGCTCGTATACCGCGTTCTGTACCGACTGCTTCAGATCGTCCATTTCACGCAAGTGTTCTTTCCATTGCTGATCAATAATGGCCAGGGTGATCATTTTTTCCATAGCCTTCACCAATTCGCCATTATTTGTGCTCACACACTTCGCCAGATTGGCCGCCACGCCGATCTGTTTGGTGCCGTCGGTGAACGGCACGAGAATATTTTCGATCGTCGCGCCTCGCGTTTTGTTGATCTCTTTTACCACGGGCAGCGCCTTGTCGGCTACCATTTTATTTTTCTTGTGGTAATGCTCCAGCGCTTGGTGATAAAGGTCTTCGGCGAGTTTGGGCTGCTCCCACTTCTCAAAATTCTCCTTCGGCAATTCGTAGTCCAAGCCTAGTGTGCTCAGGGCATTGAGGCGCAGGCTTTCATAGTCATTACCGTTTTTGGCGTTTACCACAATGTCTTCACAGGTGTCGTACAACATCGTGAGGATATCCAGTTCAAGACGTTCTCCGAAGAGCGCGTTTCTGCGACGCTTGTAGATAACTTCGCGTTGAGAGTTCATCACGTTGTCGTATTCGAGCAGGCGCTTGCGGATGCCGAAGTTATTTTCCTCAACTTTTTTCTGGGCACGTTCGATCGAGCTGGTCACCATTGAGTGTTGTATCACTTCGCCTTCTTTCAGTCCAAGCTTGTCCATGATACGTGCTATGCGCTCGGGCATGAACAGACGCATGAGGTTATCTTCCAGAGAAACATAGAATTGCGACGTTCCGGGATCACCCTGGCGGCCCGAACGTCCGCGCAACTGACGGTCAACACGACGCGATTCGTGGCGCTCGGTACCGATGATAGCCAAGCCTCCTGCAGCACGCGATTCAGGCGTAAGTTTAATATCGGTACCACGGCCAGCCATGTTGGTGGCAATGGTCACCGTACCCGGCTTACCTGCTTCCGCCACAATCTCAGCTTCCTTCTGGTGTTGCTTGGCGTTCAGCACATTGTGTTTGATCTTTCTGATCTGTAACATGCGGCTCACCAACTCTGATATTTCTACCGAAGTTGTTCCCACCAGCACAGGCCTGCCCTCTTGTGTCAATTTCACGATCTCGTCGATCACGGCGTTGAATTTCTCGCGCACGGTTTTATACACGAGGTCATCATAATCTTTTCGAACCGCTGGTTTGTTGGTGGGAATTACCACCACATCCAGTTTATAGATATCCCAAAGTTCTCCCGCTTCAGTTTCTGCTGTACCGGTCATACCGGCCAGTTTGTGATACATGCGGAAATAGTTCTGCAGCGTGATGGTCGCGTAAGTTTGCGTCGCATCCTCAACCTTCACATTTTCTTTTGCTTCTATGGCCTGGTGCAAGCCGTCGGAGTAGCGTCTTCCGTCCAGCACACGGCCGGTCTGTTCGTCAACAATTTTTACTTTGCCATCGACGATGATGTATTCGGTGTCTTTTTCAAATAATGTGTAAGCTTTTAATAATTGGTTTACACTGTGAATGCGCTGTGATTTTACCTGGTAGTCGCGAATAATTTCTTCTTTCTTGTGGAATTTCTGCGCGTCATCCAGCGTGATATCATTTTCGATCTTGTTCAGCTCCGTTCCGATCTCGGGCAGGATAAAGAACTTCGGATCTTCACCTTCGCCGGTAATGAGATCGATGCCTTTTTCAGTGAGTTCTACGCTGTTGTCTTTTTCATCGATGATAAAGTACAATGGCTTGTCGGCTTCAGGCATGTTGCGCTTATTGTCCTGTAAGTAGAAGTTCTCTGTCTTTTGCAGGATCGCCTTGATGCCAGTTTCACTTAGGTACTTGATCACCGGCTTGTATTTCGGCATACCTCTGAAGGTTCTGAAAAGCGGCAGACCGCCATCTTTTTCGTTGCCTTCATTAATCAGTTTTTTGGCGGTGTTGAGGTATTCGTTGACAAGTTTTTTCTGCGCTTCAACCAATTTGAAAATGCGCGGTTTCAGATCATAGAACTCATGTTCATCGCCTCGTGGCACCGGCCCCGAGATGATCAGCGGCGTACGTGCTTCGTCGATCAACACCGAGTCAACTTCGTCTACCATGGCGTAGTGGTGAGCTCGTTGTACAAGTTCTTCGGGCTCACGCGCCATGTTATCGCGCAGGTAGTCAAAACCAAATTCGTTGTTAGTACCGTAAGTGATGTCTGCGCGGTAAGCATTCCGGCGAGCTTCAGAGTTGGGCTCGTGTTTATCAATACAATCTACCGTTATGCCGTGGAACTGAAAGATTGGCCCCATCCACTCGCTATCGCGGGTTGCGAGATAATTGTTTACGGTTACGATGTGCACGCCACGTTTTGCGAGCGCGTTGAGGAAGGCGGGTAATGTGGCCACCAGCGTTTTACCTTCACCGGTTGCCATCTCCGATACTTTTCCTTCGTGCAGCACCACACCGCCGATCAGCTGCACGTCGTAATGCACCATGTCCCAGGTGATCATGTTACCGGCAGCCATCCATTTGTTATACCATTTCGCCTTGTCGCCTTCGATCTTCACATTATCATGCCGGCCGGCAAATATGCGGTCGAAATCCTGAGCTGTTACTTCAAGGTATTCGTTCTCTTTAAATCTTCTGGCGGTTTCGCGTACGATAGCAAAAGTCTTAGGCAGGACCTTCATCAGCACTTTTTCAAGCTCCTTGTTGCGGTCAATCTCGAGTTTATCGATCTGTGCAAAAATGGCTTCTTTGTCGTTGATGTCTTGTTCAGGATTATCGGCTATTTTCTGGTGCAGGGCAGCCAGTTGGTCATCAATGTTTTTGAGCTCCGCGTTGATGAACTCCTGAATTTTTTTGGTTTCGTTTCGAAGCTGGTCGAGGGAAATGGACTTCAGTGCTTCACCTTCCTGTTTGGCTTGTTCCACCAGGGGCATAATACGTTTAATGTCCTTCTCTGATTTGGTTCCGAAAATTTTCGCAATGAGTTTTAGCATCTGTATCCGTTGTTCAAGGTATTGGTTAAGCGCATCCGGTGGTCGGTTGGCCGGCAGGGCCGGTTAATCAAAAATCCAGAGGCGTTTAGCTCCCAAAAGGGCTTAAAGTTATTTGTTTTTTGTGATACGGGGTCAACAATTACAGCTCCAAATCGCCTTCGAAGACCAATTTGGCAGGACCGATGAGGTAAATGTCGCTAAACCGGGTGGCTTGCACGTCATTCAGTCCGGACTGACCCGCCGGGCGGCTGTCAGAAATGGGTTTAAATTCTACCGAAAGTTCGCCGCCGAGGGTTTTGATCTTCACTGGCGACAAATATCCTTTAAAAAAAGACGCCAGGGCAGTGGCCGTCACGCCCGTTCCGCAAGAAAGTGTTTCATTTTCTACACCTCGCTCGTAGGTGCGAACAAAAATGGCGTTGTCAGGCAAAAGCTCCACAAAATTAACATTGGTACCGCCTGGCTTGAAGTTTTCATCGTAGCGGATCTTCCGGCCTTCATCGAAGACCGGATAGTTTTTGACGTCTTTTACGAAACGGATATAGTGAGGCGAGCCGGTGTTGATAAAATAGTCTTCGCCGATCATCCGTCCCTCTTTTGCGTCGTTCATTTTCAGGCGGATGACCCCTGACGGAAGCAATTCGGCATCGTGGCCACCGTCGTAGGCGTTGAAGCGGGCTTTGCCATTCACCAGGCCTAATGACGAGGCCATGTGAACAGCCGCGCGGCTGCCATTGCCACAAAGACTTTGCGAGCCGTCACTATTATAATATTGTAAATTAAAATCCATCTCCGGGTGCGGCTCGATGAGCATCAGGCCGTCGGCACCCACACCGAACTTGCGGTCGCAGATCTTTTCGATCTGGGCTTTTGAAAAAGCGTACTTCCCCGACCGGTTGTCTACCAGCACGAAGTCGTTGCCTGTTGCTTGATATTTATAAAAATGGATTTTCATTTCCTGAACTATACGGTGGAGAAAATCTGAAGTTATTTCACTTCTTCATAGTCGATATACTCGCCACCTTTCAGGTTGTGGGCCTTCTTCGACTTGGCATTTTCTGATTTCGGAGCCTGGTGTTGCTGTTGGTTGCGCAAATGCTCTGAGGCCGCTCCGGCCCTGAAAAAGAACGAAGCAAACTTGTATATGACGTAACCAACGAGACCTACAATTAAGAGAAACTTAAGAAGCATAGTGCTTTTTTTATGGAACAAACGGATTGTTATCCGTCTCTTCAACCGAAATTCAAAGGTAGAGGTTCAAAGGGTAATTAGCCAGTTTACGAGGCTAAAAATGGTTTTGGCGTTATAGACGCGCCAAAGGCTGATTTTATTTCAGGTTCCGGGCTTTTACACGTATAATCTTGCTGTTTTTTGAAATGATCAGCTGGCCATCTTCTTTTTTAGCGCACTCAATGAGTCGCTCAAAAGCGAGCTTAACTCCCTTATTAATTTTTTCAAACAAAAGATCCATCTCCGCTTTATCCATGACCAGTTTCGATTTGATACCAAATATCCGTCATTGTACACCAGAATCCCTTGCAATAACTTCCGGAGTTCCGTGAGAATTATTGTAGACAATCCATGCGTTGGCTTAAAGGTTTATGAATGCTCGCAAAATTTTTCAGTCCCTAAGATGGCTATCGGGTGGCCTAAAGACACAAAGCTTACCGGCTCAGATACAAATTCCGTTCGGAATAGATCTTCAGGAAATAGTCGTCCATCAAATCGTCGATGAAGTAGATGCTTTCACCAGTAGATTTCATTTCGGGGCCCAGTTCCTTGTTTACATCCGGGAATTTGTTGAACGAGAACACCGGTTCTTTAATGGCATATCCCTTCTTAGTCGGATTGAACTTAAAGTCTTTGATCTTCTTCTCACCCAACATCACTTTGGTCGCGTAGTTCACATAAGGCTCGTCATAGGCCTTGCAGATGAACGGCACCGTGCGCGAGGCGCGGGGATTTGCTTCAATGATGTATACCTTGTCGTTCTTGATGGCAAACTGGATGTTGATCAAACCCACAGTTTTCAATGCCAGCGCGATCTTGTGGGTATAATGTTCGATCTGTTTGATCACAAAGTCGCCGAGATTGTAAGGCGGCAATACGGCATATGAATCTCCGGAGTGAATACCGGCGGGCTCGATGTGTTGCATAATGCCGATAATATAAACGTCTTCTCCATCGCAGATCGCATCGGCTTCAGCTTCGATGGCGCCATCGAGGAAGTGATCCAACAATACCTTATTCTCAGGCAGATGTTTCCATATATCGAGAATATGGTGCTCAAGTTCCTCCTCGTTGATCACGATCTTCATACTCTGACCACCGAGCACATACGAAGGGCGAACCAGTAGCGGGAATCCGATCTGTTTGCATACCTCCAATGCCTCATCGGCATTGCGGGCAACGCCGAATTCAGGATATGGAATGGCAAGTTCTTTCAGCAGCGTAGAGAATCGACCGCGATCTTCGGCCAGGTCTAGCGCATCGAAGGAAGTGCCAATGATCTTAACACCGTATTTATGCAGTTTTTCTGCAAGCTTCAGCGCAGTTTGTCCGCCGAGCTGTACGATGACACCTTCGGGTTTCTCGTGTTGAAT
>JBMOKS010000414.1:0-2049 GCA_049324355.1 Bacteroidota bacterium
GTATACTCACCAGGAGGATAAGCACTACCAATACAATTATTAGCCATTTCATAATGAAGAATTTTAATTACGATTTCTTTTTATTTCGTTGAGCCCAGGCTTTTTCAAAACTCTGACTCTTCATTTCCATGTCAGATGCCGACGCCAGCAAGCCCAGCCCTTTGAGCGCATCCATCCTTTCTTCCTGGGTGAGGCGCGATAAAACCGATGCTACCCTTTCCGGATCAAGCACCGATTTACTTTGTTTTATCTTACTGCCCTGAGCTGTTAAATACAACTTCACTTTTCGTGAATCCGCTTTATCTTTTTCCCTTCGAACGTAGCCCAACTTCTCAAGCCTGTCGATAGAGATCGACATAGTTGATGGTGTTACACCGAGGTGCAATGCAAGCTCCTGTAAAGTAACAGGCTCATGTTCATCCAAGTGATCCAAAATACTTCCCTGGTTTGCCGTAAGTTTTACTCCTTTCACCGGATCATTAACATGCCGCGTGTGGCATGCAAAATACACCCTCGGATAAAAAGCCATGATCAGGCTCACATCTTCTTCTAAGATCATAGGTAAAGGTATTTAATTTGATTTGTCAAATCAAAGTTTTATTGTCTTGTTTATCAAGATGTTATAAAACAAAAAGTGCAGCTCGCGGCTGCACTTTATTGTTTTATATGGGGATTATTGATCGGACCTAGTTATTGCCCATCTTTTCCATTTCTTTTTCAAAGGTTTCTTTGAATTTCTCGTAGTCGTAATCGATTTTCAGACGATCGTCTTTAGAGAGTTTTTCATTGTAAGTAGCCACAAGGTCATCAGCAGAAAGTTCGATGGCGATGTAAGTCTTGTACGTTCCATTTTCTGTTTTCATGAGCTTCTCACAGATAGTTTTCACACCGGTAAGTTTCTGATCAACGATCTCCCGATTAAGTTGTTCGAAGCGTTCTTCAACTTGTTCTTTGTTATTCATCTCGCGTGAGTTCACGTAGTTGTCTGTGACAGCTTTCACGGTGGTTTGAATGCTCGACGCAAGTTCGGCACGTGCGTTGGCCAACGCTTTTTTCTTGGAAGTAACCTGGTCCTGACTTTCGCCTATCGAGTTTGAACGGAAAAATTTAGTAGTCGTAAAGAAATCAGGACCTGAACAGGGAACGGAAACTTCAACCTCACCTTTCGGTGTTTTTGTTTTTTCCTTGCCTTTACAGCCGATCATAAACATGCCGGCGACAGCAAACAACAGCAAAGTAGAGTAAGTTATCTTTTTCATATCTAGTGAGAATTATTGGTTTCTAACCTTATACAATTTAAGTACCAATTTATGACTATGCGTTAAAAGCTTGAAATTTGTTTCAAAATCATTGTAGAACGTTATTCAACAGCTCTTTCATCCGGTCGCGCTCCAGGGTTTCAAGAGCCTTGTTATAGGCGTCGATGCTTGATTTATCGTAATCCAATCCATAACCTTTAACACGATCGAGAGTTGTAGCATAAATTTCTTTACCTTCTTTCATGGCCGTAACCTTGATGACGCTGGTCAGGTAGGTGATGTAGATACTTCCAGAAACTGAACCTTTTTCAGAGTCGGCTTTCACATCAAACCAAAGGTCTGCAGCATTTTTGTCGTCTGTGAACTCAAAACCATTGTTGGCCAATAGATTTTTAAGTTTGTTGCCGATCTGGTCGTTTGACTTAATAAAACCCAAACTTTTTTCTTCCGCCGTGAGATAGACCACCGGACGCTGTACCTTCATGATGACCTGGGCGCGAGGCACATTTAATGTTTTGGCGATCAGGTTATAAATGGGTGATCCACCGGTTCCGCTGAGCGCATCGATGTTAACTTTTATGCTCATGGTCTGCTCCAA
Organism: Bacteroidota bacterium; assembly: GCA_049324355.1. Taxonomy (GTDB): domain Bacteria; phylum Bacteroidota; class Bacteroidia; order Cytophagales; family Cyclobacteriaceae; genus Chryseosolibacter. Next base: position 1,858 of record JBMOKS010000414.1, read on the forward strand.
CTCGCGCGATCCGATCTTGGTGATCAATATTTTTGCCGATCCGTTCTCATCTGTTTTATAGTCTGGAAAAACATCGCCGGCACCTTTTTCAAATGCTGCGATAAGCGGAAGATTTTGAGCAGCCTTGTTAAGATCTTTATAATTGACCCGGGCAACAACGGCATGATTTGCCTGATTTATTCTTCTGTTCAG
>JBMOKS010000414.1:2059-13068 GCA_049324355.1 Bacteroidota bacterium
TGGTGTTACCTGTACATTCATTCTGTCTAACAAAGACTGAATAGAAGCATAGATCTCGTTGACCAGTAGTAATTCCTGCCCGTCAATCTCAATGCGAATGGCTTCGCCAAGATATTTTTCAATGCTGCGGAAAGCCTGGAAATAAAAACTTATCGCTTGAAGTCGTTCACCCTCTTTGTCCGCTTGCCGCGCTTTCTTCAGATAATCGGTTGCGAGCAGTGTGGCGTTCCTTTTTTGTTCTTCTTTAATTTGGCGGTAACGTGCTATCGAAAGTCTGTAATACACCCAATAGTTGGAGGCATCTTCCCAGGCATCTACCAATTCAAATTCTTCAATTTCGTCTGCTGCGGTTGTTTGAATGATCTGTTCGTATTGCTCCTGGAGTTTTTTATCTACTTCGAGCATGCTCAGCACGGAGGTGCTGGAGACATTAACTTTGATCTGGGAGACAAGGTCATCCAGAGCACTTTTTTTGGCTGCCTGAATGTAGTTATTGCTACCATCCTTAATGCTGTGGCCAATGCCCGTATAATAGCCATCCTGATAGGGTTCGTTTTTAAGCCACGATGGCTTTAAGGCTTCCGGATCGGGTGGCTGAACTTTCGGGCTACAGGCCGAGATCAATAAAAGGAGCGTAAAAATGCGCTTCACAAAATAATTGTTTGGGGTTTCCGTTCTTCAATCCACATCCATGCCAAAAATACAGAACGAAATTACGGGATTGTTGGCCAAGCCGTGAGTTTCGGTTAAAATATTTTACTTTTAACTATAACCAGACTTTTATGAAAAAGCTTTTTGGTGCAATAACTATGATCGGGTCACTGGTTGCATGCCAGGAACACGAAGCCATAAATAGCGAGTTTACAGGCAACGAAAGTGTTTATCCCCTGATGGCGGGTTCGACCTACCCTATTCATGGAACGGTGACTTTTAAAGAAAAAAACGATGGGAGTGCGCTGGTCCTGGTGGCGATTTCCGGAACTGAGGGAGACATTAAACATCCGGTGCACCTCCACCTGGGAAACATTTCCTCACCAGATGCGGCTGTCAGCGCTTTGCTCGACCCGGTGCTGGGAAAGACAGGACTCAGCGAAACGCATTTGACCCGGCTGGCAGACGAATCGCCTATCTCTTATGCGCAATTGGTTGATATAGATGCTTGCATTAAGGTTCATCTTGCCGAAGCTGGCCCAGACAAAAATATCATACTTGCCGGCGGAAATATCGGCAAGGCTGCGGCTAACGATATCAACAATGGAAGGGCAGCCACCATGAGCGTTTGCCAAAGTGAATAATTTTTCAAATCATAAAAAAGGCTTCATCGGATAATGAAGCCTTTCGCGGATAGCGCTACTTTACTAATTGCGTTCTAATGGTTTATAGTCTTTGAATGGTGAGATTGTAACTTTCTCCATCGCTGCCCGGTATTCCGGCCAGGTCGTTTCGTAAAATTTATTCACCCTGTTTAGTACCTCGCTAATTTGATCTTCGGCTAGTTTAAACACACGTTGATCCGTTGCGTTTACCTGATCCAGCGCGGAGCTAATATAGAATCTTGCTCCGCCAACATATGAAACCGGTGTCGGGTCCCGTCGGCGCACGATACCCTGGCGCTTGTCTTCCTTGCCCAGGATATAGTCAAATAAGGAATTGATGGAATCCTTCACTACTTTCGTTTGCTCGAGTGCTTTCTTGTATTCTTCCTTCTTCGAATTCATTTTCTTTTCATATTCTTCGGCAATCTCTTTCGATTCACGCAACCTGTCGGTTGCTTCTAAGGCCAAGCCATCTAATTTTTCCAGAACTTTGAGCAGCTTGTATCGCTCTTCGATCACCGAGGAAGGAATATTATAACGCGGGTCATACCTCACGTTGATCATGGCTGAATCTTTTTGATCAGCGAAGGTAATCCTCACTTTGTAAGTACCAGGCAGCACCGTGATACCCCCTGGTTCAGCGGCGCCTGCCCGGGGTTTTTCGCGCGAAGCAGAACGAGTTCCCTTCTCGTTGAGCGACCATGTGGTTCTATTCAGTCCGTTATCTTCGGGAGCTTTTTGTTTGATCGTTCTGATCTTCATGTTACGGGCATCGAAAACCTCGAGTGTTAGCGAATCATACTTGGTCTTTTTCGCCTCTTCTTTTTTGTCATCTTTCTTTTCCTCAGTTTTCGGTTTTTCTTCCGTCTTCACCTCTTTGGTCTCCGACAATTTCTTCGCTATTTTTTCATCTTTCTTTTTCTGCTCTTCTTTCTTCTTGTCTGCAGCTTCACTCGATTCTTCCTTCTTGGTTTCAATTGGTTTGTTGATCACGTAGGAGATCTGTGCTCCAAACGGACGATTTTGCCCGATAAACATGCCGTTGGCGGCAAAAAGTATTCCTGCAGGGTCCTGCGTTTGTGTGATGTAAGCGTCGGCAGGTTCGAATACATGAATGGTTTTATTCAATACTTGCGTTCCTTCCTTCACCATTTCACGTAGTGGACGCACGTCATCCAACACGTAGATAGCGCGACCAAAGGTTCCAATCACCAAGTCGTGCTCGCGCGGGTGGATTACCATGTCCATAACGGGAACACCCGTCGGAAATCCGGCTGTCCAGCGTGTCCAGTTCTTACCCTCGTCAAGGCTAACCCATAGACCGTTTTCTGTTCCGAGGAATATCAGCTTCGGCTCTACAACATCTTGCACAACAGACAACGCAAAGTTATTTTCTCCGATTTGCGCCGGTGATATGACGTTCTCCCATGTTTGACCGAAGTCGCGCGTACGCAACACATATGGCTTATAGTCAAACTGGCGATAATTGTTCATGACAACGAAAGCTTCACCCGCTTTGTACTTCGAGGCTTTTACCTGCGGGATCCAACCATTCTTGGGCACGCCTGATTTCGGCGAAACATTAGTCCAGGTTTTTCCACCATCCCGCGTGAGTTGAACGTTGCCATCATCGGTTCCTACCCAAATCAAACCTTTTTCCACGGGACTGGGATCAATGGCGAGGATAGTGCAAAAATTCTCAGCACCGGTGGCGTCCATGGTAAGACCTCCGCTTTCATGTTGCTTTTGTTTCTCGGGATCGTTCGTCGTTAGGTCAGGAGAAATAACATCCCATGTATTACCACGATTGACGCTCTTGTGCACAAACTGGCTCCCGTAATATATCGTGCCGCGATCGAATGGATCTTGCGCGAACGCAGAGTTCCAATTATAACGGAGTTTCACCTTATGATCCGGATGTGTAGGACGTATCATTTTATTGTGGCCGGTGTGACGATCATAGCGCCCCAGAAAACCTTGTTGGGACATGGCATAGCCAAAACGGCTATCATCAGGGTCAGGCGATACATCAAAGCCATCGCCAAACATTACCGGTTGCCAATAACTATTGCGGATACCGTCGTCTTTCCAAACGTAGGCAGGACCAACCCAGGAACCATTGTCTTGCAAACCGCCGTACACATTATACGGATGATCCATATCTACATTGATGTGATAGAATTGCCCTACCGGTATATTTTCAACGAACATCCAGTTCTTCCCCATGTCGTGGGTGATATTCAAACCGCCATCATTGCCTTCAACAATGAATGAAGGATCGTGCGGATGTATCCACCACGCGTGGTGATCGGGGTGCACCCCCGAGTACGGTAACAGCTCGCGAAAAGATTTTCCGCCGTCTTCACTAACATTCACACGCGAGAAAATGGTATACAGTCTATTTTCATTTTTCGGATCCACATAGATCTCGCAATAATAAAAAGGTCTGTCGCCAATCTCGTTCATTTTGTCGTTTACCGATTGCCACTTCAAACCTCCGTCGGTTGAACGATAAAGGGCATTTTTCTTTGACTCGATCAATGCATAGATCACGTCAGGTTTATTCCGCGCGATGGCGATACCGGCACGACCGAGTTCTCCTTCCGGTAGTCCATCTTTGTCACTGAGCTTCTTCCACGTTTTTCCGCCATCTACCGTGATATGGATACCCGAGCCAGGTCCACCCGACTTAAAAGTCCAGGGCTGGCGGCGATGTTCCCACATCGAGGCAATAAGTTTGTTGGGATTGGAAGGATCCATCACAAGATCTGCACAACCGGTTTTCTCATTCACATAAAGAACTTTTTCCCAAGTCGCGCCGCCGTCTGTCGTTTTGAAAACGCCACGTTCCGGATGTTCTCCCCAGGGAGAGCCGATTGCTGCGACGTAAACCGTGTTAGGGTCTTTCGGATCGACAATGATTCGGTGGATGTGGCGGGTCTTCTCAAGACCCATCAGTTTCCAGTTCTTTCCACCGTCGAAACTTTTATAAATACCATATCCCCCGTTCAAACTGTTTCGCGGATTTCCTTCGCCGGTACCCACCCATATCACGGACGGATTATCTTGCTGAATGGCAATGGCTCCTACAGACAACACCGATTCTTTATCAAAGATGGACTGCCAGTTCACGCCGCCGCTGGTGGATTTCCAAACACCACCAGACGCCGAGCCGGCATACATAATAGAAGGATCACTGATCACCACGTCAATAGCAGTTATGCGACCGCTCATGCCACCGGGACCAATGCTTCTCGGGCTCATACCTTTCATCTTTTCCATATCAAGTTTCTGTCCGAATAAAGAAGGGATGGAAAGCATGAAGCAAACAAACAATAATAATAAATGTCTCTTCATAAGTTAGTGAGTTATAAAAACCGAAGTTACCAGTAATGAACCTAGAGGCCGATGTTCTTCCCTACGCCGGTATTTTCGAAGGATGGGGTGCGAATGCTTTATGTGAATGGCGTGGGATCTGCCATCATTCGGCAGGCTGCTCCTTTGTCTCCCGCCGTGTTCCGGAATATAGTTCGTACTCCAGTAAGCGGCAATCCAACTTGGCGGAGTGAAATTCAATTCTGCGGCTGGCTTTGAGCCCGATTTTTTTAGCGAGATCCAGATTGCCTGTAAAAATATAACCCGTATATCCTTTACATTTTTTCTTCATAAAATCTCCTATGCGAGCATAGGTTGCTTCCAACGCCGTTACTTCTCCCAATCGCTCACCATATTCAGGATTGAAGAATACCACTCCTGATTTTTCATCGGGCACCGGCGTAGTTTCAAAATCTCCGACAGAAAATTGTATCCACTTATCAACGCCCGCGATGCCTGCGTTCGTTTTAGAAACCGAAATAGCATCTTCGCTAATATCAGAAGCAAATACCATGAGCCCTGGAACATCTTTGATCTGTTCTTCAAGGCGCCGATATTCACGCGCATAAACATCGTCATCAAAACCTTTCACATGCATGAAGGAATAGTTGGTGCGAAACAAGCCGGGGCGCCGGTTGGTGGCCAGCAACACCGCTTCAATGGCCAATGTTGACGATCCGCACATTGGATTGATAAACGGTGATTGCCGATCCCATTTCGTTGCCATGATCGTAGCCGCGGCTAGTGCTTCAAGCATGGGCGCTTTCCCAGGAATTTTCCGATAGCCATGTTTGGCCAATGTCTCGCCGCTGGTGTCGAGGAAAACTTCGGCGTGATCGTCGCGCCAGAATAAATGGATCACGGCCTTGTCGAGCGCAGGGCCGGAGTTGGGCCTCGCACCTACTTGCTTTCTCATTCTGTCGGCAATGGCGTCTTTTACCTTCACGTTGATGAACATCGAATTATTCACCGTCGGGTGGTCCACGTTGCTCGTCACCGAAAAATAATCTTTCGGGGATAAAAGATCTTCCCAGGGAATGGTCATCAACGTACGGTAAACATCTTCAGGGTTTCGCGCGTGAAAATCTTTCAGCGCATACAATATTTGACTGGCACAGCGCAGATTGAGATTGAGCCGAATACAGTCGTTGACGGTGCCTTTCAACTCAACGCCGGTTGCAAATACGCGTAATGGTTGGAAACCCAGCTCCACAATTTCCTGTTCGAGATAGCGCGACAACCATTTGTTGCACGTTACGATAATGCGGCTTGCTTGAGTGAAGATGTTCATGTGATAATTTAAGTCAGCCTTATTTATATTTTTTCTTGAGGAACGAAGCGTAGGCTTTTTTCAAATCTATCCTGCGATTTTTAATAACTCCACTAAGACTCTTTACCAAAAGTGAAACTTGTGGATGCCTACTTTCCCCGGCTCTGTTCATTTCTTTCATAGCATCATTAAAATCTCAAATTTACCGTATGTAGCTTATTTCCTTTAGATCAAAAACTCTCAAACCCTCATCCGTTTCAACTTGCAGCCGTCCGATATCATCAACATTGCGTATCACACCTTCAAAAGTTTTGTCGTGTGATGAGAAGGTATGGAGTTCGTTACGCCAATACAGCGCGCGAAGATAATCATCCTTCAATAGGGTAAGCTTCTGCTGCCGTAGCTGAAGATACCTGGATTCAAGATTTGCCAGTAGTATTTCCAGCGTCCCGGCAAGGTCAACCTTCTGACCTCGAATCAGGGCCAGGGAAGTGGCTGTTGGCAAGGCAAATTCTTCCTGGTTGATATTCAGACCGATACCGATCACTGAATTTGTAAACCGCGATCCGTGAATTTGATTTTCAACGAGTATACCGCAGACCTTTTTGCCATTTATCAGCACGTCGTTTGGCCATTTCACTTCAATGTTAGAGTCAATATTATTTTTCAACAGATCGCGCACTGCGAGAGAAGTGACCATATTCAAATAAAACTGATCTTTTAGCGCTAAAAACGCTGGTTTTACGATCACCGAAAAGGTGAGATTCATACCGGGCGCAGCATGCCAGGTATTGCCGCGCTGTCCTCGACCTGCAGTTTGGTGGTTAGTGATTACCACTGTTCCTTCAGGTGTTTCTGGTTTTTGGCTAAGCTGAAGGGCCAGATCGTTGGTAGAATGGCATTCTGGCACAAAAACCAGATTCTTTCCAAGGAAAAGCGTGTTGGCAGGGATTTTATACAAAGTAATTTACTTAGTTTTGTAGGTTATTGAGACAATCCACTTTAAAAAACGAATATAGCTTAATGGCCAAAAAAAGGAAGGGTGCCAGTTCTGAGAAACTCAGCGAAGTCATAGTAAAAGGAATGCAGGAAAAAAAAGCCGCTGACATTGTGGTAATGGACCTTAGAAAAGTAAAAAACGCCGTAGCCGATTTTTTTGTAATTTGTTCCGGTAACTCGGATAAACAGCTTGATGCGATAGCCGATTCAGTCGATCAGGAAGTCTTCAAGGCCCTGAAAGAAAACCCCTGGCACACCGAAGGAAAAAACAATAAAGAATGGATGCTTCTCGACTACATTGATGTTGTAGCGCACGTTTTCCGCAAAGATCGTAGGCAATTTTACGCTCTGGAGAGGCTTTGGGGAGACGCAGACATCACCGAAATTGACAATAACGCATAGAACTAAAAACATTACACCACGTTATTCAGTAGATAATTAATTTTGAATTTTAATTGAAATGGCCGATAAACCGAAAGATAATAAGCCCCTGTTACCCGGTAAACCTCCAAGAGGAAACTATCAGATCTGGGTCATCCTGGCGACAATTGCAGTGATCCTGGGGGTCATGTATATTAATAACTCCAGCGACCTTAAAGAAATAAGCCAAAGTCAGTTCGAGCAGATGGTAAAGGACGGTGACGTCCGTAAAGTAACGCTGATCAAAAATCAGGAAATGGTGGAGATCACCCTGACCGCCGACGCCCTTAAAAATGCCAAGTACAGGCAGGATATCACCGAGGGCCCATTGGGCTCCAACACCAGCGGACCCCACTACAAACTTCCGGTTACATCGATCGACAGATTTGACGAGAAATTTGACGAACTCAAGAAGAAAGTACCCGATGCTAACATTCCCGAATTCAATGCTCAAAATCGCGAGAACTACTTCAACATTTTTGTTCAGTGGGGGTTCTTATTCCTGCTGCTGTTCGGATTCTGGATGCTGATGAGACGTATGACTGGCGGCGGTGGCCCCGGAGGACAAATCTTCAACATTGGAAAATCCAAAGCAGCGCTTTTCGATGCAGAGAATAAAGTGAAGATCACGTTCGAAGATGTGGCCGGTCTTGATGAGGCTAAAGAAGAAGTAAAAGAGATTGTAGATTTTTTGAAGAACCCCGGCAAATTCACCAAACTCGGTGGAAAAATTCCTAAAGGCGCTTTGCTGGTGGGACCTCCGGGAACAGGTAAAACTTTGTTGGCAAAAGCCGTTGCCGGAGAAGCTGCCGTACCGTTCTTCTCTCTGTCAGGTTCTGATTTCGTAGAAATGTTTGTCGGTGTAGGTGCCGCACGTGTACGCGACTTATTCAAACAAGCCAAAGAAAAAGCTCCCTGTATCGTGTTCATCGACGAGATTGACGCTATCGGTCGTTCACGCGGACGCGGACAACTTCCCGGAGCGAACGACGAACGTGAAAATACATTGAACTCACTGCTGGTAGAAATGGATGGTTTTGCCACCGACTCAGGTGTGATCATACTGGCCGCAACCAACAGGCCCGATGTATTGGACTCTGCGCTGTTGCGCCCTGGTCGTTTCGACCGCCAGATCAGCATCGACAAACCAGATATCGTAGGTCGTGAAGCCATCTTCAAAGTTCATTTGAAACCTATCAAGCTCGATCCTACTGTCGATATTAAAAAACTCTCCGCACAAACCCCAGGCTTTGCAGGGGCAGAAATTGCCAACGTGTGTAACGAAGCCGCGTTGATCGCTGCACGAAGAGACAAGAAGGCCGTTGACATGCAAGACTTCCAGGACGCCATCGACCGCGTGATAGGAGGTCTGGAGAAAAAGACCAAGATTATTTCACCAGAAGAAAAGAAAATTGTTGCCTTCCACGAAGCCGGTCACGCCGTAGCAGGATGGTTCCTGGAACACGCCGACCCGTTGGTAAAAGTAAGTATCGTGCCGCGTGGCGTTGCCGCGCTCGGTTACGCTCAATATCTGCCTAAAGAACAATTCCTCTATCAAACAGAACAAATGATGGACGAAATGTGTATGGCCTTCGGCGGAAGAGCCGCGGAAGAGATCGTATTTGGAAAAATATCTACCGGCGCATTAAGCGACCTGGAGCGGATCACCAAAATGGCTTACGGTATGGTGACCATCTATGGAATGAATAAAGAAATCGGAAACATGTCGTTTTACGACTCGAAACAGTCTGACTATTCATTCCAAAAACCATATTCGGAAGCAACTTCCGAAAAGATTGACAGAGAAGTGAAGGGTATCATCGATGAGGCTTACTCCAGAACAAAACAATTGTTAACGCAACACCGCCAGCACCTGGATGTGATCGCCCGTGAGTTGCTGGAGAAAGAGATCTTATTCCAGTCAGATCTGGAAAGACTGATCGGCAAACGACCTTTCGACAAGCCCACAACCTATCAGCAATTTACCAATGGACAGGGTAAATACGAGAAGAAAAAAGCCGAGAACGAACAGCCAGGTGTAGACCCCACCCCTACCCTGGAGGGAGAAAAGCCGGAATTGAATGGATAATTAAACTTCGAATTATAATCTTATTTTTGAAACTCAGGCTGTAAAAAGCCTGAGTTTCTTTTTTAATCCTAAACCGAAAACCGACGCAGAGATCAGGCATGTAGCCTTTAGGAGTAAAGGAGTCTGGGTTAAATTTTTTCTTATGTTTCAATTAACTGACCTGAACGGTAAAAAGATCTTCTTCGCCTCCGATTTTCATCTCGGCGTGCCCGACCATGACACCAGCCTCAAGCGTGAGCGACGCATCATTGCCTGGCTGGACAGCATCAAACACGAGGCACACACCATCTACCTTCTTGGTGATATTTTTGACTTCTGGTTTGAATATAAACACGCTATTCCGAAAGGATATATCCGTTTGCAGGGCAAGTTGGCCGAACTTAGAGACGCTGGCATACCCATCATCTTCTTCACCGGAAACCACGACATGTGGATGTTCGACTATTTTAGTAAAGAGTTAGGCATTCCGATCTGCCGCGATCCGCAGCTGCTCCAGGTGGGAAAACAGAAACTATTGATCGGCCATGGCGACGGGCTAATTTTTTAATAGTGGCATTTGTCAATGGCTTTTTGCGCGCATCCATCCGAACCTTGGTATTGGCATCGCCAATTTGTGGTCGCGCAAGAGTCGCATTGCAAATGAAAAATTGCAAGAAAAATTCGAAGGAGAAGAAAGAGAATTTTTATGGGTTTATTGTCGCGATCTGGAAAAGAGTCAACACCACGATTTTTATATATTCGGCCATCGACATCTTCCGCTTGACCTTAAGGTCAACGAGACCAGCCGATACATTAACCTGGGCGAATGGGTTCATTTCAATACCTATGCCGTTTACGACGGCACGAATGTTGAATTAAAGACCTTCAATCCCGCTCCATGAAAAAAGTGCTATATCTAATTCTATTGTTTCCCCTCTTTGTTTCTGCACAACGAAAGATCAAAACATTGGAGGTGACAGATACCATCGCTTTCGCAGCTGTAGATCGCCCCGGAGACCTTTATGTTGTTTCGACCACCGGTCAAATTCAAAAGTTTGACAAAGACGGCAAACTGAAAGTTTTTTACAAGGGCGATCAGGTACCCACCGTCTTCGATCCACGTGACGGTGCCCGGATATTTGCATATTACCGCGACAAACAGGAATATCTGTATTTCAATCCCTCGTTCGATATTACAGCTGCATACCGTATTGATTCGGCGTTTGTGATCGAACCCTGGTTGATCGCCCCATCGGGAGATCATAATCTTTGGTTGCTCGACAATGCGGACAACAGTTTGAAAAAAATAAATCTGACTCTACCGGAAGTCCAGGTAGAAGTTACCATCGACACGACCCTTCACAAAAAAGTGTCGTCATTCACCCACATCCGCGACTACCAGGGATTTGTGTTTTTACTTGATCCCTCGAAGGGTATTGATGTGTTCAACAACTTGGGAAAACACATCAAGACCATTCCAACGGTGGGGGTTCACCAGTTCCATTTCCTAGGCGAAGAGCTCTACTATCTGCAGGACCATAAACTCAAGTTCTTCGACCTT
>JBMOKS010000415.1:0-4387 GCA_049324355.1 Bacteroidota bacterium
GGCCGGCATTAGCTGTTGGACCATTATTTTTCTTCAATACATGGATGGCGATTGTGTCAGCCGATGAGTCGATGTTGTCGGAAACCACAAGTCTGATGATGTATTGCCCTGCGAGGTCGGGCGTAAAATTGGCCATAACCGAATCAAAGGCATGAATGATGGCCTTGCTTCCCTGGGGTTTTGAAAGCCATTGCCAGGTGTAGGAGAGGGCATCGTCGTCTGGGTCGGTGGAGGCCGACGCGTTCAGCGTTACCGGCGAACCCGCGGTGCCAGTGGCATTTTCGCCGGCTTTGGCTACCGGGGGCTGATTGGGAAACAGGTCGTCAACTTCTCGACAGGTCACGCAAAGAAACGCTGAGAAAGTCAGCGCTAAAGAGAGTACTTTTTTCATTTAAGTCGTTTTAAATCAACTCAACGCTCAATCTTTCCCGCCTACCTTAACCGCTTGGTCTCTTTACTTTGGTGGTGTTATTTTTAAAGTGGTTACCGGATTTTGAAAAAAAATATTTAAGGTTGTTATTCTTTTCCGGTCAAACCCGGTAACTCCTTCTCTAAAAAGCGCACTAACTCCTGGAACAAGTGAACATTACTGTTGATACTCAGGAACTGGAACTTGTCAAGCAAGGCGACAAAACCCTGCTCAAATCACTGTATAAGAAGCACAGGAATTCATTTGTTAGGTGGGCTCAATGGAAATATCCCGGAGAGGGCGATCTCTTCGACATCTACCAGCAGGCCTTTACGATATTTTATTATAATGTGAAAGAAGGAAAATTCAACGGATTGAGCAGTTCCATTCAAACTTATCTGTTTGGGATTGGAAAAAATTTGTTGAATAAAAAACTTCAGCGCAAGGTCGCCATGGAACCACTGGAAGATATTCAGGAGGCTGAACTTCCTACCGACACCATATTTGAGCAATATGAGGCAACGCATCGGCAGATGCTGGTGAAAGCGGTGCTGGAAAATATCGGCGAGCCATGCCGGAGTATATTGGTTAAATATTATTATGGTAATTTTACCATGGAGGCGATAGCCGAAAATTTGGGCTATAAAACCGCGATGGTGGTGAAAAAGAAAAAATGCGAATGTTTAATGAAGATCCGGAAAGCCTTGCAGGCTAAAAGCATGGAAATAAAATTGGAGAACGAATGACGCCGGAGAGTTCGGACATTGACCTGATAGAAGGATACCTGAAGAACGCGCTTTCTCCTGAAGAAGTAAGACTGTTTCATCAGCGATTGAAAGAGGATGCAGATTTTGCCGAAATGGTGGATGATTACAAAGACATCATTACCGGCATCAAATCTTTCGGCCACCAGGAATTACAAAATGATGTGTCGCGCTGGGAGCGTGAGATCCGCGAAGAAGAACTCATGAAAGCCAGCAAGCGATTTTTTATCAGCCGTAAACTTTATTTACCCATCGCTGCTTCGGTCGTGCTTTTGGTGTCGGTGGCTATTTATTTTTTTATGCCGGAGCGAGCGAGATCCAATGAAGAACTGTTCATTACTCATTTTGAGCCCTACGAAGACGTGCTCAGTGTGAGGGGCGATATGCCTAACGCCGAATTGCAACAAGCCTTGGCAGATTACAACCGGCAGGTATATCCGGATGCTGTTCTTCATTTCGAAAGATACCTTCGTTCTAATCCACAGGATTTTGATGCCTACTTTTATTGTGGGCTGTCGCAGCTTGCATCGGGCGACGCGCTCGAAGCGATCAAGTTATTCAGGGAAGTTATCGATCACCGCAGTTTATTGATCGAACAGGCAGAATGGTATAGTGCCCTGGCCAGGATCAAGCTCAACGACATGAAGGTTGCTGCCCGGGAACTGGATAAGATCAGCAAACAACGCAACCACGATTACCAGGAAAGAGCCAAAACACTGCTCCGCCAATTATGACGCTACGACGTTGTTCCGTTTCCTGAATTTCCTAAAACCATACAAGACTATTACCAAAGCCGGGGCTGTCAGCAGAAACCACGCATAATTTATCGGTCTGTTCAAAGGCGATTCATCTCCTACCAATATGAATCCTGCCCAGTAAAAAGGAATAGCTTTCACTTTGTCGGCATCCTGCAGGTATTGAAGTTTGGCTTGTCGAAGCGCAGAAGCTTTGTCAGCACCTGCGGCAAGATTTTCATAAAAGTATTTCATGATGGCTGCTGTCGATTTGTCTTGTGCCTGCCAGAGACTGGTTACAATGCTAGGGCATCCGGCGTAAGCAAAAGCCCTGGATAAGCTCATCACACCTTCGCCTTTGTGTAACGTGCCCACACCGGTGTTGCAGGCACTGAGCGTGATCAGCGATGCCTGTATTTGCATGTTGAAAAGTTCATAGGCGTGCAGTCGGCCGTCGTCGGTTGAGTCGCCAGGAATGGAAAAATACAGTCGCGAAAGATCGGCATTGTCGTCGTCAATGACTGCGTGTGTGGCGATGTGTACAATGTTGTAATAGGGTGCATTGGATTTAAAATTGGTTTCGGTGGCCGTCAGGTCTAGGAAATTTTCGCCATGGAATCGTGTGGAGATAAATTCCACCTCCTCACGCGCGAAAGCCAGGGGCGACAAAGACTCCGGTGCGCTGGTTGGCGTGCCGAATGACGGAGCGAAACCTAAGAATTGCTTGCCGGATGCCGGCCTCCTTACATTCCGGTATTCGGGTATGAGACCCGCCGAGAACTGGTAGTTAAAAGTGTAGTCCTGCAGCAAGTACCGGTATTGATCACCTTGCATGTCACTGATCAATGCTTCGAGTGGAATGTAGCTGATGAAACCATCGGGAATAACCGTCAGGGCGCTAACCTGGTGTTGTTGGATCAATGGTTCCACGGGTTTGAATATGCGCTCATAAAAGGCAATTGCATTTTTGGAGTATTTCTCCATGTCGCGGCTCACAAGTCCTTCTCGCAAAGCTGATGCGTTGATGGTCGCCGCCGCTTCATTAGCCATGGTGACCACGTCTACTGAATTGTGGGTGATCAAAAATGCATAGATATTGTCGGTGCCGACCAGATATTCCAAAACAGCTTTACCAGGTGCCATGAGCTTCATGAGTTGGTTGGCTTCTATGTAGTTTTTTTTATACTTGAGTGTGTGGTAGGCTGGGTAATTGTTTTCAATGCCATTTAATAAGCTGTCGTAGCGAATCTTTGCTGTGAAGTGGGCCCGCTGCAAGAGCTTAAATAGAGAATCATTCTCTGCAGTGTTATCTAGCTCAGTCATTCGTTTTTCAATGAAGCTGATCTTTTCTTTAAGTCTTCTTTCCTGTTGTATGATGGTTGAGGGAATGCCGGCATACGAACGAGCCTGTGAGTCATGGATATAGTGCCTTAATAAAATTGCTTTACTTTGTTCGGCGAATGCAAAGGCCTGATGCTTAAAGCGGATGTCTTTTGTCTTTTCAAACAACTCCAGCGCACACACTACCGCCTTTTCGTAATACTCAGCGAGGCTTGGTAATTGCAGCAGCTTAGATCGCTCAGCTTTACTTTCCTGGATCACGAGCTGATACACGTCAGTCAAAAAACTATAGTTTTTCAGCGCAGTATGAAGGATATTCTGGTCGCCTTCTTTCTTGTAAAGCCCCCACAGCGCCATTCCTCTTTCGTGCAAGAGATCTGTCAGGTAATCAACGCTGTACAGATTTTCTGCGAAATAGAAGTCGTACTGTCCTTTAGTGGCGATGCCGAGCTGGGCCATCGCTTTGTTGCAAAGTTCGAGCGCTTGGCTGTATTTCTTCTCATCGTTGCAAAATTCCGCGTAGGCACTAAGGGCGTAAACCAGGTGAAGATTCTTAGGGGTTGTCTTCTCTTTCGCCAGGATGTCGATTGCATGTTGAAAATTATTTTCCGCTTCCTGCTTCTTTTGAAGGTAACTGTTCGTCATACCTAACAACACGTACACATGACTCAAAAGTTGTTTTTCTTCCATCAAATTGAATTCGTCAATGGCGCTGTTCAGGTGGGCTATGGCGTCTTTATATTGGCCAATTTTGATCAATGTGTTGCCGTAACGGTAATAGGCAATTCCCATTTCGCGGTGATCGCGCCCTTCTTTCGTTGGATATCTGGATTTCAAAACATCCAATGCTTTTTTTCCGAACTCGAGAGACTCCTGGTGCTTGCCCATCTTGGCGTAAGAATCACTGAAGTCAACGTACAACGCGCTGATAAATGGATGATTGGGCTCGAGTATTTGCTGAAAAATGGTGTAGGCTTTGTTATGGTATTGAATGGCGCTGTAGAATTCCAGTTGGTTGGCATAGCATGCGCCAATGTTCGTATAAGTTACGCCTACGCGATGGTCATACTCACCGTAACTCTTTTCGAAGATGCGAACTGCATGCTCGTAGTTAATTCTTGCATCTTCATACAAGCCGG
>JBMOKS010000415.1:4397-13004 GCA_049324355.1 Bacteroidota bacterium
ATTGCCCATGCCGTAAAGCAGCAAGCCATAGTTAGGATGTTCGTTAGATCTTTTATTTTGATTCCATATATCTTGTGCCTTTTGATAATAGACTAACGCCTCTTCAAATCTCAGCCACCGTCTGTAAAGTACACCCTGGCTGATGTGCACGTCGTATAACGAAATGTGGCCGGCACCGCCCAATTTTGTTTTCATTGCCACGGCTTCTCTGAAAAGTTTTTCAGCGTCATCAAATTTTCCGGTGTTGAGATAGGTACGTCCGATCAGGTAGATATTTTCGGCAATGGCGAGATGCTCTTTTCCATACAGCTGGCTGCGCATAGCCAGGGCTTTTTCGTAGTATAAGCGTGCCTGTTCGAAATCACGAACGTTGTAGTCGAGCATTTTGCCGTGAACTTCAAACGTCTTGGCCAATCCTTCCGAGTTAGGCGGCAGATTGGTTTTGCAAATTTCGTAGCTCTCGTTGAGGGTAGCCTCGCATTTGGCGTTGTCTGCCACAATACGGTATATTTCGGCGATCGAATTTTTGCAGAGTACTACATTGTCCCACTGCCTAGCTGCCGTAAATAATTTTTCGGCGGAGATATAGCTTGTAAGCGCGCTATCATATAAACCAAGGTCGAAAAGATCTTGTGCCATTTTTAGCTTGGTGCCGATCGGCTCTTTTGAATCAACTGGTGTTGCCCGGGCCAGTATCTGAGCCGTGAGCGAGATTGCGATGGCAACCAACAGCGTGTGAATGGTTTTCATAAGAGAGGGGTTGGATAATAATATTACCTAAATCCCTCTAGTTGACCAAAGGTAGCCGCTAAACCCGCCGATGAGTTTTCAACAGAATCGTTTTTCCGTACGTCGCCGGTTCCGTTGTTTGTGTGTTTGATTGCAGAACTCGTGTGGGGCGTGATCAGCTTCGAATTTTTGAATATTAGTTTAGGCCATCAATCTTTTTCTGGATGCCCTGTTTCTCCGTTTGTGTTTTGGCTAATGCGTGTGCCTTCTCAAAATTGGATTTTGCCTTGGCGAAATTAATGTTCTTGTAAAGTTCTCCCAACAATAAGAAGTAAAAATGGTTGTTTTCCAGTTTTAGTTTTTCGGCTTCGATCAGCGCTGTTGGCTGGCCCTTGGCTTTGTATAACGCAAACGTACGATTGAGCGCAACACTGGGAGAATAGTTGATGAGCAACAGTTGATTATATAGATCGAGGATATTGTCCCACTTTTCCTGGGTGTCTTCTTTCGTACAATGCCAGTAGGCAATCCTGGCCTCGAGATGATACGAACTCACTTCATCGCCCTGGGCTGACAGATTTAAAAAGTGAATGCCCTGGTGGATCAGTGCTTTGTTCCACAATTCCTCGTTTTGCTGCTCGTACAGCACCACCTGCCCTTCACCTTTTTGTCGCGCATCAAACCGCGAGGCATGAAAACACATGAGCGCAATCAGGGCATTGGTCTTCGGACGATTGGTAATGTCGTATTCCGTAAGCATAATGCCCATGCGTAAAGCTTCAAGACAAAGGTCCTTTTGTAAAATTTGGTTTTGCGTTTTGGAATAGTAGCCCTCGGTAAACAATAGGTAAATGATATGCAATACATTATCGAGCCGCTTCGCGATTTCATTTGGCGGGGGCAATTCCATTTCCACATTTTCCTCGCGTAGTTTTTCCTTAGCCCTGAAAAGTCGCTTGTTGATGGTTTCCTTGTTGGATAAGAATGCTTCTGCAATTTCGTCGATGCCAAAGCCGCAAAGAATACGCAAAGCCAGTCCGATCTGTGCCTCACTCGCGATAGCGGGATCACATATGGCAAACATCATTCGCAGCTGGCTGTCTTTGATGTTGTGTGCCGAGAAGATCGTATCCTGTACTTCACTTTTTTCGAGTTGCACGGAGGTAAATTCAGGAACGACTTTCTCTTCAAATATTTTATTTCGCCTGAACTGGTGCAGGGTTTTCTGTTTTGCAACGGCATAAAGCCATGCCGTGGGGTTTTCTGGAAGCCCCTTCATGCCCCAAGTTTCGGCAGCTTGTAAAAAAGTTTCACTTACAATGTCTTCCGCCATTTCAATGTGCTTCAATCCAAAAAGTTTGCTGATCACGGCAACCATTTTAGAAAATTCCTGCTGGAAGAGATGTTTTAAAAAGTCGTTTCCTTGTTCCATAGTTAAATACCACAAACCCACTCCTGTTTAGGGTGGGTTTGTTGTTGAGCTCAATGATTACGAATAGATCGGTCTGATCTCTACACTACCGTTGGCGTCGATTGCCGGACAACCATGAGCCAGCGTGGTGGCGTCGTCGAGGTTTTCGGCTCTTACCACCAAAAAGCTTCCCAATCTTTCTCTGATCTCTACAAACGGACCGTCTGTGACAACGCCGCCGGCTTTGAGGACTTTGCCTTCCATGGCGAGCCGTGGGCCGCTGCTGACGAGTTTCCCCTGAGCTGCGATGCCGCCAACCCAATCCTGCCATTTTTTTGTTAAGGCTTGCATTTCCTTTGGCGATACGTTGCTGTAATCGTAGCTGGACTGTCTGAATAATAATATGAAATCTTTCATGTTGCGTTTGTTTTTTAATTTTAAAGTATGTTGTGTTTAGTTTCTCTCGTCGATGCTTCTCAGTTTGCTCTTACTGCGTGTGATGAAGGCTGGTAATTTCCGGCAGGCACACGAAACGCAATATTAATACGATTGTAGCTGTTAATCGTTATCACGCCCATGGTTAAATCGACCAATTCTTCATCGGAAAATTCTTTCTTCGCGGCTTCGTAAATTTCGTCGGGCACATGACCTACGGTGACCTTCGTCACAGCTTCGGCCCACGCCAGCGCGGCGCGTTCACGGTCGGTATAGAAAGTTGTTTCGCGCCATGCGTCGAGCAGGTAAAGACGTTGCTCAGTTTCTCCTTTGGCCCTCAGGTCTTTAGAGTGCATGTCAAGACATTGAGCACAACCGTTTACCTGCGATACTCTGAAATAAATAAGATTTAAAAGAGATTGCTCCAGAGAAGATTTTGCCATATAAATGGCCAGTCCATACATTGCCTTTGCCGCGCCTTTACCTTTTTCGTAGGGGTTAATTCTCGATTCCATGTTCATAAATTTTATTTGTTGTAGATGTTTTACACCCCAGTAATGAACGAGATCCCGGAAATTGGACATCGGCCGGAATTTTTTTTATTTTTTTTTTAAAAGGAAGGATGAGGCCATAAAAATGAAAAAGAGCACCAGCAAGGGCGCTCTTTCGCTATATATATATAGAATTTGCCGGGGGCTACCTGGACTCGAACTTAGCCAACTCAGTATTGTAATCAATGGTGACTTTCAGATACTTAAACGCCGAACCGCCCACAGCTCCCTTCACTACTTTGTCCATCGATTGGATCATACCTTTAGACCATGCTTCGTCGGGGCGCATAGAAAACCACACCGGGCCGACAATATTATTACCGATCTTAACTTTGGGAACTTCGATCATGTCGGCCGGGCCATCAGCTTTTTCGATGATTTTCCAATCGGGGTGTTTTGCCCGCCACTGATCGAATACCGATTTGGCTATAAATGAACCTCCCGCAGAAATTTCATTGGTACCAAATGCCTTTTTGCTGCTCTCGGTGAGCCTGAACGTGGCGCCGGTGTCAAACAGCATATCCAATATTTCTCCTTCTACTTCGATGGTCATGCTGGGATGGCCGAATATTTTTTTGCCCTGTTCATCTTTTTTAAATCCTATTTTCTGAACGTTGCGTTTATTGGCCTCCTTCGCCGCGATGGGGGTATTTACCCATACTTGTCTTTTGAGGTAATCAAATGTCCAGGCTTTATCAAGGAAGAAAAACTGGCCCAGAAAAGCATCGGGGGCGATAGCTTTCATAAAGCTGCCTTCTTCGCCTTGCATCATTTCATTTGGCGGGACAAGAAAGTAAGGCTTATCGGTTTTGGGCCCACGGCCACCACCACCCATGGCTACGGGGGGAATACGTTGGTCAAGTACGGCATCAGTGAAGTCGATGTATCCCATTTTACCGTCAATGCTCTTTACTTTGGATTGAAGGTTCGCTCTTTGTATAGCGTCGGAGAAGATCGCCGTAAAGCCACCACCTGTATCACAAAAACCTTGAATGGTATCGCCCGAAGCTGTGGCGAGCTTCAAGTAGAACCGTTCTCCATTCACAAACCACGAGGGCAAAAGTATGGGTTGTTGTTTGGTTTGCGCATAGGCAGACAAACAAGACAGAATGAAAAGTGCGAAGATCAATAGTTTATTCATAGTTGTGGGTTATTTCTTTCCACGTTTAAAATCGAGACATCATGGATTTTCAGCTGTGCTTCTATATAAGTTGGTTAACAAGGGCAAATGTTACCGAGTTATTGATATTTTTATCGGAACACAATAGTGGCACGATGATCAAGTTGGAATTTACCAACTTTATCGGTAGTTAAGATAGGCAGTCTGTTTTTCAGGCTTGGACCGATTTTAGATCCCGTGTGTGCTGTGCGTTATTCGCCACTTTTTCCCGGCCATGACAACAGTAGGTCAACAGGAAAATGCGGTTTTCTATTTCTCTATCGAAACATACCTGGCCGCACGTCGTTGGAGCATAGATCGAATCAGCAAAAAAATCGTATGCAGCTTTTGCCTTCTGATAGTTTGAAACCATTCATTAAAAATTATTCCGTTATCGAGATAAGCAACGATCTTAATGACGAGATCTTTTATCCGAGTGGATACCTGGATTTTGTGGTGAAGTTGCCCAACGGAAAAGCTGCGACAATAATCAACGGGCAGTATAAACAAACACCCAACGTTGAACTGCTAGGACATCTAACTGTTCCCACCAGACTCAACGCCGCAAAAGGAACCACGATTTTGATCACAAGGTTCTACCCCTATGCTTGTTCGCTGTTTTTTTATAATCCGATCTCGGAATTCACCAATTATGCCACGGATATTTCCAATGTCTATTCCGGCGAAATAATCGACTTGTATGATAAGATCATGGAAGCCGGTATAACTACGCAAAAGATCAAGGTGCTTGACGGCTTTTTTATCAGGAAGTTATCCGAAAATCAGCACAAGCATAAAAAAGTGCTGATGATCGCTGAGTTTTGCAGGTCCATGCTGAAGGAAGCTGAATCCATCAACCTAAATGAGCTGGCCCAAACCTTCGGATTCTCGGAAAGATATTTCCAGAAAACGTTTTTGGAAGTAGTAGGTGTAAGCCCTGTTATGTTATTTTCTATTTATAGATTTAACAAAAGCCTCGGCTTAATATTATCGTCGGCCGACAATCTGACGTCGGTTGCGCACAGATGCGGATACTATGACCAATCGCACTTTATAAAAGAATTCAAAAAATTCACGGGCATAAAGCCTTTCGAAGCCAAATCTTTGCTCACTAAACGCGACGACCAATTTCATAAATCGGTGAATATTGGTATTTGACCGCGGCCTTCAAATCCCTTCCGTTCGGAATTTTACAATTTTAGTGACACTGGCTCCGTTAGTTTGCACAAAAAAAATATTCGCATGAAAAAAATTATTGTTTCCCTGCTGCTCGCGGTAACAGTATCGTCAAGTTTTGCCCAATCCAAAGGAAAGCCATTAGAAGAAGCACGGAAAGCTATCGAGGCAAGCAATGCCATCTATTCTGACCTGGCCATGAAAGGCGACGGCTCTATTTTAAGCCGGTATACCAATGACGCCTGCCTTTTGCCGCCCCATGCTCAACGTTTGTGTGGCGCGGATGCTATCCTGAGCTTTTTCAAAGGTAGTTCCAAAGTACACGCCAAATTCACGATCTTGAATTTGTACGGAGACGGGATAGCTTTCGTGACTGAAGAAAGCAAGTATGAACTGTTCGATCTCAACTGGAAAAAAATTGACGAAGGAAAAATTCTAGTGGTTTGGAAAAAAACCACCGAAGGATGGAAAATGCACCGGGATATGTTCAGCAGCAATGTTAAGGCACCGATGCCTTAGTGGAATATGACCTACTGCAAGCTCTGGATTTGCGTATCCAGGGCTTGTGTTACTTAATCTTTTCATTAAACTGTAAAGCCAGCCTGACCCAATAGGATAGTTTCTTTTTATCAGGAATTACCGATTCGTCAACATTGATCCAGCCAATGTAGTCGCGGCCCTTCATCTTCACTGTGCTCACACCTGGATTCGTAACCATTTCTTTGTGAAGGGTAGGATCGATCCGGCACATGATGCGATTATCGCCAACGGTCACGCACATTTTTCCGTTCACCATAAAGGCTATGCCCCTGAACATTTTCTTTTCTTCAACATCCAGATTGGCCAGAGCGTCTCTCACTCTTTTGGTCAAAGCGACATTTACAGCCATACGTTAAGAAGCTTCCGATGTAAAAGTTTTCAACGCCAGCGTATCAAACAAAATTGCAGAGGAAACGATCTTATCGTTTTCTACGGCCAGTAATTCAGACACCATACAATTGAAAGTCTTGCCGTTTTTCAAGCGTAACAAATAATTCACCCATGCACACGCCTTTTCTCCTTCGGTTGCCAGTTGTTTTATTTCTAATGTTTCCACCATTTGAAAGAATCTTGATGCGGCAGTAACATAAGCATCTTTCCCGAATGTTGTGGGCGCCGGGCTTTCAAATTTCATGTCAGGGGCGATCAAGGTTTGCCAATCCGATTTCTCTTTCACCTTGTTGAAGTACAATTGAACGAGATCTTGCGTTTTCATATTCTTTTTTTTAACAAAGTTATATATTGCTGTGCTTATGAAGGGGTGTCTAAGTAGACAACTCTGCGGGTTGATTTGGACAAGCCAAAAATTTAACTTCAATGTCATGAAACACTTGACGATCCTCGTGCCCAAGGGCAAAAATAACCTGAGCAGCATTATCGGAGCCTACAAGGTTTTTAAAAAAGCCAATGAGTACCAGCAGCAACTTGCAAAAAAGGAAGTGTTTAAGATAGAACTCGCAGGCCTCTCGAGAACCGTAACCTTTCACGACGACCTTTTTACGGTGAAGCCGCACACCAACATCGCAGCAATCAAAAAAACAGACCTTATTATTATTCCTGCCATTGGAAAAAGTTTTTCAGAAACATTAATAGCGAATAGCGCCCTGGTGCAGTGGGTTAGGCACCAGTACACAAAAGGCGCTGAGGTAGCCAGCATTTGCACCGGCGTTTTTGTGTTGGCTTCCACAGGGCGTTTGAAAGGACGAAATGCCTCCACACATTGGTACGCAGAAGAAGTTTTTAAAAAAATGTTTCCGGATGTAAAACTCCAATCCGGAAAACTGATCACGGATGAAAAAGGGATCTACACAAATGGCGGCGCTTTTTCTTTTTTGAATTTGCTGATCTACCTCATAGAAAAGTACTACGATAGACGAACTGCCATTTTTTGTTCAAAGATCTTTCAGATCGATATTGACCGCAACAGCCAGGCTGCCTATGCCATGTTCAGTACCGAAAAAGATCATCAGGACGAACTCGTAAAAAATGCCCAAGACCTTATCGAACGCAACCGAGATCCCCACCTTTCTTTTTATGAAATTGCCAACCACCTTGCCATAAGCCGCAGAAATTTCGATCGCCGTTTCCTCAATGCCACAGGGTTTACGCCAGCTGAATATCGCCAACGTGTAAAAGTTGAAATGGCAAAAAAAGCATTTGAGTCAAGCCGCAAGCAGGTACAGGAAGTAATGTACGATGTGGGCTATAGCGATATTAAAGCGTTTCGCGAGGTGTTCAGGAATATCACCGGACTTACGCCGTTGGAGTATAGGAATAAATATAACCGGGAGTTTAGTACAGTCTAATCATCCTGATCACCATTATTGACCGTTGTCAGTTGGACAATATGCATTTGAATCTCTTCTGAGGAATTCATCGATGGAAAATGCCTTGGTTGGGCAGGCGAAAATGAATTAATTGCAGAATCGCAAAATAGAAACTTTGATGTAAGCTTCATAGCGGAACGCGACGGGTCGCTAACCGAACAGAAAGTACTTCGCGGGCTAACGCCAGAAGCAGATCGCGAAGCGTTGCGCTTGGTCAGCCTGATGCCTAAATGGAAACCCGGGCTGTAGCAAGGACAACGGGTCAGGGTTCGATTTGTATATCCGATAAAGTTCTAGCGCGTTTAATTAAGGCCACCTTTACCCGCATATAATTCAATTGGCTTTTCCAGTACAACTTTAAGCACAGTAACATATTGGTCATTCGCTTCTTTGGGCACGGTAATATAAACCAACCCCGGCACAGGGCTCCACGAGATCTTACCTACAATTTTGTGTTTGATCGGGGTCTTGTTGCCCACGGCTTCAATCTTTTTGACTTTTGTCTTCAAGCCCTTCAGTACAACTTCGCCAGACACATGGCCATGAAGAAATAAATACAGTGTTGTGGAATCTTTCGATAATGTTGTGGGACCATAAAAGTGTCCCTGTGGAATACCCGCTATGGTGTTGAAAATTGCTTCGCCGTGTTTCTTATTCCAGGCACCGAGCTCTTTCAGGATATGAACTTGTTCAGGAGGAATTGTGCCGTCTTCTTTGGGACCCATGTCGAGCAGCAGATTTCCGCCGTTAGCAACAGCATCAACAAAAATGGTGATGATC
>JBMOKS010000416.1:0-3412 GCA_049324355.1 Bacteroidota bacterium
TAAAAGTTTTTATGCAGGCGATCGCTGATCACACTATCGATATAATCTTTGATCGAGGGATTCTTCACACTATCCAACACTTCGCCGGCAAAAGCATAGAGCATCATGGCTTGCGCAGTTTCTTTGCTGATACCACGCGATTGCAGATAGAAGGTTGCCTCGCCATCAAGCTGGCCCGACGTACACCCGTGAGAACATTTAACGTCGTCGGCCCAGATCTCGAGCTGAGGTTTTGTGTTCACTGTAGCTTTATCGGTCAATAAAATATTGCGGTTGGCCTGGAATGCATTTGTCTTTTGCGCATTAGGTCTAACAAAGATCTTTCCGTTAAAAACACCTTTGGAATTTTCTTCCATGATACCTTTATACAATTCGTTGCTGAACGAATTCGGTTTTTTGTGATCAACGACGGTATGATTGTCGGCTATCGTGTCTTTGCCCAGTAAATACAAACCGTACATATGCGATTCAATGCCTTCGCCATCTAACTGAAGGTGCAGGTTATTACGCATCACGCGTCCATGCAGCGAGAACGTAAAGGTGTTTACGCGGCTTGACTGATGTTGGTAGATTTCCGTGAGGTTGAACTGGTAGCGATTTCCTTCGTCGTTCTGAATGGTGTATAAATTGACACCGGCATTTTCGCCCACGACAACCTCATTCACGAGATTTAAAAAGTGATTGCCGTTTCCAACGGAGTCAAATTTCTCAATAAAGGTCGACTCACTGCTTTTTCCGGTGACGACCAGGTTTCTGTTAACGGCCACTACTTCGCCTGCTGTGGCGTGACTAATATGGTGGATAATGATTGGCTGTTCGAGAATAGTATTGTCGGGAACATGCACGAATAGTCCGTGGTTCCAGGCTGCCGTATTCCAAGCGGCAAAAGCGTCGTTCTTAAAATTGATGTACTTGGCAAAATGCTGATGCGCAACTTTGTTGTTGGCAGCCAGCGCCTCTTCCAGGCGCATGATCGTCACATCACCGGGCTTGGAGATGATCTTTGAATGATCTGCCGAGTATACGCCGTCGATGAATACCAGTATGTTAGCTTCGATGCCGGCGATCTGGAATCGGCTGATATCATGGAGAGGCCCTGGAGCTGGTGAGTTGGCAAAAGAAAAATTCTTCTCTAATTCACGGGTGATGGGTGTATGTTTATACTCCTCATGCTTATGACCGGGCAGGCCATGCTGCTGGAATAACCCCAATGCTTCGCTTCTCAATGGATCGGCATCTACATTGATAACCTGCTTGACAGAAGCGGCGATCAGTGCGGTAGTATTTTTTTCGGTTGCAGTTAAATTCATCGTTCACACATTAGGCTACCGACACTTCATCTTTTACCCAATCGTAACCCTTGGCTTCCAGCTCGAGGGCGAGCTCTTTTCCTCCAGACTTAACGATCTTGCCTTTATACAGCACGTGCACAAAATCAGGTACGATGTAGTTCAGCAGGCGCTGATAGTGCGTCACTACGATGACCGCATTATTCTTTGATCTCAACTTGTTGACGCCGTTCGAAACAATTTTCAAGGCATCTATATCCAGGCCAGAATCGGTTTCGTCCAGGATCGCGAGTTTAGGTTCGAGCATTGCCATTTGGAAGATCTCGTTGCGCTTCTTCTCACCACCGGAGAATCCTTCGTTCAACGCGCGGTTGATGAGCGACTGATCGATCTCCACAAGCTTCATTTTTTCTCTCATCAGGCCCAAAAAAGAGACAGCATCCAACGGCTGTTGTCCGCGGTGTTCGCGGATCTGGTTCAGGGCAGTCTTCATAAAGTTGATGGTGCTCACACCGGGTATCTCTACCGGATACTGGAACGCCAGAAATACACCTTCACGTGCGCGCTCTTCGGGGGCCATCGCTAAAAGGTCTTTGCCCAGGAAAGTTGCCTCGCCATCTAAAACTTCATATTCTTCGCGCCCTGCCAGTACAGATGCCAGTGTGCTTTTGCCCGACCCGTTCGGTCCCATGATCGCGTGCACTTCGCCGGCCTTTACTTCAAGGTTGATTCCGTTCAATATTTGTTTATCGTCTATTTTCGCTTGAAGATTCTTAATCGTTAACATGTCTATAGTTTGGTTCTTAGTTCTATGTCGTTGTTCTTGGTCCCCTGTTCCTCGTCCTTTGTTTTTTACCGTAACCAAGGAGGATGGAATGAGGAACATTTTTTTATCCTACGCTTCCTTCGAGGGTTAGGGCGAGAAGTTTCTGAGCTTCGACGGCAAATTCCATCGGCAGTTGGTTAAGCACTTCTTTTGCATAACCATTCACAATGAGCGCTACGGCTGATTCTTCGTCTATGCCACGTTGTAAGCAATAGAAGATCTGATCCTCGCCGATCTTGGAAGTGGTGGCTTCGTGTTCTATTTTGCTGGTACTGTTCTCGACGTCGATGTACGGGAAAGTATGCGCGCCGCACTTGTCGCCCATGAGTAGTGAATCACACTGCGAGAAGTTGCGTGCATTTTCGGCCCGCTTCATGATGTGTACCTGTCCGCGGTAGCTGTTTTGTGAATGACCGGCAGAAATACCCTTGGATACAATGCGCGATTTGGTATTCTTTCCGATGTGGATCATCTTGGTTCCGGTGTCCGCTTGCTGATAATTGTTAGTCACCGCCACAGAGTAAAATTCACCCATAGAGTTATCGCCTTTCAAAATACACGAAGGATACTTCCAGGTGATGGCCGATCCGGTTTCAACCTGAGTCCATGAGATCTTGGAACCATCGCCGGCACAAAGTCCACGCTTGGTGACGAAGTTGTAAATTCCGCCTTTACCATCCTTATCTCCAGGATACCAGTTCTGTACAGTCGAATACTTGACCTGTGCATCTTTCAAGGCGTAGATCTCGACCACCGCAGCGTGTAGTTGATTCTCGTCGCGCATCGGAGCGGTACATCCTTCGAGATAGCTCACATAGGAGCCCTCATCGGCTACGATCAATGTTCTTTCGAACTGGCCTGTGTTAGCGGCATTGATGCGGAAATAAGTGGAAAGTTCCATCGGGCAACGTACACCTTTGGGCACGTAGCAGAAAGAGCCGTCTGTGAAGACAGCAGAGTTAAGCGCTGCGAAGTAATTATCATTAACAGGCACAACCGATCCCATATATTTCTTAATCAGGTCAGGGTGTTTTTGAACCGCCTCACTGAAGGAGCAAAAGATGATGCCGAGTTCGGCCAACGTTTCTTTGAATGTTGTGGCTACAGAAACGCTGTCAATAACTGCATCTACGGCAACGCCGGTTAATCGCTTCTGCTCGGTGAGGGAAATGCCAAGCTTTTCGAACGTTTTGATCAGCTCGGGGTCAACATCCTCAAGACTTTTGGCCTTAGCGCTTTGCTTGGGCGCAGAATAGTAAATGATATCCTGGTAGTTGATAGGCGGGTAGGTGACGTT
>JBMOKS010000416.1:3422-5308 GCA_049324355.1 Bacteroidota bacterium
TGGGCCATTTTGGCTCTGTCATCTTCATCCACTGGCGAAAGGCGTCTAAGCGCCAGTCCAATAGCCATTGGGGCTCATTTTTCTTAGCCGAAATGAACCTGATAATGCCCTCGTTAAGACCTTTTGGGGCTGAATCCGTCTCAATGTTAATGGTCCATCCGTGCTCATATTCCTTGGACGTCAATTCCTCCAAAACCTGATTGTCTTTGCTCATCGACAGTTATTTAGACTAAGTTTAAATTAACTAACAAATTTATAACAAAATGTCGATTTTAAGGTTCTTTCGAGGGGTTTATATTTCATAGAACCTATTGAAATCGATATAGAAAGCCTCTATGAGGTTAGATTCAGGCTTCTGTCGAGACTTTCCTCCAGCGAGATCATGGTCTCGGTGCGTTCGATGCCTTCTACCTGCTGGATCTTATCATGAAGCACCTCTTTAAGGTGATTTGTGTCTTTGCAGTGAATCTTTACAAACATGCTGTAATTGCCGGTTGTGTAGTGGATGTTGGTGATCTCGGGGATTGTTTTGAGCGCCGCCATCACTTGGTCATACAGGGCGCTCTTTTGAAGGAAAATCCCAATAAAGGCAGTGATATCATAACCGAGCTTGGCATAATTCACCCTCAAAGTTGTTTTTTCGACAATGCCCGCTTCTTCCATCTTATTCATACGCACATGAACGGTGCCACCCGATACGAATGCTTTTTTTGCTACTTCGGTATAAGGTTTCTTGGCATCCTGCATGAGAATCTCCAGGATCTTCAAGTCGATATTATCAACTTTAAAATTTTCGGCCATGATGAAATTTCAGTTTTAGTTTATATTCAAAAATAATCATTATTATTAAAAATTATACAATAATTATGATTATTTGTTGATGTTTATGATGGTGTTTAGCTTACTTTGTTACATAATTTACAACCAGACGCAAACAGTTGTTAGCTCAATAGGTTGATAAAATGAGGCCCTGGCGGGGCCTTTACACTGTAGGGTGTTGGAATTGGCAGACAAGCCCTCCGGTCTCGGGGGTGGAGAGTTCGGGATAAAGTCCAGCCTTTGGCGACCTAACCGCTCCGTGGAGGTTCGACCCCTCCCTCTACAGCAGTGATGTTCTTTAAAATTGTAGGGTGTTGAAATTGGCAGACAAGCCCTCCGGTCTCGGGGGTGGAGGTAACAGGATAAATTTTTCAAGGTTAAAACAGGAAAAACTAACTGCTCCGTGGAGGTTCGATCCCTTCTCCTACAGCTAGCTCAGTTTAGGTTAATGAGTTATTCAGAGCTGACCCACCTTGGTCTTGATTCCCTTCAAGACGGGTGGGTTTTTCTTTTTGCAAAGAATGCAAAGCCACCACATTTTTTGTTAAACAATCTTATCCACTGATTTGCAATTATTTACAATAATTAGTCAGCCACGTCTGACCCGAGGTAGTGCGAGTTCGAGCAAAGCCGCAGTTGTATTAAAGAACGCACTTGTCGAACCAATGTCATGCTTTGCCCACGGTCCGCTTTAATTGACGCCAGTTTTGCCAAACTGTCTAAGTCCTGTAGTTCAATCGTCAATGCTCTGCCTGCCGGCAGGGCGGTAAATCCATTTTCGTGGTTCTTTGCTATTGATTTGCTGCGAAACAATCGTTTGCTTTGGGTATAGAAGTTTTTAAAACCATCTACTTTTTTTATGAAAGATTTTCCCTGGTTCAAAAGTTATCCTGCTGGTATACCCCATGAAGTTAAGCTGTACGAATACAATTCCGTAACTGAGATCTTCGACGAGAGTTGCAAAAAGTATAAAGACAAAGTTGCTTTCGAGAACATGGGGGCCACGCTCACCTTTGGACAAGTAGATGATATGGCGAAAAATTTTGCAGCTTATCTTCAGCAAGAAT
>JBMOKS010000416.1:5318-12996 GCA_049324355.1 Bacteroidota bacterium
CAAAAGGGCGATCGCATTGCCATTCAAATGCCGAACCTGCTGCAATTTCCGATAGCTTTTCTTGGTGCACTTCGGGCGGGTCTTATCGTAGTGAATACAAACCCCCTGTACACCCCACGGGAAATGGAACATCAATTTAAAGATTCGGGTGCGGTTGCTATTGTTATCGTAGCCAATTTTGCCAGTAACCTGGAAAAGATCATTGCTAACACGCAGATCAGGCACGTGATCGTAACTCAACTCGGCGATATGCTCGGAAGTTTGAAAGGTGCCTTGGTGAATTTTGTAGTGAAAAGCGTGAAGAAGATGGTGCCCGAATACCATCTACCCCAAGCACTTTCATTTAAGGATGTCCTGAAAAAAGGAGCATCGTTTACGTTAAAGAAGCCCGAGGTTAATATTAACGACCTCGCGGTGCTTCAATATACCGGAGGAACAACCGGCGTTTCCAAGGGAGCTCAACTTTCACACGCTAACCTCGTGGCCCACAACGCCATGATCCGGTATTGGTTCAAGCCTTATATGAGTGCCGATGGAGCCGACGTGATCATCACAGCTATTCCCATGTACCACATCTTCGCGTTGACCGTAAATGGTCTGTTGATGTTCAGTACAGGTGTGAAGAACGTAATGATCACCAACCCGCGCGATATGAAGGGATTTGTGAAGGAATTAAAGAAACATAAGTTTACGATAATCACAGGTGTGAATACTTTATTCAATGGACTGATGAACACTCCCGGTTTTCAGGATCTTGATTTTTCGAGATTGAAAGGGGCGGTTGCCGGAGCAATGGCGGTGCAAGATGTTGTTGCGAAGCGATGGAAGGAGGTCACTAAATCGCCGCTGGTGGAAGGATATGGACTGAGTGAAACGTCGCCGGTATTGTGCTGTAATCCGTTGGACGGAACGCATAAAGGCGGTACCATTGGTATTCCCATGCCGAGTACTGAAGTTGGTATCTTTGACGAACATGGTAATCAACTGGCGCAAGGTGATGTTGGAGAGATATGCGCGCGCGGTCCGCAAGTGATGGCCGGCTATTGGAGACAAAATAACGAAGGAGTTTTTTTTCCAGGCGGTTGGTTCAGAACGGGTGACATCGGGTTGATGGATAGCGAAGGATTTTTCAAGATTGTAGATCGTAAGAAAGATATGATCAAGGTTTCGGGATTTAACGTGTTCCCGAACGAGATCGAAAATGTTATTGCCACGCATCCCAAAGTACTCGAAGTGGCAGCGATTGGTGTGCCGGATTCTAAGTCGGGCGAGGTGATCAAAATATTTGTTGTGAAGCGCGATCCGCTGCTTACCGAGGAGGAATTAAAAAAATATTGCCACGAAAATCTTACCAACTACAAAGTGCCGCGCCACGTGGAATTCAGAACCGAATTACCTAAATCAAACGTCGGTAAAATACTACGGAGAATTCTCAAAGAGCAGGAAGCCGTTGTGGCGGCGTGAATTTCAGTTAGCCATCATGTCCAAATGAAAAAAATCCCAATATTGCTGGCGATCATACCGCTTTTGTTTTCTGCCTTCGCCGGTTACGATCATTCATTATCGAATCCAAAGGTGAGCACAGATTCGTTACAATATGCGAAGGAGAAACATCTGAAGAATTTGCGACAATTGACTTTCGGTGGCGACAATGCCGAAGCGTATTGGAGTTTTGACAACAAGATGCTGACCTTTCAATCCAACAATCCTGCCTGGGGTTTGAAATGCGACCAGATCTTTTACACTCAGGTCGATGAAAGCAATCTGCAGAACAATAAACCTCAGATGTTGAGTACCGGACAGGGCAGGACCACGTGTTCATACTTCCTTCCCGGAAATAAAACTGTGTTATACGCATCGACCCATCTGGGTGGCATAGACTGTCCGTCGGAACCCGAACGTAAACCGGGAGGAAAATACTTGTGGCCGGTTTATTCTACTTACGATATTTTTGTGGCAGATCTCACCGGCAGAGTGCTTCAACAGCTCACCAGCGTAAATGGATATGATGCAGAGGCCACCGTATCTCCGAAGGGTGATAAAATTGTATTTACTTCGAATCGCAATGGCGACCTTGATCTTTATACGATGGATATCAATGGCACCAATGTGAAACAGATCACACATGAACTTGGCTATGACGGAGGCGCCTTCTTTTCTCCGGATGGTTCGAAGATCGTTTTTAGAGCATCGAGGCCTAGAACTGACGAACAGAAAAAAGAGTACCAGGAATATTTGGCACAGGGACTAGTGGCCCCAACGGAGATGGAGATTTTTGTGTGCAATGCCGACGGCACAGATCTGCACCAGGTTACGCAGTTGGGTAAGGCCAATTGGGCTCCGTTCTATCATCCCTCCGGGAAAAAGATACTCTTTTCATCTAACCACCGAGGGAGCAGAGGCTTTCAATTCAATATTTTTATGATCAACGAAGACGGATCCGGGCTGGAACAGATCACCTATGACGGTGTGTTCGATTCATTTCCAATGTTCTCACCCGATGGCAAAAAACTCGTGTTTTCATCCAACCGGAACAACGGTGGTACCCGAAACACCAACCTGTTCGTTGCGGAATGGGTTGATTAGACGCGAGGCATCAGTTCATGGTTCATTTTTACGATCTGGCGCTGTTACTTTCGTATTAGTTGACTAATTTTACGGTGTATTTGATGCTAATGCTCAATCTCTAATACATAATTTATGATCGGTTTTTTCGAACACCAGTATTTATCCTACAAGAAAAACCACATTAAGAACCTTCTGGCGCTGGCGAAGGCCGATGGTCATATGCACCCCAAGGAGGAAAAATTACTTTACAAGATCGGTGCGCGCTATGGCTTGAAAGATCGCCAGGTGAAGACTCTTTTGGAAAGCGACGAAAAATTTGAAATTATCGTTCCGGATAACCACAACGATAAAATGAACCTGCTGTATGACCTTGTGCTGATGGTATATGCCGATGATGTGATCGACAAGCATGAGATCGAGTTTTGCGAGACCACGGTGAAGAAGTTTGGTATGAAAAAGGAACTTGTCAAATGGTTGCTTACGGAGTTCGAAAAAGGCACACCTCCGCCACCTGATGAGTGGGACGAGATCAAACGCCAAGCAAAGGAGCGATTCCTGACGAAAAAGTAGTTGTCAGAAAAGCCAGTCCAATCCCGCGAACTTGTCAATGATGATCAACACCGACAGTATGCCCAGCAGGGCCGGGCAAATATAGGCTACGGTTATGTGGATGTAGCGCTGCATCCAGGATCCGGGAAATTTTAAATTCCCCAGTGTCAGTTCCGCATTCATGTTGTGCACCTTCCAACGATAGGTAATGAAAATACACATCAAACAGCCACCAATGGTCAGGGTGATGTCAGTCATATCGGCGATGAACGACAGGAATTCACGGCCTTTGTAGAATGGCAACCGACTCAGTGCGGGTACTGCGCCGAAACTCAGCATGCTGGGGAGCCCTAAGAGAAATATAACCGCACATAATGTCCACGCTACTTTTTTGCGCGGGAGTGTCTTCTGATCTACCAGGTAGGCGACGGGCAGTTCCAGGAGTGAAATACAAGAAGGCAACGCAGCAAAGCACAATAATAGGAAGAGCGCACCGCCGACTATTTTGCCTATGACGGGTCCCATGGCGTGAAATATTTTCGGAAGCACAATGAAGACCAACGCTGGACCTTCAGCGGGCGATTGTCCTATTGAAAAGACCAGCGGAAAGATCATGAGTCCGGCCAAGAAGGCAACGATCGTATCGGCCCAGGTCACCACGGAAGCTGCATATACAATGTTCTCCGATTTTTTAACGTATGATCCGTAGGTCATCAGACCGCCAACACCGAGCGACAGTGTAAAGAACGCGAGTCGCAAAGCATCGAAAATAGTCTGAGGTTTAATTTCGCTAAATTCCGGAACAAGATAAAAGCGTACGCCATCCATGGCATGGGGCAGCGTAAGGCTGTAAATAATTAGCCCGACAAGAATGAGAAATAAGGAGGGCATCAATATTTTGTTGGCAGTCTCGATGCCTTTCTGCACGCCATATGCTACGGCCAATCCTGTTAGAAAGATGAAGGCCAGTGAATAAAAGAAATTGCTGGTACCATTGCCCACGAACTCGTTAAAAAAAATGCCATGATTTTCGCGATCAAGTAAGGTGCCGAAGACGATCTCCACAAAGTAACCAAACGCCCAGCCTGCCACTACGTTGTAGTATGAGAGAATGAATACACCACTGAGAATACCGAACAGCCCCAGTAGTCCCCATTTTTTGCCGCCCAGTTTTGAGTAAGAGCCATACGCATCACTGCCCGCCGCGCGACCAATAGCAATCTCGCCTACCATGACCGGAAAGCAGAATAGGAAGATGCACAAGAGATAAATGATGAGAAAGACTGCGCCGCCGTTTTGACCGGCGAGATAAGGAAATCTCCAGATATTACTCAGACCAATGGCGGAACCGGTTGCCGCCAGAATAAATCCCAGGCGTCCGGAAAAATTTCCTCTATTTGACATTCTAAAGGTTTACCTAAACGTTTGATAAAGCATGAAAAGTAGAGCATAAACTATAATTATCAAAAATTGGTTTAGCTCTTCAGGAAAGATAAGTTTACGGTTGTGCGACCCTGAAAAATTTACAACGCCGTGGACTTCAAGTAAAATCAAATCGCTAACTTGTCATCACTACAGTGGAGGCTTTATGGATGAATTCAGGAAGTTAACAACCCAGGAAAAAGCGCTTCGGATCAACCTAAGCAAGGCTATTTATGGTTCGTTTGCTGAGATCGGTGCTGGGCAGGAGGTGGCAGCTAATTTTTTTAAAGTAGGAGGGGCTTCCGGTACCATAGCCAAAACCATCTCGGCCTACGACATGAAGTTCAGCGACGCAATCTATGGGCAGTGCGATCGCTACGTTTGCGAAGACCGACTGCTGGGGATGTTGGATCACGAATACGTCTTACTGGCCGAGCGGCTACCTCACCGCATAGAGTCCACCCGCTTCTTTGCGTTTGCCGATACCGTCGAGATCGTCAACTATGATCGTACGAACCAGGGTCACGGCTGGATTGGGTTAAGGTTTCAATTGACACCTAAAAGCGAACCCAACGACTGTGTGATACACGTTAAAATGCACGACAACGACCCATTGCAGCAACAGCTGGCCTTGGGTATTGTGGGTGTGAATATGATCTATGGGTGTATGTTTCTCAGCGACCCCGAGGAAATATTAATGACCTTGCTCGATGGGCTCAGCACCCGAAGAATTGAAGTCGATATGTTCAGGTTATCAGGCCCGAACTTCAAACACGTCGACAACCGGTTGATGGCGTTGAAGATGGTGAAGAATGGTCTTACCAAAGCTGCCATGTTTGGTCCTGACGGCAATGTGATGCAACCGTCAGACGAACTGTACAAGAAGAATGTGCTGGTTTTACGCGGCCGTTTTCGTCCGGTTACGCACGTGAATGTCGATATGCTGCTGGCGTCGCGCCGCCACTTCAAACACGAACCCGATGTCGATAAATCGAAGATCGTATTGGTGTCTGAATTGACGCTGAACGACCTCAGTCCCGATGGCAAAATTGATGAGAAAGATTTTCTGCACCGCGCCGATATCATTTGCTCGCTCGGACAAAGTGTACTGATCTCGAATTATTTTGAATATTATCGCCTTGTTGATTATCTGGCTCGGATCACCAGGGGCAAGAAGATAGGCATCACCATGGGTATTTACGCCCTCCAGAAAGTGTTTGAAGAAAAAACCTATGAGAACCTGCGGGGCGGTATTCTTGAGTGTTTTGCTACACTGTTCGGCACCAATACTAAATTGTATATTTATCCGGCATGGCGAAAGAATTCGAAAGAACTTTTCACCTTGAAAGATTTTGAAAAAGAATTGCCCGATAACCTAAGGCATCTTTTCCGTTACCTCATGGACAATAACAAGCTTGAGGATATCAACGACGCTAATGTGAATAACCTCCACATTATTTCTGACAATGTGCTGGCCATGATCAAGAAAGGAGAGCCGGGCTGGGAGAAATTCGTTCCCCATAAAGTTGAGGAAGCCATCAAGGAACACGGCTTATTTGATTATCCTTACATGAAGGATACCAAGCAAATCAACGCCGCCTGACCTATGCCGCGGTTTCATCAGGATGATCTCGCCAGACTTATTGTTAGGGTTACATGCGCCGGATTGTTGACCCTGCATGGTTCAAACAGCGTAGTCCATGGCATCGACCACATTAAAAGAATGGTCACCACTGCAGGACTTCCGGAGTTTATTTCTTATGGTAATTATATCGGGGAGTTCGTAGCACCCATCTTTATGATCGTTGGCTATAAGGCGCGCATCGCGGCACTCATCGCTGCATTCAATATGCTCATGTCCATACTGATCGCTCACCTCGATATTGTCTTCGCCAGAAATGAGTTTGGAGGTTGGATGATAGAGCTCAACGTTTTTTATATGATGACGGCTATCGCCGTATTTTTCGCTGGGGCCGGCAAATACAGTTTATCACACAGGGGTACCTGGGATTAATCTTTACCGTTTAATTTCTGAAAATACTTTCTTGCTTCCCTCATCACTTGCGGCGCCAGCACCAGCGCCGAGATCATGGTAGGTATTGCCATGATGGCAAAAGCAATGTCGATGAGATTCAGAACCGTGTCCATTGAAACGATGGCGCCCAAAGTTATGGTGCTCAGGTAGAAGTAGTCATACCATCTGCTTTTTTCCTGCCCTACCAGATACGAGAGTGCTTTACGTCCATAATATGAATACGAGAACAATGCGCTGATCGCAAATACGAAAGCACAAAGCAATAATACATAGTCGCCTCCTACAGGAAGCGCTGCTCTGTACGCCAGCGAGGTTAAAGTAATGCCGCTGGCGTTTTTTGTCATCCACACATCGGTAATCAAAATAGAGAGCGCCGTCAGTGAGCAGGAGATAAGGGTATCGATCACCGGGCTTAGCATCGAGATCAGTCCTTCACGCACAGGTTCTGTACTTTTTGAAGCGCCCATCGCCATAGGTGCAGTGCCAATACCCGCTTCATTAGAGAAAGTGGCACGCCTCACACCCAACATGATAATTCCACCCAGCACGCCACCGAGAAACGGATCGCCATGATAGTGATGGGCAGAAAATGCATCGGTAAAGATCAGTTTAATATAGTATGGAATTCGGTCGGCATACATCACCAGGATGATGGCAACAGATACAAAGTGAAGTACGATCATCGAAGGCACCAGTCGTCCGGCCCAGTTTCCGATCCGTTGAATTCCACCGATAATCACCAACGAGCACAGCGCCGCGATACAAATGCCAATGATAAATTTTGTCACGCTGATAGACCATCCTCCAAGGTCTATGAAAGATTCTTGTATGCCCAACGGTCTCATTCCGATGTCAACCAGGGCTTGTGTTAACTGGTTGGCCTGGAAGATCGGCAGCGAACCGATCATACAACAAATGCAAAAGATTACGGCCAGTGGTTCCCACTTTTTACCCAAAGCTTCACGGATCACGTACATGGGGCCACCCTGAAGCTCGCCGGTTGAATCCTTACCGCGATACATGCTGGCCAGGGCGCTCGTGAAGAAGTTGGTCGACATGCCGATGAAAGACGTGACCCACATCCAGAATAAAGCTCCGGGTCCG
>JBMOKS010000417.1:0-8968 GCA_049324355.1 Bacteroidota bacterium
ATGTCGACACATCGCATGGAGTCAGTTGAAACACTTTGCGATCGTGTCACAATGATCCACCAGGCCCGTAAAGTTTTGGATGGTACCATCGAAGATGTAAAAAATGCATTTAAGAAGAACAAGTTTGAGATAGAATATAAGGGAAGCTTTCAGGATCAGGGCAATATGTTCAATGTCATTTCTCATGAGAAAGCCAGTGAAGGTTATGACAGGATGGTGATCACGCTGAAAAGCGACCTGAAGTCAAGCGAACTGATCCAAGACCTTGCTCGCGATGTTGAAATAAGATTGTTCAAGGAAATATTGCCCTCCATGAAAGACATATTTCTGGAAAAAGTGAAGGCTTGAGACCCGTTGTAAAAACAAATTGAATGTAACACAATGCAAAAGACTTTTTTAATCATGCGGCGAGAGTATCGCGCCAGAGTTTATAGCCAGGCGTTCGTCGTACTTTGTTTGCTATTACCCGTGCTGCTGGTGGCCATGCTCATGTCTACGTTTGTGAATACGCGACCCACCGAAAAGAAAAAAGACGAAAGTATCCTGATCTTTCAGATAATAGATAAAGCACACTTTCTTCCTGCATTACCACCCGCCATTGGAAATATAGAGTTTGTTTTAGCGTCGACGGATGCCGATGCGGCGTTAAAGGCATTGCAAAACGACAAAATAGCCGGTGTATTAAATATTCAAGGTGATCGCGCCAAACCGAAGATCAAGTTGTTATCGAAAGGGCCGCTCGACGAGCGCGACGTAAGAGCCATCAGCTTGAGCATTCAGCACGGCGCATACACAACGTCAGACCCGGACTTTGAATTAGAAATGGTTGATATCAGCAATACCATTCCGGATCAGCCAAACATTCGTACAAAAACCGTCTTGGGAATATTGCTTTCTTGCGTGATCTACTTCTTTATATTCTTCTACGGTGTAAGAACACTCAATGCCGTGATTGAAGAAAAAATGAACCGCGTGAGCGAGATCATTATCTCATCGGTCACGCCTTTTGAATTGATGATGGGCAAGATACTCGGCACAACGCTGGCCGTACTCACACAGGTGATCATAGTGGCCGGCCTGACTTTTATGCTGACGAAAGTCGCCGTGGCCTGGACTGGACCCGATCCGGCAAGCGTGGCCTCCGTGCAGGTTGGGCAGGAAACACAAACGACCACTTTGTTGGAATCATTTTCGGCAGCGGCTTGGATTAAAATAGCATTCGGGTTTGTCGTATTCTTTGTCTTCGGCTTTATGTTGTATGCTGCAATTTTTGCAGCTATCGGGGCTGCCATGGAACCCAACGCCGATACATTACAATTTGTTTTTCCGGTGTTGATACCACTGGTGTTTTCGCTGATCCTGGCCATTACTTCTGCGCTCAGCGATCCGACGAATACAGCTATGGTGTGGACGTCGTTTGTTCCCTTTTTCAGTCCGGTGGTGATGATGATGCGGATCGTACACGGAGCGGCATGGTGGGAGGTGATCCTTTCCATGTTGCTGCTATTGGGAACTTTTGTGGCGATCACGTTTCTGGCAGGTCGTGTTTTCCGCGTGGGCATTTTGTTGTATGGAACAAAGCCCAGCCTGAAGTTGATCGGAAAATGGTTGTTTACCGCGTGATCGCGGCGCAATGATAGATCTAAAAAAGTTATGTAAACCTACTTTAATTCTCGACCCATGACAAAAATTAATCTGTTTTGCTTACCGTTCGCAGGTGGAAGCCTGTATTCGTACCGGGGTTACATTGAAAACGCACCCGAACACGTAAATGTGGTCCCACTCGATCTACCCGGACGAGGCACGCGCGTGAGAGAAACCCTGCTCACTAACATTCACGATATGGTGAATGACATCTATGGACAGATCAAAAACAGGTTGAATGAGCCCTATGCCATCTACGGACACAGCATGGGCTCGCTGATCGGTTATTTATTGACCAAAAAAATTATTAAGAATGGCCAAAACGCACCCGAATATCTGATCCTCACCGGGTGCATAGGACCATCGCTTGCCGAGTTCAACCACGATGTGCCGAAACATGACCTGCCCAAGCCGGAGTTTATTCAAAAACTCAAAGAGCTGGGTGGCAGCCCCGACGAAGTGCTGGAGAATGAGCAGCTTCTTAACTTCTTCGAAGCGATCATCCGCGCCGACTTCCAGGCGACCGAAAACTACCGATACGAAGAAAGTGAACCTTTGAATGTTCCGATCCTCGTGATCATCGGACTGGAAGAACGAGCTACCTACGAGCAAGCCCTGGCGTGGCAGAAAGAAACCACAGAACCTATTGAAGTGATTCAGATGACCGGAAAGCACTTCTTCATCTTCGATCATGTGGTCGAGATCATGGACATTATTTCAAAAAGATTAAAACAACTATCGCACTATGAAAGATCAGCTAAAATATCTTAAGCCAAACGTAGTCATTGAGCCTCTGTTTGATCGCTGGTATGCCTGGAGCCACCTCATCTCTCCGGCAACGGCGGCCATGAACATTACAGGCAGGCATCTCAAGATCATTAACTCCTATATTCAGGCTCCTCAGATCCACGCTGCGGCCGTGAAGAGCCCGAAAATGAGAGGTGGACCATTTATGGATCTGGGTGGAAAGCGGGTAGATGAAGTAAAACGCCTCAGGGAAAACACGCAAACAAAACATAGCAAGCTTATCGAATTTTCAGAGGCCATAAAAGAGTTGAACAAACTCCTGAGCAAAGCTGAAGGATATTCTTTGGAACCACTGTACGAAAAAGTGCCGGAGATCCTGAAAGGATATGTTGAACTCGTTTATGACCTGAATAATCAGCCGTCGTTCAGATTGTTTGAAACCTTGTTGTATGCAAGCGAATTTTACGATGATTCTGCACAGAGTATCGCCCTGTGGGTAACCGAAAACGACGAACGCCCCTTCGTTCTCAGCACCCCCAGGCTCGACGAACCAAATGTATTGCACCTGGAGATACCCTTCAATAACAAAGGCATAGACATGCTAAGCCGCATGAAGAGAAACCCCGGCGTTGTAGAAGATGTGATGAAAGCCCTTCGGGTTAAAGAAGAGCAACGGGCGCAATTTGAAAATTTGTTCACCGATGAAGCTCCTCCGAAATACAAACGTTATACCGGCGACAGGATCAGAATGCGATATTTCGGTCACGCGTGTATTCTGGTGGAGACCGCCGACATCAGCATTCTGATCGATCCCGTGGTGAGTTACTACGGCTACCAGCATGAAGTAAACAGGTTTTCTGACATGGATCTGCCCGATGAGATCGATTATGTGCTGATCACCCACAATCACCAGGATCACATTTTGTTCGAAACGTTGCTTCCCTTACGGCACAAAGTCAAAAATATTGTAGTGCCGAAAACTTCCGGCGGCGCGTTACAGGACCCCAATCTCAAGCTGATGTTCAATAAGATCGGCTTCCATAATGTTATCGAAATAGGAGAGATGGAAGCGATCAAGTTTGCCGATTGCACCATTACCGGACTGCCTTTTATCGGAGAGCATTGCGATCTGAATATTCACGCCAAGATCTGCCACCACGTGCAATTGGCGGAACTATCGATGTTATTCGTGGCCGACTCATGCAATGTAGAATCGAAGCTATATCAGCATGTGCATAAGATCATTGGCGATATCGACGTGGTGTTCCTGGGTATGGAATGTGAGGGCGCACCGCTTACCTGGCTTTACGGGCCGCTGCTGCCGGAAGATCTTGACCGCGATAAAGACCAGTCCAGAAGGCTGGCGGGGTCGAACTTCGAAAGAGGCCGGCAGTTGATAGACACCTTCGGGCCGAAAGAAGTTTACGTGTACGCCATGGGGCAGGAACCCTGGTTAGAATTTATCAGCAGTATCAAATATACACCGGAGTCTCATCCAATCGTTCAGTCTGACATGTTGCTCAAATATTGTGACGAGAAAGGAATTTTAGTTGAACGTCTCTTTGGTGAAAAAGAAATCCTGTATTCTAAAAAGAGAGAAGAGGTGGTGTTAAGTTGATAACGCAGGTTTTACGTCTGGCAGTTTTTCTGAATACCTAAACATATAAAGCGGTGAAGAAAATTCATTTGATCGACATGCCCTTTGCGAAGGCGTCTATGCCTTCCATAGCCCTAACGCAGCTCAAGTCGGTGGTAGAAGAGAAATTCGAAAAATCCATCGATGTGAACATCTTCTATTTTAATATGGACATGGCCGTATTCTTAGGGGAGTCGGTCTATGAATTTATTTGCAACAGCGCAGTCACGAACAATAGCGGTTTTGGCGACTGGTATTTCAGGGGAGTGGCCTTCCCAGACCTGCCAGACAACACCGAGCAGTATTTCAAACGATACGGTCCGATGTTTGGCAAGCAAAGCCTTTCGCTCTATTATGAAACACTGGCTTCAAAACGCAACCAACTCGAATCGTTTTTGCATCAACTCATCGACAAGCACAATTTACTCGACGCACAGATCATTGGCTTTACGTCTATGTTTATGCAAAATGCTCCAAGCTTCGCGCTGGCGCGCCTGCTGAAGCAGAGGAATCCGGATATCACCATAGTCATGGGCGGAGCCAATTGTGAGTTTCCCATGGGCAGGGAGATCATCAATAATATTCAGCACGTCGATTATGTTTTCTCCGGGCCAGCATTAAAAAGTTTTCCGGAATTTTTGAAAAGATATTATGAAGGCGAGTCGGACCAGTGCAGTCAAGTGGATGGCGTGTTTTCCAGTAAAAATATCCATCGGCTTCACCGTGTTGTGCATGGCGCAGACAACAGCGATGCTCTGGATATTATTGGGAAGGAACGTGATATTAATGAGGTTGTAAAGTTGGATTACGATTCGTTCATGCTCGATTTTGCAACACACTTTCCGAAAAGCTCCGAGGAAAAGCTTGAACTTTTGGTGGAGACCTCGCGCGGCTGCTGGTGGGGCGCCAAGGCACACTGTACCTTTTGCGGCCTAAACGGCGCCACGATGTCTTATCGTGCCATGAACAAGGCCAATGCTTTGGGAATGTTCGATTCACTTTTTTCGCGATACGGCGATAGAGTACATTATTTCTCTTCCGTCGATAACATCGTTCCAAAGGAATATTTTTCTGATGTTTTTCCGAGTATGAATGTGCCCGACAACGTTTCGCTCTTTTATGAAGTAAAAGCCGATCTGTCGGAAAATGATATGCGCATATTGGCCAACGCGCATGTTTTAACTATTCAGCCCGGCATCGAGTCAATGGCCACTTCTACACTTAAATTGATGCGGAAGGGGACAACGGCTTTTAACAACATCAAATTTCTGGAAAACGCGCTCCGGTTTGGTATCAAACCCGCGTGGAATTTGTTGATCGGTTTCCCTGGCGAAAAAGAAGAGGTGTTCGAACGATATCTTGAAGACTTACCCAAGCTTTTCCACTTGCCGCCACCGGTTGGCGTCGGCACGGTCCGCTTCGATCGATTCAGTCCATATTTTACACAAGCAGGTCAATACAAACTTGACCTGAAGCCTTTGGACTTTTACAAACTCATTTTTCCCTTCAGCGAAGAGTCGATGTGCGATTTCGCTTATTACTTCATGGATATGAACTATGACGCTGATTACATCAGAGCATATTCAAAATATGTGAGCCAGTTGAATCAATTGGTCGATGAATGGAAATCAAGGTGGCAAAAAGGTGAAGATCATGTTCCATCTCTCTGCCTGTTCGAGCGCGATGGCAGTACTTACGTTTATGATTCAAGATCTGACTTCGAGCTCGAATACATGCTGAACGACATGGAACTAGCCATTCTCGACGATCTGAGGGCGAAAAAGAGCATGGCCGGGTTGGTCACATCTTTGAAAATATTTGGAGAAGCCGAGCTGCGGCCGGCAGTTGAAAGATTAGTGGAAAACAATTTGTTGTTCGAAGAAAACGGCACCTACATGAACCTGATCTTGCTGTTCAAATCCAAAAAATCTGATAGCAAATTCGATAAAGTATATTTCTAACACCTGAATACTCTATGAACGAACTCGTAAAAAAATTATCGGAAAAAGACTACAGCGTTGTAGTGAACCGCCCCGATCGTTCTTCTAAAGCCCTCGAAGAGCGTATCCGATTGCGCCTAGTGCATGTTTTATTTGAAGAAACGGGCACTGAATTGGGCTTAAGGTTAGATACAAGCAAGTGCGATTATCGTCAAGGCGATTTTGCAAACGGCAACGGCAAAATTCATCTCCAGGGTGTGTTAACACTCAACGGGGAGAGAGTACGATGTGTAGCTGACGTGGAGCTTGATTCCATGAAGGGATTCGGACGGCTGGAACCAATAGCGGAAGAAGTATATAAAACCATTTTGACACAGCAGTAAAAAAGCAGAGCAAATTGAACTATTCACCAAAATAAAATTCAATCTTATGGACTTCCAAACCTACTACGAGAGGCTTGAATATATTCTGGAAACAACAGAAAAGGGACGATTGATTTCCCTCAATCAATTGGCCCAAAATTTCAATTGCAGCGAGCGAACTGTAAAGCGAATGATCGCCACACTGAGAAACCGTGGGCATCATATATATTATCATCGGCATGCCAAAAGATTTGTATTGCGGGAAGAAGCACTTGAAGTAAAGTCATAGATCTCGTCGACTATTTTCCGCCGCTCACAGGCTCATCAAGTTGTTTATAATAGATTAGTAAAAAGGGCCAAATAATGTCCTACCACGGAGTTTACTTCGAGGCATATTAAATGTTTCACTTAAACTCATTAAAACCATGGCAAGAGAATTAGCAGCCGCAAAGCCAAAAGTAAACTAAGTAGGCCTTTGGCTCAGGAAAAAGGGCGCGGCATAGTGCTGTGCCCTTTATTTTTTTCTTATCGGACCGCGTGAAAAAAGCCGGCATAGCACCGATATTTTTTTCCTCAAGTGTTATAGAAATTTCGCCTGCAAATATTGAATGGGGCCAAATAGTGTCCTGCCATCGCATTTACTTTGACCAACATACTTTATGTTTCACTTAAATATTAAGCACCATGGCAGTT
Source organism: Bacteroidota bacterium (assembly GCA_049324355.1). Taxonomy (GTDB): domain Bacteria; phylum Bacteroidota; class Bacteroidia; order Cytophagales; family Cyclobacteriaceae; genus Chryseosolibacter. The sequence goes on from JBMOKS010000417.1 coordinate 7,023, forward strand.
GCAAAACCTAAGGTAAGAGTTAACTAATTAACTTTACTCAAAAGGTACGGGACAGTCCTGTACCTTTTATCTTTTTACCTGTTCTGTCAATTGCTGACATGAACCATAGCGCTGTATAATGCGCCAATGATAGAGACTTATATACTTAAAAAATATAACAGAGTTATGAAAATAAAATGTGTTACACTGATTCTGGCATGCTTCCTGGCATGCGGATTTGTATCAGCTCAAAGCGTTGACGAAATCTTCACAAATTTTTTTGACAAGACCGGCGATATCAAAGCCCGTAAGAATCTAAAGACACTAAAGATCACCGGAACGGCGCCGTCACCCAGGGGAAATTTTCCAATCACCATGTATAGTAAGGCTCCCAACCTGGTAAAGGTTGTGTTGGATATTCAGGGACAACAATACATTGCTCAGGCCTATGATGGCACAATAGCATGGGCGTTGAATCCCTTTCAAGGCGGCAAAAATGCCGAAAAATTCCCTCCAGCACAGGCGGAAGACGTTGCACTTGATGCCAATTTCGACGCTGCCTATGTGTATTCTAAATTCACCAATTATCGTCAGATGGGTTACTCACCCAAGCTGGAAGGAAAAGAGCAAATAGACGGTCGCGAATGTTTTAAAATAAAATTTGTAAAGAACAAAAGCACCAAGGAAGACGCTGTTGAATATTATTACTTCGACACGGAGACAAAGTACCTCGTTCGTTACACCGTGGCTGGGATTACTGAAAACGAGAAATGGGAAAAGCATCAGCTTTTCGGAGACTACCGCGAAGTTGGTGGTGGCGTGAAGATGCCGTTTCTGCAAGAAGTTAGGTACAACGACAAAGTGGTTAGAAAACTCCTGGCTACCAACATCACCGTGAATGAGAACATTGACAACAGCATTTTTGCTTACCCTAATTAGTAACCATTTAACCTGCTAACCTAAAATCCTATGAGGTGACACTGTTGTCACCTCATTTGTTTTTATCAAGGGCAGCAGCATGATCATTTACAACAAGATCCACACTGACGTATTTTTCTTTAACCGAAATGGCAGCAATATGATGCTCATCTCCTGAATGTCGCAAACGAGTTCCGCGCATAAACCTGTTTGCCTCACTGATGAAAGTTATGATGTTTCAAATTTTTATGAAATTAGCGACAAGTAATGGCGCGAAGATGGTTTTACCTGATCAAGGAGACCTCTCCGGAATTTCTTCCATTAACATGTAAAAACTGTCCGTTCTTAAACTCTCCCGATATCTTCCAAAGGTAGGTGCCCACAGGCAGTTTTTTTCCATGATAGGTTCCATCCCAGCCTGTCGACGTAATTTCGCTGACATGATGCGTCGAATAGACCACCTCGCCCGACCGATTGAGGATGATAAGAGAGATCTCAGCAATCTCTTCCGTATTATGGATCACCAGGAAGTCGTTGACGCTGTCGTCGTTAGGTGAAAAAGTGTTGGGAATAAACAGCTTATTTTCATCACCTTTGTTAGTAATGAAAATTGTAAAATTCTGTTCATAGTGAAGTCCTCCCGCGTCTGTCGCTCTTACCCTTATATTATAATTCTCTCTTGACTCGAAGTCAAAAATTTGTGCGCTGAAGAGTTGATCTCCTTCAATGCTAAAAAATGAATTGTCAGCGTCGCCACTTCCGGAAACGAGAGAATAGGCATGCGTATCTCCACCGTCCTGATCGACAGCCGAAAGAATACCGACCGGAGTCAACAGAGGCTCACCTTCATCGATAAAATTAGACGATAATTGTATTTGGGTCGGCGATTCATTAACATCTGTCAGTGTCACGACGACTGTTCCATATGCTTTGGCACCTCTCGCATCGGTTACCTCAATAATAAGGTTGTGGGTGGGATACATTTCAAAATTGAGCGGATCCTGTCGCGCTATACTCAACAAGCCTGTAGAAGGCGAAATCTGAAATGC
>JBMOKS010000417.1:8978-12901 GCA_049324355.1 Bacteroidota bacterium
CGTACAGCACAATATCATTGTCGGGGTCGGTGGCTTGTACAGGGTGAACGGGTGTATCGACTACGCTATTTTCCAGGATCAATACCGTATCGCTGACAACACTTGGTGGCTGGGGGGTATCAATGATAGCAAGGACAAAGGCCTTCGTAAATTGTAATCCACCGGAGTCTGTCACCCGCACGCGAATCCGGTATCTATTCTTTTTTTTCGCATCAAACGTTGTTAGCGCAAAAAGTTCCCTGTCGCGTAGCGAGAACAAAATATTGTCTTGATCGCCGTCTCCTGCCGCGAGACTATAGGCAAAACTGTCGTCTTTATCAGGATCAGAAGTAGCGAATGTAGCGATGCCTTGACCGGGCTGTTTTTTTTCTTGTATCTCCACGTTGGAGATCTTCAGATCAACGGGGCCTTCGTTCTCGTTCTTAATGTCTATTTCGAGGTCCTTCTCGGTGTAACTGCCCGCTTGATCTGTTGAACGTACCCGTATGGTGTACTGACTGCGCGCCTCATAATCGAAGCTTATGTTCGAATAGAGTTTTTTATCGGCGATGGTAAAATACTTGTTATCGGCATTACTACTTTCTGGCACCAGCGAATAAACGTGAATATCTCCGCCGTTGGGGTCGTCGGTTTGAAGTATACCGACCAGCGAATTAGGTGGTTTATTCTCCTTTATCGTATGACTCGTCAATCTGATGTCAGTAGGAGGGTTGTTGGTACAAATTATCTTTATTTCGGCCATGCTATTGCAATGGAGTGCGTTGCCCTCGATCGTGGCAGACGAACGCTGAAGAAACCCGCAGATACTTTTTAATGCACAATAGGTAAGTTTGGCATTATTTGTAATGTCTAACGTCGACAGGCCGGATGGTTCAATATTTTCTAGCCCGCTTAAGCTTGTGAGGCCGCCGCACCTGGAGATCGCAACGCTTTTAACAGTAGTGAGGTGGCTCAGTGCCTTTAAATCTGAAAGCTTTGGGCAATCATAAATGGCAAGGTGATTCAACGAATTGATAGACTCGAGGCCCTTTAAACTTCTAAGTTCTTGGCAAGCGGCAATTGATATATTGCCTAATGATCGCAGTGATTTAAGCCCGGACAGGCTGGTGAGCATGACGCGATTGATTTTCAAACTGCCAATGCCCGTGACGTCTTTCAACCCGTCTAGGTTGGTGATGCTGGCAAATGACGTGGCATTACCGATCACCAGTTCATTCGATATCGTCGTACAACCGGGATAATTTTTTTTAAAATTGTCGATACTGGCTTGATCCGTCAACTCAATTCTACCTGAGGGGCACTGTGCAGACATGTCAATACATAATACTGCTACCGGCAACAATAAGAAAATTACTTTTGCTTTCATGTCGACTATGGTTTCGAAATTAATTCATCTATCATTTACCCGTGAAGATGTCCGCCAGCCAATTACAACTTCGAAGGCGCCGCTCATATATTGCTGCGTTGCATGGGAGTCTATCGGAAGATCGTAGCTGAGCCCGATGATATAGTGGGGTTGCACGATATCCAATGAACATATCAGTCCGTTGTTCAAGCTGTACCAGGTGTTTAACGCAATGGAGCCTTCATTGAGAAGATGGCTTTTTTCATTATTAAATTGAAGTCTGCATCCAACATTCAAATGATTAAATCCCTGCTCATGGATCCAGCGGAAGGTGGGTATGGCTGCGAGGCCTCCTTGTTGAAATATGCGTATACCACCATGCATCAGGTATCTCACCGGCAGCACATTTTCGCCGCCCGTGAAAGAAAAATTAGGCCTGTTGACCTGATATCCGGCCACACCCAAGCATGCCTGTGGATTGCCATTTGTGTCAATTAAATTCCAAACCAGGCCGGTGTTGATGATTAGGGCTGCGGCTTTTCCATCGACGAATGCTTCTCCGGTAGGCAGACCGGGATCATACCCAAAAGGACCAAATTGATTCCCTGTAGTGATTTTGGTGACGTCGATCCGCCCCAGCAGGCATCCGGCCTGTGTGCCGAAAGATAATTCTTGGTTCGTACTTAGCTTCAAATGATAAGAAAATCCACCGAACATTTGTGAGACCTGAAATAAGTTGTTTGCGCCTGACTGATCGTGCTGTGCTGTAAAATTGACAGACGCAAATCGTCTCCTTGATGACCCCAGGTGCAATGGTTTGAAAAACGATAGCCCCGCAGTGGTGTGGCTGAATCCGGCAACCTGTGCTTGCCTGCGAAAATGGACAAGCACGAGCGTTACGCTATCAGCGCTGGCGGGGTTGGTGACGTTGGGCAAAAGGTGATATTGACTCCAGGCGCCTACCTGGGCGACAGAAGCCAGCGCGGAGAAACTGCTGATCAGCACCAGACCAAATTTTTTGAAGATACTGTGAAGTGCGTTGTGTTGCGATATTGACCGATCGTACCTCATCTCGATTACCGTCAATGGGTGAGCGCACTAATGTAAAGATGATGCCAATCTTTTGCATTTATGAAGTGCTGTATACCAGATCATTATAACGTCAGCACTAGTCAATTTTGCACTTTATCCGCCATATCTCGCGGCACGTGCTCGATATTACGCGAGGTGAGTCAATGACACAACAGGGAAATATTGACATCGGGGATTTACTTTTGTTTTACTAAAGCTTCACCCTCATGATCAATGAGTCTGTTAGTTTTTCAGGTTCTTTGATGGCGCCACGGGTGTTACGAGTCTGAAGCAGCTGACTGTTAGCAATAAAATAGAAGTATCCCTCGGCGATAACGCCTGTGGTAGGAATGTCGAACCTTGGTTCGATGCTGGTGAGGAAAGATATTTCGGTGATGTTTTCGCAGTTGGCGGAGAGTGTAAACTTCATAACTGCCTCGGGGTAAAAGATATTTTGTATACCGATCAGCGAATTGCCATGGCGATACAGGCCATCAAGCCCAATGACGAGAAATTTAGCGTGCGACACTGGCTTGACCTCTTTTGTTTTAAGATCAATGGAGACAATGCCTAGTCCGCTACCGGTACTCACCAGCAGCCGACTTTCGTCTGGCGTGGCCGTGATGCCGTTCGGGAATCGTAATGACCCGGGCTTAAGGAATTCTTCCAGTTCTTGATTACCCCGACGCACCACATATACTCCGCCGCCATCTGAGTCCGTGATGTAGACATCTCCTGTTGCAGTGAAATAGAGATCATTGAACAAATGTTTTTTACCATCGTTGATCTCATATTGACGCACCAGCTTGCCGGTCTTTGTCTCAAAGACATGCACATTCGAAAGACGATTGATGGTGTCGTATTCGGGCGTGTTGTTGCATGCCCAAAGCCTTCCGGAGGCGTCGACCTTCATGCCAAGGACTTGCCGAATATTATCCTGACCTGATTTTACGAAGTCACTCACTTCTCCTTTACTGGTAATCTTTAGGATCTTACTTTTTTGAATACTGCTCAGATAAAACGCCTTTTCGAAAGGATCATAGGCAATACCTTCGGCTATGATATCTTTTTCCCTGACGGTGAATGCCTCTTGTGGTTTCTGTTGACCGGCACTTTTGAAAATGATGGCGAAGAAATAGATGATGAGAAGAGTTTGTTTCATGTTTTACAAGATCGTGGACGTCATGTAAAAATATAAAAGCATCATAAACACGGAAGAAATGTTGTACTAAAATTTTTCAACGTTTGTTCCAACGTAAAGTTGAGCCAACCCAAGATGGGTGATCAGGGATCCCTAATAAGCGCTAGTCCATTCTTGCCTGTTACGGTTTGCCGAATACCATTTTACAGCAAGCACAGTATTCTTCACCAAAGTGTTGACTATTTGTAAAGACTGGCTTTAAATTCCGCCGCTTCCTAAAAAAGATGTCACATAAAAATAAACAGCGGGTTTATGAAGCGTCCTTTATGTGGTTGTGGGCATGTCTTTTTATCTATCTGAACCTGT
>JBMOKS010000418.1:0-1382 GCA_049324355.1 Bacteroidota bacterium
GTATGGGCGCGGGAGTTTTTATCGTGAAAGAAAAGGTATTTGTTTCTGTTCCTACCCCTTCCCAAGGTCCAATGTAGGGTGTAAGCTTCAGGCGCACCTGCCCCGACAGCAGTCCGAGCTTACGCATGTCAGCGGCGGCATCCCAAATGAACCGATATTGTGTGTTGATCTTTGGCGCAGCCAGGTTGGTGAGCTGATCGCTGTAGAAAGCCGGAGTGGCATTTCTATAATCGCCGCCGTTAACACTAAACTGCGCACGTATATTGGCGCGGGCATTGTCTTCATGTTTGAGCAAAAAGCGTGCGGCCACATGAATGCCCTGGTGATTTGGTGGCGTGAATACCTGCTCGATCACGGGCCGTTTCACCCCTGCTGACGGCGCCGCATATTCCGGTACGCCCACAAAGCCGCTGTCGATCGTGAACAAGTCTGTGACATCTTCGCCCGTCAGTGCATTTTTGGTCGACCGGATGCGCACCAGTACATTGTCTTTTGGTGCCTGGTCAAGGTTCGCTATATCTTTAAGTGCATCCCAGGCAAAGAAATGTGTGATGGGATGGGTATCGGCAGTGAGGTTCAACAGGCCTTCGCTGTTCACGCTCAGGGCTTCACTGGCAGGTGCGTACGTCGCCCCGTTGTCGACTGAATATTCGATTTCTGCGGACAACGCCTGAGAACCTGCCGGATGGGACAATTGATATACAATAGGCACCGGGTCGCCCCACACGCCCGCGGTAGGTTGAAGAATGTTAATGGAAGGTGCGATCGGCATGGCCACGTCAAATAATGAGCTTACACTCATGCCCCCTGGATTTTTATCTTTCACCTTAATCCTGAACATCACGTTGGACTGCGTAAGCGTGCTGAGATCTTTCTCAGCATCCCACACCAATACCTTGTTGACGCCTGTTGGGCTCGATACAAGATTGTTCACGCCGTCGCCCGTGTTATGCGGCGTAGCTGGCAAAAATGTTTGGCCATTGTCGAGAGAATAGGAAGCTTCGAGGCTACAGGCATCAGATTCCCTGTCAGTGAGCACGTACTGAATGGCAATGGGCGCTGCTTGCTGTGACCCTGCTTGCGGAGAAAATATCTGAATGAGCGGCGGATGGTTGTCGGTAACGGTAAATGGTCCGGCGGAAACTACTGCTCCGGGCGCTGAGTCGAAAGCCTGCATCTGCAGAATGATATTGGTTGCCGGTAATGCGGCCAGGTCGTTCACCGCTTTCCAGAAAAAAACGTGTGGCATTCCGGCAGGACTAGAAGTGAGGTTAGTAATTCCTTCGCTGCCAAAACCACTGGCTTCGGTTGCTGTTCGAAAGGTCAGTCCACCATCAATGGAGTACGAAACCTCAATTCTCACAGGGTCGGAATTGTCGTCA
>JBMOKS010000418.1:1392-12893 GCA_049324355.1 Bacteroidota bacterium
TGGCAGGCGGATGATTACTACCCGCATGGCCCACGGTGAATGGCGTGGTGGTATCACTTCCTCCCTTCAGGGCATCATAGGACTGAACGCGCAACAACACATCCGTTGCCGGTATGGCCGGCAAATCGCTCGCCGCATTCCAAATGAATTTGTGCGCAACACCTGCGGGGCTCGAAGCCAGACTGGAAGTGCCTTCGCTGGCGGGATGATTACTCTCGGTGGCCACCTGGAATGTGGCGCCGTTATTGACGGAATATTCTACTTCAATATGCAATACATCTGACTCATCATCGAAAAGCTGATAGTCGACTTCAATATATTGTCCTATGAGCAGCACGCCCGTTGGCACTTGTACCCGAATGCGCGGCCGCTGATTGGATGGTCCGATCGGAACCGAAATAGTAACCGGAGCAGAGAAGGCAACAGCTCCCGCCCCTTTTGCCGTCGTTGGAAATATTTGCAGCACGACATTATTCACCGGATTGGCGGTAATGTCTTTTTGCCAATCCCAAACAAACCGATGACGCTCGCCCTGAGGGCTGGAACTTAGTTGCGCTGTCCCCTCGTGCTGCGGATGTGTGACGAGCGCCGTCATGGATTGCGCGACTCCGCCGGCAACAGAAAATTTTATCGCAATATCGGTCGGGTCGCTATTGGTGTTGACAATGTCATATTCTATTGTCACCAATGGTCCTGAAACGGGTGCCGCAGGACTGACGATGCGCACTGAAGACAATGCGGGTGTTGGTACTGGTTTGGGGCTACGGCCAAAGAGCCGTTTGAAGAAATTGATGATAGCCTGAAAAAACCTTTTGATGAGCTGTAACATACGCGTGGGAGTTAAAGTAAACCTTTATGATCAGCGAAGGTGATTCCAGGTGGGCTTGCGATCTGCGTACTTGCCGGAGATGATTGTTGCGGCTTTTACGGATCAGGGAGGGTCAAGGAATCTGCAGATCAAGATAGATATTGCGCCGGCGGAGGTCAAGAACTTGTGAAATAAAATTGTCAAAGGTTAAACGCATTGTTTTAAATGGCAGTTTTTGAATTCTTGCAGATTTTAAGAATTTGCAGGCTTTTTTGTAGGTGGTGAAGTGGATTCGAACTCTTGGTTAAGTGTTTAAATTTTGCTTTTGAGAGTCCCACCGCCAAGAGCCGCGGTCATTCTTGGTAAGCATTGAAAAGCGTCAGCGTCAACAACCCAGCAACCTTATTTAATTGCCTTAAACACTAACTCGGTCAAATACTCTGTAATACCATCTTCGTTGTCTTTAGGTATTTCAGTCAGTGAAGGAAGATGCATGGCGAAGTAGCGCTGATCGTAAGAACTTTCCATAATGGTGGAAACCAGTGCAGTAGGATAGCGATAGTCGGGATTTATTTCACTCACAATTGCCGCAGCTTTTTTACAAAGTCTTTTATAGCTGAAATACAATCCTTTTTTATTTTCCTCATCCACATTCTTAATTAGATACACTTTCTGTGATTCTGCAATCACAATTCTGTATAGTGCGGCCTCATCCATCCGTGATATGCGAGGCTCATGCTTTAAAGGAGACGTGAGTATTCGAAGGGCGATAGTTAGTCGTTCTTCAGGTGATTTGATGTTGGCAGTTGCCAGAGTAAGGCGGTATTCCATCCATGTCCAATACCAAGTGAGGTGGTAAATCAGCAATTTATGTTTGTTTTCAAAATAGCGATAGATGGATGCTTCGGTACACTGTATCTTATCAGCAAGTTTCCCAAATGTAAATGCCTCAAAGCCAAGTTCATCAATAAGTGCAATGCTATGTTCAATGATTTTTTTACCGAGCTCGGAGGAGGATGGGTCCTTTGTAAAAACATTTTCACCAATTTTTAACTGAATATTCAATGTGTTTTCCATTTCAGGGTAATTCGTATTTTGTAATAAGTCGTTAAAAAATGAATAGGAAAGAAACGAATTTTCAAAGGGCCCCATGAAGTTACAGATTAGGAGACAGTTGCTTTCTTTGCTATTGTATCTGCCGTGACTATCTCATCGTCATAAAAATTAACAATCCCCGTCTCTACATCATACATGGCTCCGGCAAGAGCGATCTCACCGTCTTCGATCATTTTTTTGATAATGGGACTGTTTTTTAAAATCTCCTTTTTTGTAATCCTGACATTTAGCGAAGCTACTTTTTCAACAAATTCCGAATTATCAGCATTTCGGTCTGATTTTACGGATGTTTCACCGTCAACGGCTGGCTGAAGTTTTTCTAACAATGCTGTGAGGTTTCCCATTTTTACGTGATTGCAAGCGCCTTTCACTGCGCCACACTTGGTGTGACCGAGTACAACTACCACTTTTGCTCCCGCAACTTTGCAACTAAACTCTATACTACCGAGAATATCCGGGTTCTGAATATTACCCGCTATTCGTACGCTGAAAATGTCACCCAGCCCTTGGTCAAATATCAATTCAGCTGAAGTTCGTGAATCTATACAACTTAAGATGACAGCAAAGGGATGTTGGCCGTCCGCTGTGTCGTTTACCTGTTGTAAAAGGTTACGATTTATTTTCAGGTTTTCAACGAATCTTCCATTACCCTTCTTTAGAATTTCGATCGCTTCCATCGGGGTTATTTTATCTCTAAGTTCTTTTGTGAGTGTTCTCATCTTTTTGTTCTTATTATGTTATTTTCTAATAAACTGGTTCAATGAAATTTATTTTTTCAACTTTAATATTTTTGGTCTTAGCATTACTCTCATAATTCTTTATTAACTCAACTACATCGTAAGCGATTGATTTGGATCTTGAGCAATCAATAATCACTTTTGAATTTGCAGGGATAGCCTCCAGCGATTTTAAGACATTAGCTTTGTTAAAAAAAGAAACTTCCTCGGCCAAAACAAGATGATGAATCTGATGTCCATCTTCCGTAGTGATCACGTCTTTCATATGATGAGAATTGCGATAACTATGGCGCAACGTGTAAAAAATGCCAAAGAGCATCCCAATAGTAATACCCATTAACAAGTCTGTCAAAAGAATGCCAACCACAGTTGCCGAAAAAGGAACAAATTGCTCCCAGCCTAGTTTATACATCTCTTTAAACAGGGATGGTTTCGCCAGTTTATAGCCTACCATTAGAAGAATGGCCGCCAGGCTTGCCAACGGTATCATGTTCAAAATATTGGCAATTGTAATTGCACCTATCAGTAAGAATCCACCATGAAGTATTGCAGACATTTTTGTTTTGCCACCAAATGAAATGTTAGCCGAACTGCGAACAATAACCTGAGTAACAGGTAAGCCCCCGATTAACCCGGAGATTAAATTTCCTAAACCCTGCGCCTTCAATTCCCTGTTAGCGGGTGTAACCCTTTTATGGGGATCTAATTTATCCGTTGCCTCAACACAAAGAAGGGTCTCCAGGCTAGCGACAACCGCCAGAACGAGGGCAACTTTATAGACTTTAAAATTTGATAAGACTGAAAAATCCGGAAAAGTAAATTGGCTAAAGAAACCGCTTAAGTTTTCAGGGACAGGAATCCTAACCAACTGGTCTGCAGCCAAGCTGAAATTCAATATTCCTTTTTTATATACATAGCTCATGGCAATACCCAGAACAATGACTACGAGAGGGCCTTGTATTATTTGAAAGATTTTGTGTCTTTTTAATATCGGTGTGTCCCACAAAATCAATATAACCATTGAGAGGGCAGCAATTAGAACTGCACCGGGAGTGAAGAATTGAAACGCATTAATTATTTCCGAGAATGTGTTTTGCCCATCTGCCTGCAAGAACGCGGTATCGCCTTCAACATCTTTATCCCAACCTAACGCATGGGGTATTTGCTTCAGGATAATCAAGAGTCCAATGCCAGTAAGCATTCCTTTAATTACCGATGAAGGAAAGAAGTACGCAATGAGCCCTGCTTTGGCATATCCCAAAATGAGTTGAATAATCCCAGCGAGAACTACTGATGTCAAAAACGCCTCCCAGGCACCACCAAGGGAATCGATGGAAGAAAAAACTATTACGGCTAATCCAGCAGCGGGTCCGCTGACTCCCAAAGACGAGCCACTGGCAATTCCAACCACGATACCCCCGACAATACCAGCGATAATTCCTGAAAAAAGAGGCGCGCCCGATGCCAGTGCAATGCCCAAACACAATGGCACGGCAACGAAGAATACAACTATACTAGCAGGCAAATCATGCCTGATATTTTTAAGCAAGTCTTTCATTTTTTTGAATGCTTTGAGAAATGAATCAATATTTTTCTTTCGCGCACCATTATTACCAATCACGTTTGCTGGCGCGTGCGGAAATCAATACCGACCGCTCAGTGATGAGCTATCAACCAAGTTAAGCGTGCACTTCGGGTGGTGAAAATGGAAGGCTTAGCGAACCAGAAAGCAGTGAACTATCTAGATTTTGAAAGTCGCCCGGAGCGGAATGAATTGAAAATGAAATCACGGGAAACTCCAGAATGTTTTCATCATCTTCTGAAGCATTGTCTTCAGCTTCGGGAGAAGTCTCTCCTGCTAAAAATGGTGCGGAGAACGGAGTATTGCGAGTTCCCGTCTCGGTAAACTTTACGCTATAACTAATGTCATTTGAAGCCTTTTCGGATAAGCAATGAGTCTCAATACAAGCAACAAAAACGACCATTAAAGCCATCTTTACAGGCATTTTCTGGACAGAAGTCAGCAATTGTTCTAATAGTGTTAGTAATACTATCACAATGCAATTGTAATACTATTTTATGAGATTACAAATGCATTATTAGCCCAAGGAGACACCTGGTCTAGGGCTTATCCATTCAGCATCGATTCAATGCGAGTGAGCAGAATCCTTCATTTTTTCAAATCAGTCTTCATATATTATTGATAATCTGTTGATTCACTTCAGATCAGCATAAAAATCCCAGATGAGTTTTAAGGAACGAAGACAAGATTTTTTTTAAATGAAAATGTTGCGTACAACAGTTTCGGAAACGAATACTAAATCGATGTACAGACCTGGAAGAAAGATTTGCCCAAGTGTTGCAACTGTACAAAGGTGAGTATGCTGCGTCTATGCTTGGAAATAATTCCTTGACAGTCGCTCTTACACCAAAGGAAGCACGTTGATTGATAAAATGTGTAATCAAATAAAGCGGGAAGAGCCTAACCCACTTAACCAATGGACCATCACGATTTTAAAGAATCGAAAAAAAACAGAGCACATCGGGGTGATTTGACAGACCTAGCCGGAATTAAGGATTATTTTGCATTCACATGACACAAGATTCTGACACCCTTGCTGCGCTTCAAAGTCAGAACAATGGGGCGTACAAACTGCTTTATTCATTTTACTATTCCGGTATCGAGAAGTTCATCAAACAGAACAATGGCACGTCCGCAGATGCCGAGGATGTCTTTCAGGAAACGATTATAGTATTGCTTGAAAAAGTTCCAAAAGAGGATTTCGTACTTACGTCTTCCATTAAAACGTATATCACAGCAGTGGCACAGAACATTTGGCTAAAGCGTTTGCGTAATGCCAGGCGCCTGACCCGACTTGAGGTGAATTATGAACTGGAGGATCTGACGCTGGCGGAGTGGGAACAAAAGGAAGAGAAGTTGAACCAACGAAATCTTTTGCAGCGTATTTTCGAACGTCTCACCCGGCACTGTGTGGTTTTCCTTACAAAAACGTTCCTGAGTGGTGCTTCGCGCGAACAACTTATCGCAGAAATGGGCTATAGAAATTCCCATACTTTCGACAATCAAAAATACAAATGCCTGGAGCAGGCAAGGAAAAATAATCTTTCAGAAAGAAGGTGATTGGCTGCGTCGGTCTGGTATTATGACGGGATTACAACACCAAGTCATGAAATTAACATTAAACAGCCTTGCTCCTTCATTTACTACACACAATATCTATGGGCATGAAATAAACTCACCCGATCCCTTTGGTAAGAAGACCTACCTGGCATTTGAAAGAAATGCAGGTTGCCCGGTATGCAACCTGAGAACGCATGAATTATTGAAGAACGCTGATTATTTTAAGTCACGGAACATTTCGATGTATTTGATTTATGAGTCGCCAGTAGATAAGATGAAACAATATCTCGGCGAAAACAGTTATCCGTTTCAATTCATATCTGATCCTCAAAACCAATTATACAACCTTTATGGAGTGAAGCGTTCTATGCTCGGGGTAATGAGAGGATTGTTTAATGGCATACTGACAAAAGTTTCGGCAGGCAATAAACTCTTTTCAAAGCCAATGAGGCAAGATGGCCACCTAGACAGGATACCAGCCGAATTCATCATCGACCAGCGTGGAAAAATTGTATTGGCTCACTATGGAAAATTCGTTGGCGATCACTTACCTATAAATACTTTGATGAAGCATTTTGAACCGTGAAGCTCAAAAATTGAACGTCGTGCATAATCCGACTGAAGGTGAACGCACACCTTGCCTGGCAGCCCACCAGCAACTTTTTCCGTCAGTTTTTAATTCGTTTTTACCTGGCCGGGGCATTTTAACCTTTGACTGATCTTTACTATTGATCGAACTCAGATATTCCTTTGTTACTTATAGGTATAGGGAATTATAACCAAATCCTTGAATGAAGAGGTGCGATCCTGGCGTAAAAAAAATTGGCACAGAAAGTTATTTTTCCGTGGCGGAAGGCTGGCATATTAAAAGAGGCGAGTCCTGCAAACTTGAGGAGTTTGGCCTCTCAAAAAAATCAGGCAACAATATCCATGATCGCCAGAAACACATTTGGCGGATATTCTGCCAGCCTGTTGCAAAGATATAAGTACCACTCGTCGCCATATACAAAGTACGTTTTTACGGGGTGTCCCTCGGATTTCAAGACTGCCAACTGTTCGCTTTGAATTCCATAAAGACTTTCAAATTCATACACCTCTCGGCTCACTTGGTAGTGTTGGACCAGTTTTTTCGCCTGCTGTTGTAGTTCATGATGATGGGTTGCTATAGAGCACAGGTGACCTGACGATAGCAACCTATCAACATAGTCCATATACACGCTGTCAAGTTGTTCGCCTCTGGGCAACGAAAGTCCGGCAGGTGTTTCAAAAGCGCCCTTAACCATTCTGATCCTTCCGCCCAGCCGTATGACATCAGCAAGATCATCTTTTGTTCTGTGCAGATATGCCTGCAAGGTGATGCCAACATTTTGATGGGTCTTTGCCATGGTCTTATAGATTTCTTGCACTGCATCCGTTCGGTCTGTACCCTCGGCACTGATGATCACTTCAACATCAGCCTTCAATGCTTCCTTACAGATAAGCTCCAGGTTGTGTACGCAGAGATCGCGGCTTATGGCAAGGCCAATGTGCGAGAGGTCCAGCGACACGGTAGCGTTCAACCCACGAAACCGAATGGCTTCACATATTCTGATGAACTCAAGGCAGGCTGCGTTGGCATCTTTTTCGGTCCGTGTGCTTTCGCCCATAAACTCTATGGAGCACTTAAAGTCTCTTTCGTTTTGAATCTTTACTTTACTAATGGTTTCTTGCAGTGTCTCGCCACCGATATAACGGTCGGCAGCTTTCTTAAGGATTTTAAACAATACGGCGTCAGACAATACATATTGCTTGGCCACTTCGTTTAAGGCGGCCTTGCGCAACGCAGCAGATGCTTGATTCAATAGTGCTTCTTCCATAATTCTTGGCGACATTCTCTGTTATGATACAAAGATAAAGTCAAATCAAAGAAACACTTGTTGATCTATGTTAAGGAATAATAGCCTTCCGGAGACGGCTTAGGCTTTCTGGTCTTATGCCTAGGTAGCTGGCAATTTTATTTCCGGGAATAAGCTTTATCACTTCCGGATTCATTTCAAACAGCTTCTTGTAGCGTTCTTCCGCCGAAAGTGTTAAAAAATCTTTCTCACGCCTGGCGCGCGAAAGAAACAACTGCTGCGCGATGTACAAGCTAAGATGCGACGACAACAATGAAACCTGGCCGGATCGAAGCAAGTCGTCTCTCCTGATTATACTCAAACTACAGGCATTTAGCGTCATTACCCTCACTTCTGATGGAACTTGCAGCAAGAATGAGGTGTACGCGCCGAAAAAATCGCCGGCAAAGACAAATTCCAATATGCGCTCCTCCTCACCCTTCAGGGTACCGATCTGAACTACCCCCTCGTGCAGCAACATGATCTTATTTTCTACTTGGCCGTAATCAGTGATTATCTCGTGTTTATATAGGCTCTTCCGCTCTACTGCAAAAGGCAATATAACATTGGCGTTCTGATAACCGGGCAGG
This sequence comes from Bacteroidota bacterium, assembly GCA_049324355.1. Lineage (GTDB taxonomy): Bacteria > Bacteroidota > Bacteroidia > Cytophagales > Cyclobacteriaceae > Chryseosolibacter. The sequence goes on from JBMOKS010000418.1 coordinate 9,660, forward strand.
TTTCTTTCAATAAATGACTCAATTGTCATGACACGCGATCAATTTTTGGAAGAGCAAGGTAACGATCAGGGGCGGATTTTATTCAAAGCCAATGCTTTTGTTTGCGCCTGCTACTCATGCAAATTTCATTTCTCGTGTGCATTTTGTGAAGCCAAAGTAGAGGACCAAAAAATAGCGGAAATGGACACCATTTTATTTCCCCGACAAATCTTGCTGGAGCAAAATTCACTTGCACTTTTGTCTGTGCTTCTTTTGAAGAGCCTAACTTGAACTCGATAAACTTTGAAAGGTTAGCTTAACGGATTGATGAGCTCTTTATTGTTTGTTCAAAAGTTTGTCGGGTTTCGCCATGGCTCGCAGCTCTCCGCTCAAAGCCCGAAGCTTATCCGAACGGCTATTGAACGGTTACCGTCTGTTTTAACCGAAGGTCGCGCGACGACGCGCCGATCATGATGCGGAAATCGCCTGGTTCTACAACTGTTTCCATTTTTTCATTCAGCATGCTTAGCATCGCTGGTGTGATCGCGAACCGCACTTCTCTTGATTCACCGGCCTTGAGGTGAATGCGTTGAAATCCCTTTAACTCCATCACCGGTCTTGCCACCGACGCCAGCATATCGCGAATGTAAAGTTGAACAACTTCGTCGCCGTCGCGGGTGCCGGTGTTGGTGATGATACACCGCACAATGGTCGACTCGTTAACGGCAATCGTTGTCTTGTCGAGCCTGAGATCGCGGTAGCCGAATGTGGTGTAGCTGAGGCCAAAGCCGAACGGGAACAATGGCAGGCCGCTCAGGTTGTTGTAGTCGTCGCCGCGGCCTGTGGGTTTGTGATAGTAGCTCAGCGGCAATTGCGCTTCGTGCAGGGGGAATGTAATGGGCAGTCTACCCGCCGGATTGTAGTCGCCCCACAACACCTCGGCTACTGCCCGCCCGCCTTCTTCGCCGGGGTACCAGACCTCGACAACACCATCCACCTTATCCAGCCAGTTTTGCATGGTGATGGCACTGCCGCCAACCAGTAACACCACCACGGGTTTGCCCCTTGCCGCCACCGCGCTGATCAGCTCTTCCTGGTGGCCGGGTAGCGAAAGCATTGCCCTGTCCTGGAACTCTCCTTCGTGGATGCCGGCAACAACCACCGCAACATCGGCAGCATCAGTGATCTTGACCGCTTCGCTGATCTTTTCCCGCCAGTCGTTTTTAATGCCCACATTCCAGATGAGCTTGATGTGCGCGTTGCCAACGGACTCGTAAAACTCAACGCGGATGTCATACAGCTTTCCCTTCTCGATCGCCATGCTTGTCGTTGCCGTTGAATAAGTTTGTTTTCGCCAGCGATCGACAACGAGCTTGTTGTCGACGTACAGTCTATAACCGTCGTTGCCCTCCAAACCTAGCATGAAATTGCCGGTGACCGGCGCTTGTATCTGCCCGCTCCATCGAACGGAGTAATAGTCGGGCTTGATCTCTGGGTCGGGTGAAAACAATGTCCAATGAAAATTGATCTGCGGATCGATTCGGGTGAGCGCGGGTTTGCCTTGCAGGTCGGTCGAATTAAAATATGAAGCCTCGAGGCCTCTCTGGTTGTTGCCATGGAATAAATGCTCAGCCGGCACAACAACATAATTTTCGCTTTCACGCCCGGGACCTGGCGCATAGCTTGTGCGCGCGCCGGCCTTCTGCTTCAAACCGTCAAGGATAGACACCTTGCCATTGCCGGGTCCGCTGTATCCGCCAAGTCTTGCCTCTACCGCATCGGTTCCTATCACGGCTATGGATTTGACGTTTTTGCTCAGCGGCAATACGTTATTTTCGTTTTTCAACAAGACGATTGATTCCAATGCTGCTTGCTTCGCGAGCGGTTTGTGCGGCGTTCCCGCCATCAGCTTTTTGATTGCTTCCTCGCGTACATAAGGATCTTCGAACAATCCAAGCTCAAACTTCGCGCGCAGCACCCGCGCTACGGCGGCATCCACGCTGGCCATGTCGATCTGCCCGTTGAAAAACGGAGGATTGAATAAGGTATGATGATCGTATGCGGTTTGGAAGATCACGTCCAATCCGTGTTCAATGGCATGTCTTCCCGACGTGGGGTAGTTCGGCGAGGTCATGTGCAGCACGTTCGTGCCACCGGTTGCTCCGGCATCGGAGATCACAAAACCGCGAAAGCCCCATTGCTGTTTTAGCTTCTTATTCAACAGCCATTCGTTACCGGTACACGCGGTTCCGTCCAGTGAATTATAGCTGGTCATCACCGAACGCGACCCGCCCCGCGAGAAGCAGGCTTTGAACGGCGGGAAGTGAACTTCTTCGAGGTATCGTTCATTGGCGTGAATGGGATAGCTGTCGCGACCACCATCGCCGACGTTGGCTACAAAATGTTTGGGCGTCGTAGTAATGTTCATGCGCTCGAACGCGCTCACGAAAGCCACGCCCATTTCCGTAACGAGGTACGGGTCTTCGCCATAGGTTTCTTCCACCCTGCCCCACCGCACATCGGTGGCCACGTTTACGACCGGCGACAGTACTTGCCGAATACCTCTCGCTTTTGTCTCCAGCGCAATGGCAGAAGCCACTTGCCGCATCATCGCGGTATCGAACGTTGCAGCCAGCCCAATGGCTTGCGGGAAGGCGGTAGCCCCGCCCCTGACCAGCCCGTGCAATGTTTCATCGAAGGCTATGATGGGAATACCCAGGCGGGTTTGCTCCACGAAGTATCGTTGAATGCTGTTTACTTTTTGCGTGAGCATCAGTGGGTCTTCGGTGGTACTGTAGGTGAGCATCTGCTGTGTTGCATCCTTGCCCTTGGATACGGCGCTTACCTGGAAGCCGAAGATGCCACTCTTGTACTGCTGGGGACTAGCCCCTTCCAGGTCGCCCGGCATCATATAGAGTTGCCAGAATTTTTCCTCGATGGTCATCCTGCTCAGCAGGTCTTTCACACGCTCCTCGACGGGAAGCTTAGGATTCTTATACGCTTGTCCCTGTGCACTGAGGCCAGAGATGATAGCCGCCAACAAAATAAAATATCCGCGGGTCATGTTCATAGGTTGAGCGCGCAAAATAGTTAAATTGACCATAACCCCTAACCTCGTGCGAAAACTTTTGCCTCGGTCCTGTGCCGGCAAGACTATCGTGCCTCGTGCGAATTACACCAGCACAGTTGTCGATTGAAAACAGGTTTGTTTTATTTTGATCACAACTGCAAGCGATTTTCGAAAAATCGGCAATC
>JBMOKS010000419.1:0-12870 GCA_049324355.1 Bacteroidota bacterium
ACTCTACACGGTTGTCAGGATTTTCTTCCAGAAATTTATCACATCCGCCAAGCAGAAGAACTAGCGCAGCGATCAGTAAGACATGCTTATTAAATCTCTTCATAACTTTCGTCTCCGTTAGAATCCTATCGAAATTGAGGTAGTGATCAGGCGTGGCTGGGGCAAGGCAACACCACCCGCCGAGAAAAATTCTGGATCCTGACCATTCAGTTTTTTGTCTGAGTACAATAACATAAGGTTCTGTCCTTCAACAGACACCTGCGCAGTGCTGGCACCAATCTTTTTTGCCAGGTTGGCGGGAAGATTGTAACTGAGCCTGACGGTCTTTAGTCTCACATAATCGCCAAACGCGACGCGGGCTGTACTCTTATTAAACAGGTCGTAGGCACTGAGGTAATCGGAATTATTCCCCTCTACGACCTTTTTGTCGAGAATAACCGGAATATCGGTAATTAATTCATCGCCGGGCACGGTCCATCGATTCACAAAGCTTTTTGACAGGGAGCTGAAATCGGTGTATCGGGGACTAAACGCGTCATCGAGACGGATCTTGTAATCGAGTTTGAATGACAGGAATACGCTCAATGAAAAATTCTTGTAGTTGAAAATATTATTCAAGCCGCCAGCTCCGCGAGGTTCCGCAGATCCTTCATATTTTAAGATGTCTCGAAGGTTTTCGCGTTCTTGGAGATCGAAGTTGTAAACCACTTCGCCGTTATCGTCATAAAAAGTTGGGATGCCACGACTGTCGAGGCCGGCAAATTGGGTGGAGAACAAACCTCTTCTGGGGCCGCCAAATACCGCCGATCCACCTTGCACGATGGCGTCGCCGATCCTCGGATTGAACTCCAGCCGCGTAATACGATCACGGGTGTAGCCAATATTGAAGCTTGTTGTCCACGTGAAATCTTTCACCCGCAGATTAAGTGTGTTGATCGTAAATTCAAATCCATGAGATTTCATATCGGCATAGTTACCGTTCTTAAATGCGTTGCCGCCGACGCCGCTGGTTTGTAACAAACCGATGAGGTCATAACTATTGCGCTGATAAAAGTCTACAGTTCCTGAAACCTTGTTATCAAAAACGCCATAGTCGAAACCAACGTTGAATTCCTTCAGCTTTTCCCAGGTGAGATCTGAGTTCTCGAGATCCTGAATATAGAGATAGGTCTCTACGTCGGTAGGACGGAGCGTAACTTCAGATCGGATATTCAATAGCGCGCTGGTGTTGGGACCAAGATTTGCAGAAAGGCCGTATGTAGCTCGAAGTTTTAAGTAGTCGAGCCAGTTCAGTTGGATGAACGATTCCTTGTCTATATTCCATGCACCACTCACATTCCATGTGGGCAGATATCGGGCATTTTTACTTTTACCGAGACGATTGGAGCCGTCGTAGCGAATGGTGCCGTTGAAAACATATTTATCTTTAAACGCATAGGCACCGTTCAGGAAAAGTCCTGCGAAACGTTCGCGATCGATCCCCAGCGCATAGGTGCTGATGCCCTGACGGTTGAGAAATTCGATCATGCCCGGATCGGTATTCACCACACCACCGTTTTCATAAACTACACCGATGCCATCCACGCGCCGGCTCTGACGGTTGGTGAACTTGATCTCCTGGCCCGCCAACACATTGACATTGTGCACAGTGTTAAAGGTGCGAGACCAGTCAATGCTGTTTCGCACATAGAAATATTTCAGGTCATCTTCAGTAACATTGTTAAATCCTCCTTCCGGTAAAATCACTTTAGGCTGGGAAGTAGGATCGTCGGGGTCACGAAATAATAACGGGTTTGCATCCTGAATGTATTGCGTATCATCGGCTCGATAAGCTTCGGCCTGGTTTGAGCGCTCGTGAATGATGTGTTCGCGCTTGGTGGTAGCATAGCGCCCCTGGATCGCGCTTCTGAAGATTATATTTTCACGAAACTGGTAGTTGATATCCGCCTGTGTCGAAATATCGCCCACGCTGATGTTAATGTAGTTTAATTCGAGTTCCCTGAGAATGTTGAATGGCGCATAATTTCTTCGGAAATATTCGAGGTTGCCTTCGCTGTCGTACGGTCTGATGGAGCGCGCGGTGTTCAGTGCATAACTTAAGGGGTTAATGTCAAAATCTCTTCTATATCTGCCGGTGATCGGGTCGAAGTCGCGATTTTGAGTTCCCGGCACTTTTTGCTCGCGGTAGTTTGCGGTGAGCTTCAGGTCGAGGGTCAATTTGTTTGAGAGTTGAAAACTGTTCTTGGCTGTGCCGGCGTATCGCTTTACGTTGTCGGCGATGGTCTGGCCATTGTCGTGTAAAAAACTAAGCGAATAATAACTGTTGTGTTTGTCGGTGCCGGTGGTGAAGCTCAGCGAATGTTGTTGCTGCATAGAATAATCTTTGAACAGCACATCAAACCAATCGGTGTTGGCGGTTTCGTATTCATTCAGGAACTCTTCGTTTAGCGTGCCGTTTGGCCCCCAGGGAATTTCGTGATTTGAGATGAGTGTGAACATCTTTCCCAAGGCTCCGTAATTTTGTGCCTTGACCGAGGTAGTGATGTCGATCAATCCTTTTTCGTACATCTCGCGGTAGATCGACATTTCATCCACCGAATTGAGAATATCGAATTGCCTGTAGGTAGGTCTTAAATGAAGCGAAAAATTGCCGGAGTAGTTTACACGGGTCTGGCCGCTCTTTCCCTTTTTGGTGGTAATAACGATCACACCATTTTTTGCGCGCGTGCCATATAATGCCGTGGCCGATGCATCTTTCAATACCTGGTACGATTCAATATCATCAGGATTGAGACCTGCGATAGAAGATGCCGTCAACGTGTTGGCATTTCCGGTGATGATGTCATCGGCGTTAACGTTGTTGAGGTCTTCGAGAATTACGCCATCTACTACAAACAGCGGCTGTGTGTCGCCGTTGATCGAGGTGTTTCCGCGTATACGAATTTTCGGACTCGTTCCAAACGTTCCTGACACGTTATCCACTGTCACGCCGGCAACTCTTCCTTCAAGCATTTGACCGGCATCGGTCATACCGGCGCCTCTGATCTCCTTCATTTTTACATTGGCAGATGAGCCAGTGAATAATTTTCTTTCCACTTCCTGGAAACCGGTGATCACAACTTCCTCCAACTCGGTAGATTCGGTGTCAAGTTGAACGTTGATCGTATTTCGTTGTCCGACCACGTGTTCCTGCGAAGCAAATCCGATAAAAGTAAACAAAAGCGTATCGAAGGGAGAGTTTACGTTGAGCTCGTAATGGCCATTGATGTCGGTGATAGTGCCCCGGTTACTGCCCTTTATCCGAATGTTCACTCCCGGAAGTTCGGCTCCATCTTTTGTCGCAGTGACCTTACCGGAGACCTTCAATTCCTGAGCGGCCACGGTTGAGATTACAGTCGATAGAAAAATCGTAAGTAATAAAGACCTGTTCATGCTTCTCTTACCTGTTTAAAAACATCCTTAAAAATACAGCCTGTGCTCCCGCAAATTCATTACGCTCATCCCTGCACGTCTGTCTGGTCAGGTTGAAACAAGAAATAGATTGGTTCGTAAGATGTCTCATCATAAGCACAATAAGCACAATTATCTAAAGATAAATATTTAACAAGAAAGATCAAGGTACAGAGCTGATACCCGTTTGAGGTCAATTTTAGGAGCCAACACCAAGCAAATGTTAGCCTCAAAAAGTTTGTGCAGTGCACGGTCATGCTTCACTTCTAATTTGTTGCTCACCAGCCGGTTGGAAACCATATAAGATCAGTAATACCCCTTAGTACGTTAGGAACTGGTAGGTGCCCGTTCTCGCCCCATTCTTATGTAGTTACCCTGTTCCGGAAAGTCAGGTAACTTGTTGTTATAAAATTTAAGCCTATGAAAACGCTTGTGATTTTTACCATCGTGTTGCTGTCGTTCGTCACTCAGGCGCAAGAGAATAATCCCGAATGCACAGGCGGGATGCCAACCTTCTTTACGGTGCTGGACGGATTTTACATCGAATATTGCAAGGACTCAGAATTCGGATCATACAATTTTGAGCTATTTGGAGCGTCCCAGATCGTTGAGAAAAAAGGCCACTATCGCGAATTTCGCTTTGCAAAAAAAGCAAACGCTACCCGAAAAGTGTCGGGGCTTCAGGTCATTGAAAACCACAAGCAGGCCATCCTCAAAGTTGGTGGAACTGTGGTAGACGAAAAAGTTTTCAAAACAACGTATCGCGGGCACGAGACATGGATCCACGTAACGCCTTATTCGGGCAATCCTGATGTTGTGAATTTCGGGATCATCACCGTAGAGGTGATGGAAATGAATCAGGAGGTAAGCGCCAAAGATATTCAAGGAAGCATTGGCTCGCAGGGCAAGGTAGCTTTGTACGGAATTTTGTTTGATACAGGGAAAGCAGACATCAAGCCAGGGTCAGAAAAAGCAATTCAAGAGATCGCTAACTATTTGAAGGAAAATGCAAAGGTTGGAATATACGTGGTAGGTCACACCGACAATGCAGGAGACTTTGGCGCCAACATTAAACTTTCGAAAGCCAGGGCCGAGGCATTAAAAAACTACCTCATGGCCAAACACAATATAAGCGCGACGAGACTTTCTGCCGATGGTGTCGCTTCGCTCTGTCCGGTGGCCTCCAACGATACGGAAGATGGTCGCAAGATGAACAGAAGGGTAGAGATTGTCAAGAAATAGGTCAATACACGCCCTCGTGCGCTACAACTTTCTTATGCACTGAAGTTGACACCGCTTTCTTTTTCTTTTTGCGCTTTTCTTTACGCAGCCGGTTGATCCACATGATAATGCCCGTAACAGGGAAGGTTACACCGGCTATGCATGACAGAAAAGCGATAATGCGACCGGGTAATCCACCGATGGAACCAACGTGAACAGGATAAAAAGTACTGCGAACGCGCTGGCCGAGATTCCGGTCCCGATACAAATAAGTGCCGAGTAGATCAGCGGTATATTGGTCCAGAAAATATTGATCGGTAGCTTTCTCATGCACCGGATCATTCGACAAGATCGTGACGGCAAAAGCCCCGGAAGAATCGCGAGGTGCATTGAGATGGTAATACGTGGCGTTGCTCACCTGATTTTGAATGGCAGTTAGCGCCTCGTCGAAGGATATGGATTCCGTATCGGCTTGAAAAACAGATGAAGGTGGATCAGGACGCTTACTCTCCGTGCCCGTGACCCAGTATATGCCATCATTGAACCAATGGAACGACCATGCTAATCCTGTAAACGCGAAGGCGAAAAGGAAAATGGCGGCATAAAAACCGATCACTACGTGGAGATCGTGATTTACTCTTTTCCACCCGGCTCCCCACTTGAGGCGGAGACTGCTTTTGAGTTTTTTCTTATTCTTCGGCCACCACAAAATAATACCTGTGATCAGGATGAATAGAAATATCGACGTACTGATGCCTACAATTAATTTACCGGCATCTTCCGCCAACAACCATCGGTGCAGGGCAAACATGGTGTAGAAAAAAGTGTTTCGGTATTTATAAAGACTGATCAGCTTGCCTGTGTAGGGATTCATGAAGGCCTGTCCGTTCTCATTTTCTTTTTCAGGTATCGAATAAGAAAGCTCTACGGAGCGGGCCGGGTCATCATACACTTTTGCTGACGATACTTTTGCGCCAGGCACTTCGGCTTTTAGCATTGAGATCATCCGCTCCAGAGAAACTTTGGCTCCGGTAGGCTGAACCTTGTATCGCTCCGGGTAGATCGCAGTTTGTAATTCCTTTTCAAAGACCAGTGCGGCGCCTGTAAAACAGGTGGTCATGATAACTAGGCCTGCGCATAGGCCGAGATACAAGTGAATATTTCTGAAGAAGACTTTCATGTAATCTTGTTACAATTTATAAGCTACCGTGGCCGAGAACTGCCGGGGCGCGATCGGGTTTACGCTATTGTCGTCGTGCACGTTGTAGCTAAGTTCGTTCAGCAAGTTCGATATTTTAATCCGTACGGAAATATTGCTGAAAGTATAGCCAGCGGAAGCATCGAATTGGAAGAAATTTGGCACCGGCATAAGCTTTCGGGTATCGTTTGGAACATTCACTTGCGTAGATCTGCCGGCCACGCGGTCGCCCATATAAAATGCCGTAAACCCGAGATTCAGATTGCTGGGCCATCCTTGCGAGAAAGTATAATAAACGCTGGCGTTGGCCGTGTGGGCTGGATTGTAACGAAGACGGCTGTTCACGATAAACTGCTTGCTTTTGGTGTACCGCGTGTCGTTATAACTGTAACCCGCCAGGAATGAGAAACCACGAACAGATTTAGTCATGATATCAAGTTCAACACCTTTACTGGTGATCTGGCCGGCAAGTTCTTGTGCAGTGGGAAAATTAGGATTAGCCGGTACAAGTGGTTGAGGTGAATTGCTGTTCACGATTTGATACACGGTTACATTCACAGACAATAGACCTTTGAAAAGGTCGCTCTTCGCACCTAACTCAAACTGATCCACCAACGATGGGGGCAACACCGCGCCGGTTGTATCTCTGGCCGTATTCAGATTGAAAGAATTGGCGTAGCTGGCAAAAATCGAAATATCTTTAATGGGTTGATAAACCAAACCAAAGCGAGGCGTGAAGGCGTCATCATAATAGGAGGTAGGGGTTCCGGCAGTAGGCGTTGTTTCACCAGGTTTGTAAGTAAATACCGTGCTCACTGATTCGATGTAACTGTAACGCAGACCTGCCAACACTTTAACCCTGGGATTGATCGACACCAGGTCCTGCACGAATACACCTACCCGGTCGATCGGATTTTTAGTTAATGTGTTTCGCGCTATGTCAGGGATGTCATGGCGCTGTTTGCGAAGGGTTAAATCGAACACGTTGATGGTATCGTAAATGTTTCTATTGTTAGCGCTCGCATTCCTGTACACATAAGCGAGGTTTTGGTTGCTGAATCTGTCGATGTCAGCTCCGAAAAGAATCTGGTGTTCCAAAGCTCCTGTGTTGAATTTTCCAATAGCGTTGAATTCACCAAGATAGTATTGCTGTTTGTTGCCTGTGCGCTGAAGGCCACGAACCCAGGTTCCATCAGCTTGCACCTGGCCGGTTGTTGTTTGCGTCACCACGGTGCTATTGGGACGCGTGGTGCCGTATTGACCGGCCTCATAACCCTGATAAGCCACCACTGTGCGTAGTTGCCACGCCTCACTTAATTGATGCGTAATGGTGAGTGTTGAACTCTTTTGTTTCGCATTGAAATACGACCATGAAGCGCCTATAAAACGATTGCGAGGAAGGTCTATGATCTGATAATCGATTGCTCCGGTGCCGTAATCAAGCGTACGATTGTCATGGAGGTAATCCGCTTCGAGCAGGATCTCAGTTTTCTTACCGGCTCGCACCAGGAATGAAGGATTAAAATAAATTCTGTCGGCGACTACCTGATCCCTGAAACTTGCCGAGTTTTCATAACTGGTGTTGATGCGATAGGCCACCTTTCCGCTGTTGTGAAGCGAGCCGTAAATATCCAGTGATGGTTTATAAAAGTCGTAACTGCCTGTGCGAAAGGACAACTCACCGCCATTTTCAAACTTGGGCTTTTTGGTCACGAGGTTCAATACACCTCCAGCGGCCACGTTCCCGAACAAAATGGCGTTACTTCCTTTCAAAATTTCCACACGCTCGAGAGAACTCACTTCAGGCATGACACCGTTGTTGAAGCGCACACCGTTCTTAAAGGTGTTGTTGCTGCCGAAAGAAAAGCCACGGCCTGCAAGTTCCTCCTGTGTTCCGCCACTCGCGCCCATGACATAAACACCATTCGCATTCATAAGCACATCGCTCAATCGAAGCGCTTGTTGTCTTTCGATTACCGCGCGGTCAATGGTAACCGTGCTCTGAGGAAGATCCATCGGCTTGATCATTCCTTTCCCGATAGCCGGCGTTTTTTCGTTCAAGCTCCTCGAATCGGATATGGTTATTTCCTGAAGATGTTCGGCATCTTCTGAAAGTGTAAAGTTCACGAAGGCAATCTGGCCCGACGTAACCGTGACTTGTTGCTCTTGTGTTTGAAGTCCCACAAATGAAGTAACGATGGTGTAAACACCTTCCCTTACATTTTTGAAATGATATGAACCGTCTTCAACAGTGGTCGTGCCGCGGTTGGCCTCTTTCAATAAAACGTTAACGTAGGGAGCGGGCTTGCCGTCGCTGGTTTTGATGAGTCCTTTGATGCTGCCGCTGGGAGTCAGTGGCTGACCAAAAGACTGAATGAAGCCAAAAAACAACAATGCGAGCAGGGAGCTTTTGTAAAAATGTGCCATTATTTTTATTTAGACTGATTATAAACACAAATAAATAAGCTGTTTAGAATCATTCCAAATAATTTATTAAATAACAGCAATAAAAAAGCCCTGACGTTGATTGTCAGGGCTTTATAGTGACTAAGAAATCCTTTTTTCGTTTAGGCGAGTTCCCTTAGATCGACAGGAACTACCCGCGAGATGCCTTTTTCTACCATGGTGATACCATAGATCACATCGGTAGAGGTCATTGTACGCTTGTTGTGTGTTACGATCACGAACTGGCTGTCTTTGCTGAAATTCCGGATGATGTTGTTGAACTTGTCGATGTTGGCGTCGTCCAACGGAGCGTCAACCTCGTCGAAGATACAGAAAGGAGCGGGTTTCAACAGATACATGGAGAACAACAGCGCCGTGGCCGTCAGCGTCTTCTCTCCACCAGACAATTGGTTGATGGTCAAAGGACGTTTGCCTTTAGGTTTGGCAATGATCTCAATTTCAGAGTCCAGCGGATTGTTGGGATCAACCAGCCTCAGATCGCATTCGTCGCCCTCGGTAAAGAGTGAGCGGAATACGCGAATAAAATGTTCTTTGATGCGGTTGAAAGCATCCATGAACGTATGGCTTGCCACACCCTCGATCTCGGCAATTGTATTGAAGAGCGATTCTTTCGCTTTGATCAGGTCTTCTTTCTGTGTTAAGATAAAGTCGTTGCGCTGTTTGATTTCAGTGTAAGCCTCCATCGCCATCGGGTTGATGGGGCCCATGTTGTCAAGCCTCTCACGGATCTTCGTCACTTCCTGACGGAGTTTGTCTTCATCTAATTTAGCCAATGCTTCAGCTTCTTCGGGCGCAGCCTGGCTTAATACCATGTCAAGGTCAACATTGAACTCGACAGATAAACGTTCCTTCACCGAGTTCAATTGCAACTTGCTCTCGTTGAGACTGTTTTGAAGCTCCATCAACAGGCTGTCAATGTTCTGACGGGTGTGTTGGATCTCGCGGAGATCTTTTTCTATACGATCGATGTTTCCGCGTGAATCGTAGTATTCTTTTTCGGCCTCGCTCAGGCCCTTTTCCATTTCTTCCTTTTCGCCATACATCGCCAGCAATTCATCATCGTTGGTTTGCGTGGTGTCGGTAATGGTTTTGATCTCTTCTTCGTTCTTCTTCAACTCTTCAGAGTTGGTCTCAATGCGCTGACTGCTCTGGTCCATAGACTCCTGCTTGAAGCGCATTTCCTGGTCGATGCTCTTCACGCGGTTTTCCTGCTGATGGAAGAAGATGTTCTGCTCGTTGAACGCGGCTGATTTCTGACTCAGCAGTTCGCTGTTTCCGGCCAGATCTTCGGTGATAATGGTCAGCTTCCTTTCCTGCTCTTGCAGATCGTGTTGCGCTTGTTGAGCTTTGGGTTTCAGATCGTCCAGTTCCTTCAACAACGTGTCGATCTTCTCGAGAATATCTTCGCGGCGCAGGTCAGCGCTACTCAGCATGTGCGAGAACTGTTCGCGCTTGGTCCTTACAGAAACGTACTCCTCGTTCACCTGGCGAAGGGAGTGCTGAAGCTCTTCCAACTGGTGGCGAAGTTTGTTGTTGCGCAGTTTTTCAAGATCGCTTTGCTTTTCTACCAGGCTGGCGCGAATATCATCCAGCTTCGACGTCAGTTCCTTGATCTCTTTCTCAAGCTTCTCCAGGTTTTTTGCGCGACCGATCTTTTTTCCTTCAAACAAGCCTACCGAACCGCCGGAGATACTGAATCTCCTGCGCGTGAGTTTTCCGCTCTTGGTAATAAAAGTATTCTCGTCGGAAGCCGGTATATTTTTTACATCGCCTTCGTAGATGTAAACCTTATCCAGGATAAACGACATCAGCTTCTTATACTTCGGATCGAATTCAATGATTTGCGTAGCCGGGAAAGCATTGGAGTAGATCCGAGTCGACGTCGACTCGAATTTTTCAAATGAATCGAGGATGAAGAAGTGCGCTTTTCCTTTGGAGGCATCGCTCAGAATATTGATGGCTTCATAAGCTTCTGACTCGTGATCAACGATGTAATAGTTGAGATAAGGCTCAAGATAATTTTCAATCGCCACACGATATTCTTCTGATGTGGTCAGGATATCAGAGAGAAGAGGAGCATTTTTGGCAACTTTCTTTTTCAGGAATTTGATCGCTTCCGGAAAACCTTCCAGATTCTCTACCAGAGATTTGGTAAGGTTGTATTCGTTCTGACGGGCATCCAGTTTACGGCTTGTTACGTTCATTTCCTCACGGATCATGTCGATCGTTTTCTCCAGCGATCCCGTGCGCTCATGAACTTCTTCCTCTTCCTTTTTCAGGTTGTCGAGGGCCTCTGTCTTTTTGCTGATTTCATCCTGTAAGATCACAAGTTTCTTTTCAAACTCGACCATACTGGCGCTTTGCTGGCTGGTATCGGTAGCGGTTCTTTCGAGTTCCTGTTTCAGCGACGAAACCTGTATCTCGCGGATATCTACTCCCTTGTTGATCTGGAAACTTTCTTCCTGGCGTTCGCGCTGAACCTGGCGAAGGCCGTCGGCTTCCCCTTGCAACTCAGCGGTTTTCTTTTTCTGTTCTTCGTACTCGGCTTTCAGGTGCTCGAGCTTATGATTGATCTCGTTTAGTATTCCCTGCGCTCCCGACTTCTCGTTCTCGAGACTTTGAATGCTGAATCGAGCTCTTTCGTTGCTCTTCCGGTCTTGTTCGATCTGCTCCTGCAAGCTCGCAGCGCGGGCGTTGAGATATTTTAAACGTTCGTTCTTGATCTGTTTCTCACTTTCGTAATGACGGATCTTCGACACAAACTCATTAATGGTTTTTTGCCGTGATGAAAGAGTTTTTTCTTTCAGGATCAACTCGGTTTTGGCTTTCTCGATGGCCGCTTCTTTTTCGGCGATATCAGAAGTAAGCGCCAGTTTGCGATCGTTCTCGGCCTCAATCTGCTGGTTAATGATGTTGAACTTATCCTTTTGTTTGTTCACCACAACCTTGGCAAGGTTGATACTTTTTTCCTTATATTCTTCCTTGATCCTATAGTAGTTCTCGGTTTGTTTGGCCTGTTTTTCAAGGCTCTTCATATTCTTTTCAATTTCGAACAGAAGATCTTCCACGCGCTCGAGATCGGCATCGGTATCTTCCAGTTTTTTCAGCGTTTCTTTCTTGCGCTTTTTAAACTTGGATATACCGGCGGCTTCTTCAAAGAGCATACGACGTGAGTTATCCTTGTCATTGAGCAGGTCATCCACCATACCCAACTCGATGATGGCGTAGCTGTTGGAGGCCACACCCGTATCCATAAACAAATTGGTGATGTCTTTCAGGCGACAGGTAACGCCGTTGAGCAAATACTCACTTTCGCCCGTTCTGTACAACCTTCTGGTGATGGTGATTTGCGAGTATTCAGTCGGGAGGATATTCTTCGTGTTGTTAATGGTCAGTGAAACCTCTGCCATTTGTTGTGCTGATCGCTGGCTGGTGCCATTGAAGATCACGTTCTCCATTTTTTCAGAACGCAATGCACTGGTCTTTTGCTCACCCAATACCCAGCGGATAGAGTCAACAACATTTGATTTTCCGCAGCCATTCGGACCAACAATTCCGGTTATCCCTTCGTCGAAATTAATAACGACCTTGTCGGCAAAACTCTTGAAGCCTTTAATCTCCAGTTTCGCTAATTGCATGTGTAGTGGTTGTAATGGTTAAAAAATCCCTTTTCAAAAGGCTGAATCAATAAGAGCTAAGTGAGATGCCTATTGGCTTACTGCACGGCCTGCTTTGAAGAGAGGGGAGCAAAGATAAGCCACTCCGGATGGCAATTCAAAATAAAAATTTAAGACCCTACCAGAGGCCCAAAAAGCACGGATTTTGGAGGATATTCGCAGATTTGATGTTTTTTTATATCTTTGTTTGTAATGAAGGATTTTCAGGTATGGCTCTATGTGCTGATTGCGATCGGTTATGCGCTGAGTAGGTTTTTGAAAAAGAGTGGCGACCAGCCCAAACCAGAGCAACGCGAACCGCAGAGCGGGCAACAGCCTGCTTATGGAAAGCCGACAGCTTCAGCCAAGCCGAAAGCGCTTACTTTTGAAGAACTGTTAAGAGAAATATCCGAGTCGAAACGGCCTGAAAAACCGGTCTATCAGCCGACACCGCCGAAGCAGGAATTTGTAGACTACGACGATGATCTTGGAGAGGAAGAACGCGACCTGGAGGAAGTTGACTACGAATCCAAGAGGCAGGATAAAGTGTACGAGATCTATGAGGAGGCTAAGAAGAAAGCTTTTGAACGCGCCTCATTGGAAGAGACGATGAACGTCAGAGACACGGATATGAAGTATGGTAAGTTCAATGTCTTTGAACAAGGACAACAGCGGAATTTATTGGAAGAATATACAAGAGATTTTAGGGATCCTGAAGGTTTTAAGAAAGCTTTGGTCATGAGCGAGATCCTGAACAGAAAATTTTGAAGGCAAAACTTGATTTTTTAAGCTAAATATTACCTGCATAGGGTAAGTGATTTTTTAAACGAGATGTGCCAATGCTTAATCCTGACCTTTATTATGGACGTTCAGGTTACA
>JBMOKS010000420.1:0-12868 GCA_049324355.1 Bacteroidota bacterium
AAGATCGAGCTAATGGGTGAATCGTTACGCAAAGAAAAATCAAAAAATAAAGTATAGCTTTATCACAGCAAATCAGGGTGGCTCACTTTGCGCCAGTACAGTGGCTGAGTTTTACCAGTACAGTCACTCCCGAAGAATTAAGGAGACAGTAGTAGTTCAAGGTTCAAGGTTCGAAGTTCAAGGTTCAAGGTTCAAGGTTCGAGGTTCAAGGTTCGAAGAACAACTTGGTATTCTGTGGTATATAACCGGGGACTCACGAATTAAAAATCCACAAAGCCTATTGCACTTTTCATAAGTTAAGCTAAATTTCATTAAGGAGCCCATGCATTTATCGCCTTAGGTCAATGTCATGGGTTTATTTATTGTATCAAACCTAAACCCACTGTCATATGATATCGGCCAGTGCCGTTGAAATTAATGATCATGAAAATTGATTCTTTTATAAAAAAAGAAAAAGCAAGATTCAAAAAACTGTGTTCTAAGAAACGCCAAACAGGATTCGGCTCCACAAGCAAGTTTGTTGAGTGGGCTACAAATGCGCTGATTTCACAAAAATTCGGATGCTATTATTGCAACACATCAATTTTTGATATCAAACTTTTGATAAATAAAAGCAAGCTTAAGCGGCGAAAAATCGGCCACGGCTTTAGAGGTCCCGTTTTAGAAGTAGACAAAATGAGAAACAGCTTAGGGTATTCTGCCAAAAATTGTGTCTTGTCTTGCCATTATTGCAACAATGACAAAAGCTACACGACCGACTCAACAGACTACAAAACGCATTTTGGAAAAAATAGACGGAAATATTTAAAAACCCTATTAAAAATGTTACCTATTCGCATTGTTCGCGACCACTGCGACCACCTTACAACAGTTGGCCACTGGCTTTGGAGGCACAGACAACAAAGCGACATTACCAACAACCTGCACTAAAATCATAAATCAATTCACGTCTTTCCCTTCCTGCAACTTACCGATCATCACCTCTACATTTGCTTTGTTACGTGCATCAGGCGCCTGCGGTAATGCGGCCTTTAAATAAGTTAACGCTTTCTTATAATCTCCTTTTGCAGAAAGCGCACGCCCCATGCCAACATTGGTAGTATACACGTTGGGATATTTCTCATAGTTCATTTTGTAAATCTTTAACGCTTCGTCAACCTCTTTCATGGTCAGCAGTTGGCGGCCATAGAAATGGACCTCCAGCATAGTGCCCATGGGAATCGCCTCTTCCATTACTTTTTTGGCTTCATCTATTCTGTTCATTTTCATAAGCACTGCGGCTTTGGTGCTTAGCGTGCGGAAGTTCTTCTCGCCCATGATCCGGAAATAAATGGCGCGGTCCATCCAGGCCAGTGCTTGCTCCAACTCAACGTTGTTTTGAATACACCACTGAGCGGCAGAGATAAAATCGTAATACGGACGGGTTGTTCTCAGATCATTTTTGAATGCAGCGATCTGCAATGCCTTGGTATCAGCTTCAATTTTGATCGGAAAGGCTCTCTTCTCCCACGACATCACCACCGCAGCCGAATTATCAGTTTGGTCGGTAAATTCATACTTGAGCCACTCCACACTTTTGTCGAGTGGTTGATGTTTTATGGTGGCCCGGAGTGCGTCTTCTGCGGCATCGTAGTAAAAGCTTCCCCAGGAGGTAGAAATTTTAGAGAAGATGATGGTGCTTTCGGTTTCACCCAAGGCAATGAAGAAACCGTAGGTACCGGCAGGCAGATCTTTGCCTTCAACTTTCACGGGGTGTGAAAACGAAAACGTGGTGTTCTCATTGGCGCCGGCTCTCCATGGTGCAGCATTGCTGGTACCATGACCCTGATCGATGAAGCCATAATGAGCAACAGGCGTGTTGTAAATTTTTCCTTCACGACCTTTTACTCCGGGCCGACTATAGTTGATCGCGATTTTCATGATACCGATTTGTTCCGAAACAGAAGCCTTCTTATTCCCTCCGTCGGGCTCGAGTGTAAGCGGCATGATCTGACCAATGCCGACGGTGCTGGTCAGTAAGATCAGTACAACAATAGTTAATGACTTTTTCATGAGCATAGGATTATTAGGATGGTTCGAAAATAAAGGACAATAAATGCCGGAGAATTTCAAAACGAGCACAGAAAAAATACCGCGAGGATCGTGATCCAGAAGATCCGGTTTTATTTGAGTGGTAAAATGTTAGGGTACTTGGTGTGATTAGTCAATGGTCATTGGTCACTGCGGGGCTTTTAGAATTTAGCTTCACGGCTCGGGAAATCTTCACGCCTGATCAAGTCGGCTACATCGGCTAGCAGGGTCAATTTACCGCCATAGGTTTCATGGAGGTTTTGTTGATTGAAAATGCGGTTGGTTTCTCCGCAGGCCACGAGTCGCGTATTGAGCATGATCAGCCAGTCGAAATATTGTGGTACTGACTGAAGATCGTGATGCACGACTACAACAGTTTTTTGTGCTTCGGTCATTGAGCGCAACAAATTGATAATAGCCGTTTCCGTGGCTGCATCTACGCCGGCGAAAGGCTCATCCATAAAATAAATATCCGCTTGCTGAGCAAGGGCGCGCGCCAGGAACGTACGTTGCTGTTGCCCGCCGGAGAGTTGAGATATCTGGCGATTTGCAAAAGCTTCCATGCCCACCTTCTTCAGGCAATCCAGGGCCACGTCGCGATCGGCTTTGCGTGGACTTTTAAACAATCCTAATTTCCCATACCGCCCCATCAGCACCACATCCAGCACAGAAGCCGGGAAATCCCAGTCTACCGATTCTCTTTGTGGCACATAGCTGATCCGGTTGCGGACCGCTCCGATAGGCTGATCAAAAAGTTTAATATAGCCGCTGCTTAAGGGCAAGATGCCCATCACAGCCTTGATCAGGGTGGACTTGCCCGCGCCGTTAGGCCCGACAATGCCCACAAGTTTTCCTTGCGGCAGTGTCAGGTCGATGTTCCACAATACCGGCTTACGGTCGAAAGCAACCGTAAGGTCGTGGACTTCAAGCGCGGGATGGAGTGAAATTTCTTTGTTCATGGCAGCTTGTGTTTACTTCAAAGCATCAACAATAGTTTTAACATTTGCGTGCACCATGCCGATGTAGGTACCTTCGGGAGTTTCGGCAGGACCCATTGCGTCGGAGTATAAACTTCCGCCAATCACTACGTTCCAGTTCTTCTGACGACAGCCTTCAACCACTGCTTCTATGGACCGTTTCGACACCGACGTCTCTACGAAAATAGCTTTGATCTTCCGATCGATAATAAAATTTACGAGATCGGTAACATCCTTCAGTCCAAATTCCGAAACAGTTGAAATCCCCTGAAGTCCACGTACGTGCACGTTGTAGGCGTCGCCGAAATATCCAAACGCATCGTGTGCGGTGATCAGCACGCGTTGCTGCTCCGGAATCTGCTGCAAGGTCTGCTTTACGGCTCCATGCAGCGAATCCAGTTTCGCCTTATACAAGGTGCTGCGATGGCTATATTCTGAGGCGTGCGCACTATCATATTGGTTGAGAAAATTCGAAATGGCCGTCACGGCATGTTCCCACAGTTTCACGTCAAACCAGATGTGTGGATCATGTGTGCCCTGAAAACCCGGAACCGTTCTCAATAAACTGTCGGGGATGCCGGCAGACACGGCGATCACCGGTTTTGTGCGTCCCAGTTTTTCCAATACTTCTCCCATTTTGCCTTCGAGGTGGAGGCCGTTATAAAAAACAATGTCGGCGTCTGTAAGCTTTTGAAGATCGCCTTGAGTGGCTTTGTACAAATGGGGATCGACGCCGGGGCCCATCAGCGCAATAACATCGGCACGGTCGCCGGCAACCTCAGCCACCGCATCTTGGATCATACCGGTGGTTGTTACAATGTTTAACTTTTCTTTGTGTTGCGGCTGATCTTTTTTGTTCCCGCATCCCAGGAGCAATGAGCTTGCCAGCGATATCATCAAAACTTGAATGAAGGTGACGAGGTTTGTGGTGTGTCGTTGTCTGTATCTCATACTATTCTGTTACTAAAAGGTTTTGTGCGGCTTCGCCTGAAATGAACGCACGCCTGGTGTCGTCTATCAATACTTCCAGTGAACCGTCAAATTCAACTTTCTCCAAGATCTCGATACCGGCACCAATGTAGATGCCGATCTTACTCAGATATTGAAGGAATGAGGGCGTTCCATTCTTAACGGCCTGCACGAATGACTTTTTATGCGCGTTAGCCTCCGACAAGGCAATCTGCTTCTGCGGTGCGATCTTGCCGTGTTTATCGGGTATGGGATGGCCGTGAGGGTCGGCCGAAGGAAAGCCCAGAAATTCATCCAGTTTTTCGATTAGCAGCGGTGATTGAATGTGTTCGAGCTGTTCGGCCACCTCATGCACTTCATCCCATGTAAATTGAAGCTTTTGTACCAGGAACGTTTCCCACAGCCGGTGCTTCCGAATGACCATTAGCGCTTCGGCTTTGCCCAGCCGGGTGATCTTCACACCGTAGTATTTTTCGTAGGCGATCAGGTTCTTCGTCGATAGCTTTTTGATCATATCCGTCACCGACGCAGCCTTTGTGCTCATGGATTCGGCAATTTCATTGGTAGAGACCGACTTCGAGCCCCCCTTCGAAAGCCTGTAAATAGCCTTGAGATAATTTTCTTCAGTTAAGCTCAACATACCTTGGAAATACGGTACACAAAAGTAAAAATTTAGATTAGCCTAAAAAAATATTTAGACAGAAAAGGTTAACATTTCGACTGGCTGGGTTATGGAAGTACGGCTGCAACGGTTTGCAGAAGCTTGGGTGCTTCATTGTCCCAGAAGACTTCGGTTGGTGAGGAAGGGTAAAATGCCTGGTTTTTCATGGCATGAAGCAGGGAGTGGGCGTCAATTCGGTCGGCATCAAAGACAACGGCGGCCCGGTAGGGTTCGCAAAGTTTTTGCCAGGGTTGGTGATCAATGAGGAGGATGGGGAGAAGGTTGCCTAGGTATTCGTACAATTTTGTGGGAATGGAATTTTCGGTCGAAGGATTTTTTGGATAAGCAATAATGCCAAAGTGCGAATCGCGAATGTGGTTCAGAATACGTTCGTGAGGCACCAGCACGTCGCCGCCGACCAGTGTTATATGAGTGTATTGGCCTATGGCTTTCTTGATCTGTCGAAGCACGGCGGGCTGGGCGCAATAGCCAGCGATGGTGAGTTGGATGCGCGGATCTAAATGGTGAAGTTTTGTAGCCAGTTCAATCGCGGTAAACACTCCTGTGGTTGGCGCCAGTGTGCCGGTGAACAAAAGTTTGATAATTTTTTCGTCTAACCTTCCAGGCGTGCGGCTCACATTCGTTCGGATGGTTTTATTTTCCAAAATGATCATTCGCTTTTGCGGGAAGGTCAGCTCTTTGACGTAACCCATTTCTGCGAGGAAAAAATAATTAACATACATGGGCGAAAGGGTTTCTTTAGCTCTGACATATAAAGCCAGCAGCGTTCGGATGATGGGGGGGAAGCCGTGAGAATAAAGCAGATTGCGATAATAGTTTTCCTGGATATCGTAGATCAACTTGCACCCTGTGAAGATCCTGGTTAAGAAACCAGCCACGAGCAGCTCGTGTGTTGTGATGATGAGCAGATCCGGTTGGAGGTAAAGAATTTTTTTAAGAATGCGCCATGGTGCCAGTACGCGGGCAAGGCTTAAACGCTTAAAGTAAGGCAAAGAATGAAACTGTATACTGGGGTGCGAAACAGTGGAGGCCGGAAAGCCTATGATGTGGATTTCATACGATTTCGACAGGGCGAGACTGATGCCGATCTTCTCGAACATACGAGAGTCGTTTACCGGTTTGAGCACCGAAGCAATGACAATTTTCTTTTTTTTCTCTTCCGGCATTACAGGAACGCAATTCGTTAACGTCTTAATGATTATAATTGCCTTCTGATGCAAAATACGTTAACAGATCTAAAAATGGAATTGAAGCAAATCATAGAAAGTGCCTGGGACGACCGTTCACGCATACAACAACCCGATACCCAATCGGCCATTCGTTCGGTTGTAGAGAAATTGGATAAAGGTGAATTACGGGTGGCCCATCCAAAAGCTGACGGCACTGGTTGGGAGGTAAATGAATGGATCAAAAAGGCGGTTATTCTTTATTTTCCCATCCAGCAAATGGAAACCATTGAAGTGGGGCCGTTCGAATTTCACGATAAGATCAAGTTGAAGCGTAATTATAAAGAGCTCGGCGTACGCGTGGTGCCGCATGCCATCGCGCGGCATGGATCTTTCGTCAGCAAAGGCGTGATCATGATGCCGTCGTACGTCAATATCGGTGCTTATGTAGACGAGGGAACCATGGTGGACACTTGGGCCACCGTCGGAAGCTGTGCGCAGATTGGAAAAAATGTTCACTTGAGTGGAGGTGTGGGTATCGGTGGCGTGCTTGAGCCCGTACAGGCGGCGCCTGTTATTGTAGAAGACAATGCTTTTATCGGATCGCGTTGTATTATTGTCGAAGGGGTGCGGGTAGGGCGGGAGGCCGTATTGGGAGCCAATGTAGTTTTGACCGCGAGTTCCAAGATCATCGATGTAACCGGATCCAAGCCGATAGAATACAAAGGTTATGTGCCGGAGCGTTCGGTGGTGATTCCAGGATCGTACGCAAAAAAATTTCCCGCTGGCGATTATCACGTGCCCTGTGCCCTGATCATCGGCACTCGGAAAGAAAGTACCGATAAAAAAACCTCGCTGAATGATGCATTGCGCGACAACAACGTTTCCGTTTAATCGACATTGATTCAAAAAATGCATGTTTTTGCGGTAACGGCCAACATTGGCATAGCTTTGGATTTTACCACAGTTAACACTGAATAGTTAAATTTGGGGCACTTATGAAAAAGCTGGGGGTTGGAATTTGTTTATTGGCGCTACTGACCGCATTCAGTGGTGATCGCAATGACATTTATCCACCTATTAAAAATGACAGCTTTTCTCGAGGAGAAGTACTGAATTTCAAAATGACCTATGGCATCTTTACCGTCGGTAAGGGCAGTGCCAGTATTCATCATGATTATATTACATTCAACGACCGCCAGTGTTTTAAAGTCGATGTCACAGGCAGAACAGTTGGTATGGTCGATTGGGTTGCCGACGTAAATGACCAATGGGGTGCCTACATCGACACGTCGGCCCTGGTGCCGCATATGTTTTATCGCAAGATCCGCGAAGGCCGCTACCGCAAAGACGAACAGACACTGTTCGATCATGTCAACAAAAAGATCGAAGTAAAGGTGGTGGACAAACAAACCGGTAAATTCAAGGAGCCTAAATTTTATGAAGCGCCTGCGCAGGTGCGCGACATGATCGGTGGTTTTTTATACCTGCGCATCATGGACTTTTCGAAGCTCCAGGTTAACGACACCGTACTGATTACCGGCTTTTTTGAAGACGAATTCTACAAGTTGCGAATCGTTTACAAGGGTAAGGAGACTATCAAAACAAAAGTAGGGAGGGTGAGGACATTGGTGTTTAAACCTGTAATGCCCAAGAACCAGCTGTTCGATGGCGAAAACTCCATTACGGCCTGGTTCTCCGACGACAAAAACCGGATTCCCGTGAAGATCAGCGCAGAAATGTTCATCGGAAGCGCCGGTGTGGAACTCATCAGTTTTTCGGGTCTTCGAAATCCGCTGAATATCAGGCGGTGAGGGAAATTTCAGATTTTCTTTTCCTTACCCTTTATTCTTTGCCTCACGCTGCTTTCTCGAGCAACTCTATAAATTTCTCGCGGCTTACCGGCTTGATGATATAATCCTGAACGTGTTCGTTACCCTTGGCTCTGCGGATATCGCGGGGATCGATCGAAGAACTCACCATGTAGATAAATATATTTTTGGAAAGATTAGGCTTGAGGTTATTGTAGTCTTCCAGAAACATCCATCCGTCTACAAAGGGCATATTGATATCCAGGAAAATATAATCCGGCAGGTCATGTGCGTTGGATATATTGTTCTTTAAAAATTGCAAAGCCTCTTCTCCATTCTCAAATTGAAGTATCCGATCGGTGATCTGGGTAGCTTTAATCGTTTTGGAGGCAGTAAGTTGAAAAATCTTGTCGTCATCAATCAGGGCAATGATGGGAGATTTAGAGGCCATCGGTCAGGTGTTTATTAAAATTAACAAAAAAAGTTGTTCCTACATTTTCTTCACTCGAAATAGTTATCTCACCGCCCATGGCTTCAATCTGATTCTTGATCATAAAAAGTCCGATGCCGCGGCTTTCAGGGTGGCGATGAAAAGTTTTTCGCAATTTAAAAATTTGATGGCCATACTTATCGAGGTTGATACCAAGGCCGTTATCTTTTACTTCCAGCATGGTGTTGCCATCCTGCTCGTGGGTGGAAAAATGGATAAGCGGCTTCCTTTCCGGATGACTGTACTTTAAGGCATTACTCAACAGGTTCAGCATTACACTTTCCAAATATATACGGGGATAATGTATCGTGCGCGCTTTTGAAAAATTGTAAGTGACCTCGGCGCTGCTTTCGGTGATCTTGGCGTTCAACATCGACCGTACCTGGTGGAACACGGTTTCAAACTGAAGGTCGTGTTTTTCAATATTTTTGTTTTGCTTGATCTGCAACACTTCGTTCAGATCATTCAGCATGGATAGGGTAGTGGAGCTCGATTGTTTTAGCAACTTAAAATACTCTTGCTTTTCTTCTTCACTCAGCGTGCCCTCGTAAAAGCTGAGCAACGTTACGATATTGCCTACCGGCGACCGTAAATTGTGCGACACGATGTGCGTAAATTCTTCCAGTTGATTGTTTTTTCTCTTCAGGTCCTCCGTGACTGCGAGTAACCGCGTATTTTGGTCGATGATCTGTTCTTCTGCAAGCTTTCGCTCGGTGATATCCCTGAATTCCGTTACCCTAATGACCTTGCCTTCGTATGGAATTTCCTTGGCGTGAATTTCCAGAAAATACCGTGTACCATCCTTCCGTATGCCCTGCACGTCATAGGGTTTTTCATAACGCGTTTTTATTTTCTCGATCACCACATGTTGCCATTCGGGTGCGATCAGCAGTTTAACTCCGTTTTGACCAATCAACTCATCATAGCTATAGCCGGTGATGTCTGAAAGCCCCTGGTTGCAATCGGCGATCACGCCCTGATCGTGCAGACCGATGCCGCCAAATGAAGCTTCTTGAAGAATTCTAAAACGATGTTCGCTGTCTTTTAATCGTTCTTCAATTTCACGCCTATGGGTGATGTCTGTATAAGTACAGATCACCTCGACGAGTTTCTTATGCTCATCTAAAATGGGTTCGGCGTTCACCAGCAGCCACATCCTGTCTTTCTTCGACGGCCGGTAAACACCCATCATCACTCCACGTACGGGCTTCAAGGTGGTGATGGCCTGGCGCAGGGGTCGGGTTTCTTCCGGAAAGTCGGTTCCATCCTCATGCGTCACGTTCCATTCGGGGTGAAAGGGTTGCTTTCCTGACAGCTCATCTTCGGAAAGTCCCAACAAGTTAAGTGCGGTTTTATTGGAAAGAATAAAATCTGCATGGGGGCCATACAACAAAATACCGACGTTAAGATTACGGATAAGATTTCTGAATCGTTTTTCGCTGTCGCGCAGCGCTTCTACCGAGCTTCTGATCTCCGTGATATCCCATGCGGCGGCAATGATGGCTTCTTTTCCAAAATAAGTGCTGCGGGTGAGGCTTACTTCCTTCAAAAATACTTCGCCGGTTTTCTTTTTGCCCCACCACTCAAATGTCTGAGGCTGACCCTCAAGGGCTTTGCCAAACACTTCCTCGAGTTTCTCTGGTGAATTTTTGCCGTCTGCAGAGAGGAAGTCGGGTTTTTTACCCACCATTTCTCGTTTATCGTATCCGTACATGCGGCATGCCGCCGTGTTGACATCGATAAATGTGCCGTCGGGATCTTGAATGTAAAGAGCTTCACCTACCGAGTTAAATAGCTCCCTATAACTCCTGTCGCTTTTGTTGAGCAACTCAACAGCCTCCTTACGTTCGTTGATGTCCTGGGTGATGCCTACAATTTGTGTTACATTTCCCTGTTCGTCATAATGGAAGGGTACGCTTCGGCTGAGAAACCACCGCCATTCGCCCTTTTTTGTTTTCATTCGATATTCGATCTCTTGTACGGTGGTGGATGGCTCGTTGGTCCACACCGGAAAGGATTGCAGGTCTTCGGGATGTACGATCGTGCGAAAGAAGCCCTCCTGTTCAGTATTGATCTCGTTGGGTAAATAGCCGAGGTAAGTTTCAAGTTTTCTGTTCAGATAGACATTCTTTTCTTTTCGGATGTCGAACACGAACAATATACCCGGCATGGCATTTTCAACACTCTCTTTAAATAGATTGCTTTCTTGGATTGTTCTTTCGGCGGCGAGGCGCTCAGAAACGTCGTTCATCATACCCAACATACGCTTTGCATGGCCTTGCTCATCGGCTATAAACATGCCCCGGTCATGCATGTAGCAGTAGTTGCCTTTTTTGGTCTGAAAGCGATAGTAGACGTCGTATCGCTGAAGTTCCTGTTGGGCGAGTTCCAGCTCGCGAAATGCCTCATCACGGTCGTCGGGATGGATGAGGTCGACCCAGCGGTCGATGTTGCCCAATTCCTCCGATTTATAACCGAGAACTTCATAACAGTTTCCGCTCCACTGGATGTCGCCCGACGGAATATCGTAATCGTAGATCACCAGTCCGGCCGAGGCGGCTACTATTTCGTGACGAGTCTTCCAATCCTGGCGGTCTATTTCGATATTCTTTTTTGCGGTGATATCCTGAACGGTTCCGGCCATTTTTACGGGCTTTCCCTTCTTGTTTCGCACAACCGTGCCAAAGGCTTCCACCCAATGAACAGTTCCATCGCGCCATACAATCCGATGCTCGATATGATAACCGTTGTCGTGCTTTAGGGCATTTTCTAACGTTATGGTTATTCTCTTTTGATCATCGGGATGTACAACCTGCAGAAAACCTTCAAAGGTGCCCGAGGCAAAGTAAGGAGGCAAGTTGTAAATTTTGTTCATGCTGGGTGACCAGCTCACTTTGTTGCGCCGAACGTCCCATTCCCAAATGCCCACGCGTGCCGCCTTCAATATGATCTTCAACTGCCTCTCACTCTCTTTTAATTTCGCTACCAGTTTTTTATGAAGAGAAACTTTGGGCGCAGGAGATTTTTTAGCCGTTGCTTTTTTCTGAGCAGCCGACTTCCTGGCGGGTTTAGCTTTCGTTTTCTTTCGGGGCATGGGAGTAAGCGTAGCGAAAAGATAAACAGATTTCAACAGTTGAAAAAAAATAACGACAACAATTCCGGGAAGCATTGTTTCCCGATCTTAAATGGTGCTATTTTTAATACGATCCAAACCTGATAAAATTTATGCTTAAAGAATTCAAAGAATTTGCCATGCGAGGCAATGTCATTGACCTCGCCGTGGGTGTTATCATCGGTGGAGCTTTCGGTAAGATCGTAAACTCACTGGTGAGCGATATTGTGATGCCCCTGATCAATCCACTGATTCCAGGTGGCGACTGGAAAACTATCGAAGTAGGGCCCGGTATCAAAGTTGGTTCGTTTCTCGGCACTACACTCGACTTTCTGATCATCGCGTTTGTGATCTTTCTGATCGTAAAAGCGATCAACACACTGAAACGGAAAGAAGAAGCGAAACCTCCAGTGGTAGCCGAGCTGCCTGCCGATGTAAAACTTTTGACTGAGATCAGAGATCTGCTGAGCAAAAAATAACGTCAAGGTGTAAGCCTTGACTGCAAGCAACGCGCAACGAAACTTCTATTTTTAACGCGCGAACCTGGGGGCAACGACAAGGTCTTTGCTTCCCGCCGCATAGGTATAAAATCCATTTCCTGATTTAATGCCTTTATGACCGGCCTGCACCATATTGACCAATAGCGGACAAGGTGCATATTTTGGATTGCCAAAGCCATCGTAGAGAACCTGAAGTATAGACAGACAAACATCCAAACCAATAAAATCCGCAAGTTGCAGCGGACCCATGGGGTGCGCCATTCCTAGTTTCATTACGGTATCGATCTCTTCCACGCCCGCAACACCTTCGTATAACGAATAGATAGCCTCGTTGATCATGGGCATCAAAATGCGGTTGGCTACAAAGCCAGGGTAATCGTTTACTTCTACCGGAACTTTGCCCAACTTTTTGGAAAGCTCCATCGTGAGCGACGTAACTTCGTCAGTTGTACTATAACCACGGATAACTTCCACCAGCTTCATCACCGGCACCGGATTCATGAAGTGCATGCCGATAACTTTTTCGGGACGCTTCGTAACCGAGGCGATTTTTGTAATGGAAATCGACGACGTATTGGACGCTAGTACTGTGCCGGCATCGCAAGCTTCGTCGAGGTCTTTAAATATTTTCAGTTTCAGATCGATGTTTTCTGTGGCAGCTTCTACTACCAGTTCGGCACCTTTTACACCCGCTTTGACATCGGTAAAAGTTTTGATGTTGGCCAGGGCAGATTTTTTTCCTTCTTCGGTGATGGTTTGCTTGCTAACCTGGCGATCGAGGTTTTTCTCAATTGTGCTCAACGCTTTTTTCAAAGCATCTTCGGCAATATCTATCAAAGCAACCTTATAACCGGTTTGTGCAAACACATGGGCTATACCATTTCCCATGGTACCAGAACCGATCACTGCAATATTTTTCATAGGTCAAAAATTAAAAACTTGGCAAAGATATAATTTCAGTGAAGAAGCATCGAAAAAGCGATGATCATTTTAATATTTATTCTATCGTTACTTCTTTAGCAAGCCCCATAGCATTGAACCTCACGATCAGCTTCCTGGCTTCCGGCGATGGTTGCGCACACGCAGGTGAG
>JBMOKS010000421.1:0-6646 GCA_049324355.1 Bacteroidota bacterium
TTGGCACCACCTTGTATAGTTGCTGTTCCCCTTATCCTCACCGTACTCGAAGCGCCAGGACGCGCGGACTCCGAAACGATCTGCAGGCCGGCAGCCTGTCCCTGCAAGGCATCAAATACGTTAACAGGTTGCCGCTCTTCAATGGTCTTGTTGTTGACCGACGCAATGGCTCCGGTCACATCACGTTTCTTCATGGTACCGTATCCTACCACCACTACCTCTTCGAGCGTAGTGAGATCGGGGTTCATGGTAACATCGATATTGGTCTGGCTGCCGACCAATACTTTTTGCGTGGTAAACCCGATGAATGAAAATACGAGCACCGAGTTGCCATCATTGACCGACAAACTGTATTTGCCTTCGGCGTCGGTCGTGGTGCCCAGCGTTGTGCCTTCGACCAGCACGTTCGCGCCCGGTATCACCTGGCCCGTATCGTCTGTTACTTTGCCGGTAACAAGCTGCTGCGACCAGACAACCTGGTAAAAGAGCGTGAACATCAGCACCAGGGCCGCGGTCATCGTCTTTTTGGATCTGTGTAAACTTGCCTTCATAAGCAGTATTGGGTTAGAAGATTGATGATAAAATGAAAATGAGGACCAGCACCAACAGCATCAGCACAATGGCTTCTTTGATCCTTGCACTAATGCTCGTTTTCTCCGGTTTTTTCATGTATCAAGACGGCTAAATCATTTTCGAAACCTTACCTAAAGTTGTCTCGCGCAGAGCGTTTCCGGGGGTAAAAACAATTCAATAAGGGAGGAAAAATCGTTCACCACGATTTCCACGCTGAATTTGAATGATTTTGAGAGAAAGCAGAGCCTCTTAACCTGCGTCTGCAAGATTACTGTTGCAACTTGAATTTGAATACCGAGTAAATCAGATATGCGTTACTGGATTGGAAACACGGGTGTAAGGAACCTGGCATCAAGATCCGAGGATTAGTTAAGTTCTTCGAGGTATTGTGATGGTGATTTGCCGAACTGGTTGCGGAAGGATTTGCTGAAGTATTTAGGGTCGCTGAAACCCACTGTAAAGGCCACTTCTGAGATGCTTAGCTTCTTTTGCTTGAGTAACATCTCGGCCTTTTTAAGTCTTACGTTGCGGATCAGGTCGATCACCGACAGTCCGGTTAACATTTTTGTTTTGCGAAACAACACAGGGCGGCTCATGCCAATCTCTCTCACCAGCTTGGTGACGTTAAAATCGGAGTCGATAATGTTGTCTTCCAGAATGCGCATGAGTCGTTGCAGAAATTTGTCGTCAGGATTCTGAACTTCTTCATGCTGCGGCTGGAGGGTAACAATGCGGCTGTATTTTTCCTTAAGTCGCTCCCGAACCAACAGTTGGTTTTTGATCTTGATCAACAACAGCTGGACATTGAAAGGTTTGCTTAAATAATCGTCGGCGCCGGTTTCCAATCCCTCAACCTGGTGATTCAACGTTCCGCGAGCTGTTAACAGAATCACGGGAATATGGCTTGTACGTTCGTCGGTTTTTAACTTTTGCACCAATTCAAGTCCATTCATTTTGGGCATCATCACATCGCTGATCACAAAGTCGGGCAACTGTTCCAGCGCAATGCCCAGTGCTTCGAGCCCATGCCTACTTTCTACCACTTCGTAATATTCAAGCAACGTGTCACGCAAGTAGGCGCGTATTTCATCGTTATCTTCCACCAGCAAGATCAAAGGCCTTTCGGCCCCGGCCGCTGTTTTTGCCGGAACCGGTTCGTTCACACCGCGGTCTAGTTCTTTGTCCGTATAGAGATACGTTCCTTCTACCATCTCCGTATTGATCTGGGCTTTGTCAAAATGAGTTTGGCCGGCCGGCATCACAATGGTGAATTTGGTAAATCCGGTATCGTCGGGTGTAGCCTCGCGGCTCTCTACTGTAATTGTTCCATGATGAAGATCGATGATCCCTTTGGTGAGCGCGAGGCCTATTCCAAACCCAGCTTCGTTAATGCCCGAGTTCTCAGCCTGATAAAAGCGATGGAATATTTTTTCCAAGTGCTGTGGCGAGATGCCAAGCCCATTATCGGCAATGGTAATGCGAACGGAATAATTTTCGGTGTCGGTTGTCTGGAACTCCTGGGCTATCGAGATGCCGATACGACCGCCACCCGGCGTAAACTTAAACGCATTCAGAATCAGGTTACAGAAAACTTTCGAAAGCTCTTCGCGATCATACCATAATTTAATGATCGGTTTCTCCGCATAAAAGTCGAACGTCACTTTTCGCGATTGAGCATACTCCTGGAACGACAGCTGGATCTCATCGAGAAATTCTACTATGTTACCTTCCTTCACGCGCAATCGTACATTGCCCGTTTCCTGTTTATGAAAATCCAGCAGCTGATTCAAGAGTCGTTGTAACCGATCGGTATTGGATTTTACCAGCGCGAGTTCTTTATTTAGAAAAACATCATCAGGAAACTGCTCCAGCATTTTATCTACAGGGCTAGTCATCAATGTCAAAGGTGTGCGGATCTCGTGAACGATGTTGGTAAAGAAGTTTAGCTTGGTCTGATGAAGCTCCTCCTGCTTTTTCTTCTCAAGATGTTCCAACGCCAGGTCGTGTTCCAGCCGGACTCTTTTTTTATTGAAACGCGACCATGCATACAACAAGCTCAAAAATATAGAAACGTAAATGGTGTATGCCCACCACGATTTCCACGGCGGAGGAAGGACCTTTAGCTTTAACAAAATTGGTACTTCGTTCCATACTCCGTCGTTGTTAGCGCCCTTCACCATTAAGGTGTAGTTTCCCGGCCGCAAGTTCATGTAAGTGGCCGAAGGGTCGCGGGTGATATTCCAATTTTTTTCGAATCCTTCGAGGCGATAGGCAAACAAGTTCTTCCGGGCATTGATATAGTTGAGTGCTGCAAACTCTACCGTAAAAATATTCTGATCGTGCCGGAACACGAGACGGTCGGCAAAATTGATATCCTCCTTCAACAAGTCATTGTCTGCACCGGCTTTTACTTCTTTGTCAAACAATTTTAAAGCGGTAAATCTCAGGGGCGGCACAATATTATTCTCGACGATCGTTTCCGGTTTGAATACTACCACACCATTGTATCCGCCGAAATACATATTTCCGGATTGATCCTTACAATAGGAATTGTGATTGAATTCCTTGCAGACAAGGCCGTCGTTTTTATCGTAGTTGCGGCTGGAAAAAACTCGCGGATCGAATTTCGCCAATCCGTTTTCGGTGCTGATCCAAAGGTATCCGTTCTCATCTTCCTGAATGCCATGGATCGTGTTGCCCGGCAGTCCATCTTCGGTGGAGAAACGTTTAAAGGATTGTTCATCGGGAAGCAACAAGTTCAGGCCCTTATCACGGGTGCCGACCCAAAGCCTGTTTTGGCGATCTTCGAAAATACAAAGAATGTAATTGCCGCTGATCGTCGTTGCCCTTGCGCCATCGGCAACATATCGTTTAAACTTACCGGGCGCCTCCATCAAATTCAAACCCAGCAATGTACCAGCCCACAATCGCTGTTTGGAGTCAATGAAAATACTGATAACTCCTTCTGAACTCAGGCTGGTTGGATCGGTGGGGTTGCGGGTAAAGGTCTCAAGGGTTTTTGTGCGCGGATCGTAACGGCAAAGCCCGCCGCGGTAAGTGGCAATCCAAATTGCACCCTGTGAGTCTGCTGCAAGGTCATAGATCACATCACTGGGCAACTCCTGATGATACTGCCTAAATTGTTTTTTCTTCAGATCAAAATAATTCAACCCCTTAATTGTGCCTACCCATAATCCATCCCTTACCGGCAAGATGCATTTTACATTATTATGACTAAGCGAATAACGGTCTGTTTTCTTATGCCTGAACCTTTTGATCTTACCCGTGGTGCGATCATGGAAAAATAATCCACTGCCTTCTGTACCGATCCACAGGTTTGCCCCGGTGTCAAGGGCCAGAGCGCTGGCGATCTTAAAAGGTTTTTTGCTTTGTTCCGAAACCTGGTGAAACTGGCGCGACAACGAACTATAGATGTTGATCCCCCCGTGGAAGGTGCCGACCCATATCGATCCATCACGATCTTTGTATAGTGCGCGAACGGAATTGTCGCTGATCGATAAAGGATCATCAGGGCTGTTTTTTAGTCTCGTGATTTTTTTCTGATCGGAATTAACGAAATAGAGACCACCAATGGTTCCTACCCAATAATCGCCATTCTTTTCCTTCAGCAAGGTCCTGATGGCTTCCGGACTGGCGTCAGGTTCGTTGATCCACGATAGGGAGCTGAATTTTTCGGAGGCAGGATCAAAAAGTTTCAAGCCGCTTTTTTCCGTAGCCACCACCAGTCTTTCCTGATGATCTTCGATCACGGCATTGATCCAATTGTCTTTTGGATTTTCGCTCGCAGCGATCACCTGATAGGAATGGAACCGATAATGCTGTTGATCGCGAAACTGAAGCTTCGACAGTCCCTGCGAGGTTCCGATCCATAAATTACCCCGCGTGTCCTCATAGATGGAGCGCACATCATTATTTACAATACTATTCTTGTCGGTTTCAGAATGAATAAACCGAAAAAATTTCAAACTATCACCAGGTATCAAAAGATTGAGACCATGCCGCGTGCCAACCCAAATATGACCATAACGATCTTCGAAAACCGCAGTGACCGTGCTGTGTGATAAGCTGGTTAGATCGCCCTCCCGAGAAACGGCGCTGATAAAATTATCAGTGCGAGGGCGGTAAAGATTAAGGCCTCTGCTCGTGCCGATCCAAAGCCTTCCCTTTTTATCGCTGTAAAGACTGTAGATCGTGTTATCGGAAATACTTGTTGGCTCATCGGGTTGATGATGGTACGCTGTAACTTTTCTGGAGTCATATTTATTCAATCCATCACGCGTGCCAAACCACATGACACCCGATGCATCTTGCGTGATCGCATAGACAGTGCTTTGCGACAACCCTTCTTCAATGGTAATATGATCGAAGCTGAGATCAGTCGTTTGTGCGAATGCACCGCTGACACAGGAAAAGGAAGCAACAATGAATATGAAGATGAATCTCAACCTCGTAACAAATCCTACATCAAGATAACTATTACCCATTTTATTACGAATTTTATTTCATGAATAAATTGAGTTCCACCCCCGCTTCGATCCCTTTCGGGGCAGGCCACACCGCACACTATTTTCGTTTCGCAAAACTTTCTGCCAACTGATCAATCTGTTTTGAATTGAGGACTTCCTTCCCCGCATGAATAACTACTCTGTATTTAAATTCAGCTTGCTTCCCTTTGATAAGTCTAAAGTTCAATTCTTCTTTGCCATCGCTGAAAATTTTCTGACCCAGAGGATTAGCAGCAAACAACCCGTATCCGCGAGCGTGCCAGTAAGTAGGATAACCGACGTTAGACGGATGATCAATCATCGCAATGGAAACGGCCACTCCATCCTTCTGTCCGTTCAGCACCGTCCAAATCGACCGCTTGGCCCAGGTGGCATCGCCTTGAACACCCTCTCGGTTTACATACATACCTGTAACACCGTCGTTGTCCATTTTTTTCACTTCGGTCACATTTCCCTGCGCATCTACAAACTGATCTTGCTGCTTCGACGGCATTTCAAGCTGCCGTGCCACGCGCAGACCGAGCATACCGTCTTTAATGTCCTTGAACAATACCTCATCCGCAACGGCTTTCAGGACCGCCGAACGATCAATGATAAAATTCTCTCCCTGAGCGCTAAACGCAAATGAAGTAATTTCTTCAAGAAGTACTTTGCCGGAATGGTCTATCCACTGGCTTAATGTTTCCAATTCCGCGCGGTCACCGGAAGCTTTTGAGCTTATGATTTGCTTGTGTTTGATCGATCCGTACAGAGGTTTTTTCTCAGGAGCAATCACTGAGCTGTTATTCCAGAAGTCAAGTCCGTTTACACTTTCGTAGTTGAGCCAAAGCCCAACGTGATGGGGGTGATCGGTTCGCTCACCTGCTCTTGGCGCAATGGGATAACCTCGTGTGATGGTGATACCTGAAAGTGACTTTAAAGGAAACAGTACTGGCTTCTCTGTGGAATCGAAATAACAGTAGGCCGTGACCAACTTACCATTATACAGCAATTCAAGTTTCTTGCTGTCTGATTGGTCTGCGAACGCAAAACCTTTTTGCTGGGCAGAAGTTGCAAAGCAAATTGCGCTCAAGAGGAAGAACCCTGCCAAAGTGCGGATCATGTGCGTGAACTTAATTTAATATTTGAATACTTTTCCCCCTGCCATAACTTCCTGCGTGTTTTCGTCGAATGTTGCTTTTTCGCCTGTGCGTGATGCAGCGGTCACCATAATACATGCGATGGAGTGCGAGTACCCCGCTTCAACAGGCGCATTGGGTTCTTTACGGTTGCGTACGCATTCCATCCAGTTGCGCACGTGGTTGGATGTGGTGATGTCACCGCCCGTATTAGCTGAAGCTTCTACTTGCACTGACAAGTCTGCCAAACTCACCTGCGGCAACAAATTTGCCTGCATATTCATGGCTTGTGCATGCCGCAGTTGCAAGCCGCCCTCCGGCGATACGGTATTGTTGCCAAGGTTAAGTTCGCCGCCATTAGAATAATAAACTTCTTTCGGACGATCTTCACCATTATGCATGCGCGAAGCGAAGGTAACCTGAAACCCT
>JBMOKS010000421.1:6658-12858 GCA_049324355.1 Bacteroidota bacterium
CGGATCGGTCTCAGGTCCGTAGTCGAATACAGCAGTGAGGGTATCCCAATTCTGGCGACCGTCCTTCCACCAATACACACCACCGTTAGCCACTACGCTTCGCGGGTGTTTGAGTTTAGAGAACCAGTGTACGGTATCGATCTGATGGCTCATCCACTGTCCGGGCAGACCGGAAGAGTAAGGCCAGAACAACCTGTACTCGAGATGTTTTCGTGGATCAAAATTTTCAAAAGGCCGGTTCACTAAAAAACGTTTCCAGTCGGTATCCTGTTCGCGCATCTGGGCCACCAGCTGTGGCCTTCTCCAGCGACCGGGCTGATTCACATTCCACGTGAGCTCCACCATCGTAATCGGGCCGAATTTTCCGGTTTGAATAAATTCCGCGGCGGCATGATAATTTTGTCCGCTTCTCCGCTGAGATCCGATCTGCACTATTTTTTTCGATTCCTTCACTGCTTTCAGCACCGCCCTATTGTCTTCCATGGTTTCGGCGAGCGGCTTTTCAACATAAGCATCACACCCCGCCCTCACCGCTTCAATCGCATGAATGGCATGCTGAAAATCAGCCGTACTGATCATCACTGCATCGACGTTTTTGGAAGAATAGAGTTCATCATTATTTACAAAGGCTTTGATATCATGGCCAAATTTTTCTTTTAGATGGGCCGTGCCCTGTTCCCTTCGTAACTTCCAGATGTCTGATACTGCCACGATATCGAAGTTCATTTCCTTATGGTGATTCAAAAAAGAGGGCAGCAATGAACCTTTAAAGCGATCCGAGAAACCTACAATGCCTACCCGCACGCGATCGTTGGCACCGATGATGTTAGCGTAACTTTTTGCACTGAATGCCATCGCGCCCAGGTATACCCCAGCCGAAGCTTTTGCCGATTGTTTAATAAATTCCCTTCTCGAGTTTTTCATACATCATTGTTATTTAAAGGTCCCGTAAATGGTTATTTCAACGATTTAATTTTGATGCTTCTGAACGACACGCTGTTGCCATGGTCCTGTAACAGAATTCGTCCTTTTTCCGCCATGCCGAAATTTTCCCAATTGGCATATTTACTTCGCGCCACCAGCACCTGATAGATCGGCGTTCCGCGCTGATACTCCACCACCTTGTAACCATTTAGCCAATGCTCGACACGATTGTCCGGATAAACTACGATTCTTCCGTTGTTCCATTCACCGATCTTGTGCAAGCCTCGTTTGATCTTGAGGGAAGGAATAAGATCGTAGAGTGAGGCCAGTGTGCGATTGCCGGCAGCACCCAGCTTCGCGTCGGGATGTTTTTCATCGTCGAGGATCTGGTATTCCAGGCCAATGGCAGACCCTTGATTATTTTCTTTCTCGGTCACAAAATATTTTACGCCGCTGTTGGCGCCTTCTGTAAGTTTAAATTCAAATTGCAGATCAAAGGCGTCGAATTCCTCCTGGGTTACAATATCGCCGCCGTTTTGCGACTCCCCTCCGCCCGACGGCTGTACCTGAAGTGTGCCGTCTTTTACCTCCCAACCCTTCTCGGGAAATTTTTCCTTATAAGCACCGCGCCATCCTTGCGTTGTTCTGCCATCCCATAACAATGTCACGCCATTTTTCTTTTCCTGTTCAGACAAAACGTTGGGCAATAAATTCACTACAAAAATATTGTCATAGGCAGAGGCGGTCAGGTCTTGCGTCTTGATGCGTATGTTTCGCCAGCGAACCTGCTTACCCACTTCAGAATCTTTGACAGCATGCACTTGCAAAGCAATAAAACCCTTGGGTGTCATGTCGTCAATAAGATGGGCCGTCGGAAAACCGTTGACGAAAGTCCGCATGGTGTTGCCGATGCATTCGATTCGCACCGAATTCCAATCGTTAGATTTTATTGCTTTTTTGGCTTCAGGATTATATTCGAGTGGGTATAGCCACTCCCTTCTTCCCTCATCGTAGATACCACCGGTCCAGGCACGTGGCGTGGGGTCAATCTCAAGCTGATAGCCATGAACACGTCCGTTTTGGTATTCCGGTTTACTCTCACTTCTGAATTGTATTCCCGAATTGGTGGCACCGTCATTTTTAAATTCGAGCTCTAAAATAAAATTACCGTAGGTTTCTTCGGTTGCTAAAAAAGAGTTTGGGGTCTGCGCAACCGTCGTACCGATGATCTCGCCGTCTTTCAACTCATACTTCGCATGGCCACCCAATTGCTTCCAGCCTTTCAAATCCTTGTCCTGGATCAAGTTGACCCATTTGCCAGGCTCTTTTTTTTGACCATATACTGCAGTAACAATGCAGAGGAGCAGAATAAAATTTATTATTGTTCTCATATGTTAATAAAATGATCAATACGAAATATGTTTTGGCAAAGGCGTTCACTTACCTACTCAATGAGACTGATTTCGGAGATTTAACCCTGACAACCCTCGAACATTAATTACGGGCGGAAAATTACTCTGACAAGTGGCAGGTTATAGCAGGACGTACGAATCGGGCATTTTTTAAGTACCGTTTATGGCATCTCTTGGTCTATATATGTACAAAATTGTCATGTCATTTTTCTATCGAAATAATTTCACCTAATTCGCTAAAGATTTACCATCACGTTGTTGATTGTTTCGCTAGATTAGTATAGTTAGATTGTCGTGAAACCAATACTTCGTAAGATCAATATCGCCGAAACCAGCTCTTTCAGTATACGGGAAGACAAGCTGCCATTTCTCTATAACCATTGGCATTATCATCCGGAGATTGAGTTAACGTTGGTATTGAAGAGCACGGGCACACGGCTGGTTGGCGACAGTATGGAGTCATTTAAAAGTGGTGATCTTGTCTTATTGGGAGCAAATTTGCCGCACATGTGGAGAAATGATCCGCACTATTTTACCAAAGACAAACAACACCGTGCAGAAGCTATCGCCATCCACTTCAACGAAAATTTTTGTGGCAATTCCTTCTTTCAGGTTCCGGAAATGAAATCCATTCGCCAGTTATTAGAGGATGCCAAGCGCGGATTGAAGCTGAGAGGTTATGCCAAAAAAATTGTAACAGAGAAGATCAAAAGTATTGTTAAGGTGACGGGCGCTCAGCGCATCATTGACTTATTGGATATCTTGAGGATCATCGCAGAATCGCGGGAATATACTTTTTTGTCTAGTGTCGGATTTATCAATACCAGCGATTTTCGCGATAGCGAACGGATCGATAAGATCTTCACTTATAGCTTCAGTAATTTTCATAAGCTTATCACCATCGAAGATGTGGCCAAGGTAGCCAATGTAAGTCCTTATTATTTCTGCAAGTACTTTAAAGCACGCACGAGCAAACGATATGTTGAGTTCCTGAATGAAGTGCGCATCGGACACGCTTGTAAACTACTCATTGAAAATAAGCTCAGCATCACACAAATATGTTTTGAGAGCGGTTTCAACAACCTGTCGAATTTCAACAGGCATTTTAAATCATTGCTTAAAAAAACTCCACGGGAATATATCAAGGAATTTAACAAGACCTATGTGCACGAATTGTAACGACGTGCCTAGGCACACCACATAATCTAATATAGTCATCTATGAATTTTGATTTATCCAACAAGGTAGCGGTGATCACCGGCGGCGGTAGTGGCATCGGTAAAGGTATAGCCCGCACTTTTGCAGACCATGGCGCATATGTTCATGTACTGGACTTGAATGAAGCCGAGGGCAACGACGTTGTGAGGGAACTTAGAGGCAAAAAACTACGTGCTGCGTTTCATCAGGCCGATGTTACCCAACCGGAAGCGATCGACGACATATTCAAAAAGATCTATGACGAAAACAGCAAAATTAATATTCTCGTTAACAGCGCGGGCATCTCGCACATTGGAACCGTAGAAACCACTTCCGCCGAGGACCTAGACAGAATCTACAATGTTAATGTTAAAGGTGTTTACACATGCTTGAGGGCCGGC
The DNA here is from genome assembly GCA_049324355.1 of Bacteroidota bacterium. Taxonomy (GTDB): domain Bacteria; phylum Bacteroidota; class Bacteroidia; order Cytophagales; family Cyclobacteriaceae; genus Chryseosolibacter. Next base: position 10,593 of record JBMOKS010000421.1, read on the forward strand.
GTCACTTACATGAAGAAATCACGAGGTGGCGTCATTTTAAATATCGCATCCATCGTAGCGTCCGTGGGAATTCCTGACCGATTTGCTTACTCGATGAGCAAAGGTGCTGTACTCACCATGACCTATTCTGTGGCCGCCGATTTCATTAAAGATAATATTCGCTGCAATAGCGTCGCCCCTGCGCGCGTGCACACTTCTTTCGTCGATAATTTTCTCAAAAAGAACTACCCAGGGAAAGAAGCCGAGATGTTTGAAAAACTCTCCAAGACTCAGCCCATCGGCAGAATGGGCACACCTGAAGAAGTCGCATCCATGGCATTGTACCTGTGCTCCGACGAAGCGTCGTTTATCACAGGCTGCAATTTCCCGGTAGATGGCGGATTTACAACCATAAAACTTTAAATCACTACTGAAAAAAATGAAACTCATTCGATTTGGCGATCCCGGAAAAGAAAAACCCGGTGCACTTCTTGACCATAATAGCGCTCTCGATGTAAGTGATTTTGGAGAAGACTATACCGAGCAGTTTTTCGAAAATGATGGCATTGCCCGACTTCGACAATGGATCTCGTCTAACGGCGCCAGGGCTAAAAAAGTCGACCTCGCACGTGTGCGAGTGGGCGCACCGGTAAGCAAACCGGGCAAGATCATTTGCGTCGGACTGAACTACGGAAAGCACGCGCAAGAAAGTAACATGGAGCTTCCTAAAGAGCCCATTCTTTTTTTTAAATCCACCACCGCCGTCGTGGGGCCCAATGATGACCTGATCATTCCTAAAAATTCACAAAAAACGGATTGGGAAGTTGAACTCGCCATTGTCATCGGCAAACGTGCTACTTACGTAAGTCAGGAACAGGCCATGCAACATGTGGCGGGGTACGTTTTACACAACGACTACAGTGAGCGAGAATTTCAACTTGAGCGCGGCGGTCAATGGGTGAAAGGAAAAAGTTGCGACACTTTCGCACCACTCGGCCCGTTTCTCGCCACGCGCGACGAGATCAAGAACCCCCTTCAGCTCGAACTGTGGTTAAAGGTAAACGGACGGCTCATGCAACAAGGCAATACCAACGATATGGTGTTTAATGTACCAACGCTCATTTCTTACATCTCACAATTCATGACCTTGGTGCCAGGCGACATTATCTCCACTGGAACACCAGCCGGCGTGGGGCTGGGCATGAAACCCCCCATGTATCTGAAACCCGGCGATGTCGTTGAACTCGGCATTGAAGGACTTGGGTCTTCGAAACAAGTAGCGCGTGCTTACGGCGCCTAGCAACAAAATAGTATCACTTTTGCACCAAAACCTAAGAGACGCAGCGACACGAAACATCTAACTTCACAATTCAAAGCCTATGAACCTGAATTTAAAAAATAAAGTAATCATCGTAACAGGCGGAGCAAAGGGTGTTGGCTGGGGTGTGGCACGGGTGCTTGCGCAGGAAGGTGCTATACCGGTTATCATCGGCCGTAACAGAGCCGATAACGAACAAGCCGTTGATGCCCTTGGAAAAAATGGTTTCGCTTCTTCGCATGTCGTTGCTGAACTTACGGATCCCAACCAATGTGCAGCTGCAGTGGGCAGCGTGATGGAAAAATATGGTCGCCTTGAGGGTGTGGTAAACAACGCTGGCGTGAACGATGGCATCGCTCTGGAGGATGGTTCTTACGATGGCTTCATGACATCGTTGCATAGAAACCTTGTTCATTATTATCTGATCGCCCACTATGCACTGCCCGGTTTGAAAAAAAGCCAAGGGGCTATCGTCAACATCGGATCTAAAGTAGCCGAGACGGGACAGGGGCATACATCGGCCTATGCCGCGTCAAACGGCGGAAGAAATGCGCTCACCCGCGAATGGGCGGCCGAGCTTTTGAAATATAACATACGGGTCAATGCCGTGATCGTAGCGGAATCATGGACACCACTGTACGAACGCTGGATCAGCACCTTTCCTCATCCGGAAGAAAAGCTGAAGACCATCACAAAAAATATTCCGCTACAACAGCGGATGACAACCCCAGAAGAGATCGGAAATATGGTTGCGTTTCTATTGTCTGATAAGTCCAGTCACACTACTGGGCAATTGATTCACGTGGACGGTGGCTACGTGCACCTGGATCGCGCTATCACCGCAGAATAAACAACCAACTGGCTATTGAACCGGCTCGACTCCCGGAGACGGCCAGGCAAGGTATCGAAGTTTGCTGCTATGGAAAGACTGTCTTCCGCTGCTTTGAGTAACTAAATCTCAACGTAGAA
>JBMOKS010000422.1:0-12813 GCA_049324355.1 Bacteroidota bacterium
AAGCTATCGATATCTTAAAAAACTCGACTCCAAACAAAAAGAAAAAATTCCAGTTTCTGGTCGAGGAATGGGGGGTCGATCTGCAATCGGAGCACGAACGATACCTCGTTGAAAAACATTTTAAGAAACCCGTGATCCTGTACAACTATCCTGCAGAGATCAAGGCATTTTATATGCGTCAGAACGAAGACGGCAAGACGGTGGCCGCCATGGATGTTCTCTTCCCGGGCATCGGCGAGATCATCGGAGGCTCCCAGCGCGAAGAACGCTACGATCGAATACTCAAACGTATTGAAGCACTTCACTTGCCGGAGAAAGATCTTTGGTGGTATCTCGAACTCCGCAAATTCGGTTCTGCCCCCCATAGCGGTTTCGGCTTGGGCTTCGAACGACTCATGTTGTTTGTTACCGGCATGACCAACATCAGGGACGTGATTCCTTACCCGCGCTATCCGGGTAATGCCGAATTTTAGTTAGTAAATGTTTGAGCCAATGCCTGTCGCCTGACGTGATTCAATTCCCCTTAAAAGCAAGTAAAGGAATTTTGCTGTGGAAGGCCATCCGACGCGTATAGCTTCGGTCGAAAAGTTTCTCATAAAAATTGAGGTCATGGGTAAACATGGCCAGCATGTCTGCTTTAGAAACGTCGATGTATTGATCAATGGCGCCGTCTATATTCTGGTCGACCAGCACGAGCGCGACAATGTTATCGTACCCTAATTTTTGTACGATCTTCTCAATCTTTTCTTCCGTGGTTTCCACGTCTCTTCCGGAGGATACAATGTGCAGGATATGGACTGTGCATCCGAATTTTTCCACATAGGGAATAAGTTTCTTCAATTCTTTCTCCAGGTTTTTAAGATCGCAGGCATAAACAATATTGCGGATGCTTTTGAATTGAGCGTGTGCCGGTACGGCCAGCACAGGTATGTGGCTCACCTCAATGATCGAAGTCGTGTTGCTGCCCATCACTACTTTTTTTAAGCCCCCGGCACCCTTTGTTCCCATGATGATCAGGCCGGAGCGCAGTCGCCGGGCCGATCGCCGCACCGTTTCATTGAACGATGCGCCTCGCACCACTTTATATTTTATAGGCTGCGATGTCTTCACATGTTTGGAAACTTCCTTCAATAAATCGTCCATGTCTTCCTTGGCGCCACGAATGAGGTCCCGCTCCAGAGACTTCACCTTCAATCGCATAGTGGCCCTGACCGTTTGTGTAATATTGACCACGTGCAGCAGTGTGACGTTTCCGCCTAATTTGTTTGCAATTTTCACAGCGTATTGAACAGCCACCCTGGAAAGGTCCGAGAAATCGATGGGCACGAGAATGTTGACCATGTAGAAAATTAATTGAGTATCTAAAGTAATGTTTTTTTAAACAACAATCTTACGCTTAATTTTCACGAAAAGAGACTTGCCTGCATGACACAAAAAACATTCGCCAGCGACAACTATGCTGGTGTACATCCTGAAATCATGGACGCCCTGACACGCGCCAATCGCGGCCATGCCGCATCCTATGGCGCGGACGAATACACGACGCGGGCGGTTGAAAAATTCAAATCCTTCTTTGGAGATTCCATCGAGGTGTTCTTTGCCTATAATGGCACAGGCGCCAACGTCATGAGCCTGCAAGCCCTTACGCAATCCTTCCATTCCATCATATGTTCAAACCTGGCCCACATTAACGTGGACGAGTCGACAGCGCCCGAAAAATTTCTGGGTTGTAAGCTGATCACCATACCCACGAAAGACGGTAAGATCTATCCCGAGCAGATCGCCGCCCGCGTGCAAAGGGTGGATGATCAACATCATCCTCAAGCACGCGTCGTTTCCATCTCACAGTCTACCGAATATGGTACGGTCTATACGGTTGAAGAGATCAAAGCCATCGCGGCGGTTGCCAAACAACATCATTTATTGTTTCATATGGATGGATCACGTATCGCCAATGCCGCCGTGAGCCTGAAGAAAAGCTTTGCCGATCTCACCCGTGATGCCGGCGTGGATGTCCTCTCTTTCGGGGGAACAAAGAATGGAATGATGTTCGGCGAGGCGGTTATATTTTTTGAACCTAAGTTTGCGCAATATTTCAAATTCATTCGCAAGCAGGGCATGCAGCTACACTCTAAGATGAGGTTCATCGGTGCCCAGTTTGAAGCATTGTTAACCAATGACTTGTGGAAAAGAAACGCCTTGCACGCCAACCATATGGCGCGGCTGCTGGAGAAAGAGCTTCGGAAGTTCAGCCAGATCACGGTCACACAGTCGGTAGATGCTAATGGCATTTTTGCCACATTCCCGCCTGCGATCATTCCGGCTTTACAGCAAGAGCATTTCTTTTATGTATGGAACGAAGAAGCGTCAGAAGTACGGTTGATGTGCGCTTTTGACACGTCGGAAGAGGAAATTCAAAGTTTCGGGAAAAAGCTTCAGGAGCTTTTGAAGTGATTAACGCTTCAGGAATTTGAAAGTACCCCTGAATTTGGTTTCATCATCGCGCACGGCCAGCAAGTAGTATCCGGTAGGAAAATCTTTTACTTTTACGCGGATCTCGTGTTCATCCACCACCTCGGTTTCAATTTCGAGTTGGTTGCCAATAATATTGTGAAGTGTCAGCTTAACGTTAGCCGCCCTGGCATCCTCCATTTTAACATGGATAAAGTCTGTTGCGGGCTGCGGATAAAGAGAGAACTGCGTGTTTTTCTGAAGGGTCTCAGTCGACAAACCGGGATCGGGCAGCACCTGTGCCCAACTCATGTGGGCAGTGGCTACGATCAAGATCAGTCCGACGAATTTTGTTAAACGCATGTACCTTCAAAAATATTACAATAATATACGACAAATTTCGCACCAGGTTCGAACATATGGCTGGAAATTGTTATTTAGATGCAGTGTGAGGTCAAAAAGTTTAAAGATTCGGCAAAAAATATTTTTTAGCGGGTCAGCTTCGTGAACGCGGAAGGCAAAAAATCCACCAGGTCAGACGCAACCATTCCATACATTCCACGCTCCATGGCCACCAGATCGCCGGAAAGTCCATGGAGATATACACCGAGCACGGCAGCATCTGTCGAAGAATACGACTGCGCAACCAGTCCGGTAACGATTCCGGTGAGCACATCGCCCGTTCCTCCAGTCGCCATACCCGGATTGCCGGTGGCATTGAAGTACATTTTCCCATCGGGCGCAGCAATGGAGGTATTAGCGCCTTTTAAAACTATTACCGACTTGAGGTCTCTCGCCAATTGTCGCTGCTTTTGCAACTTTTCAAAGTCATTGGACCACACACCGGCCAGCCTCTCAAATTCTTTAGGATGGGGTGTAAGAATACTGTTCTCGGGTATTAATTGCAGCCATTCGGGATTTACGGCCAGAATATTCAGGCCATCCGCATCAATGACAATGGGTTTTCTAAAGCTTTCCAGCAGATTCCGAAAGGCTTTTACGGTGTCGGCATGCTGCCCTAACCCCGGACCGATACCCACCACGGCATAAACATCCGACTTAGGGAGTGTGCTAAAGTGCTTTTCGTGCGGGTCGATTTCCGTCATGGCCTCGGGCACCGCGGTCTGTATGATAGCATAACCCTCACGGGGGATATGCACAGTTAATAATCCGGGTCCGGATCTTAAGGCTGCCCGAGATGCCAGCACCGCTGCACCCATTTTGCCATAGCTGCCCGCCACCAGCAAAGCGTGACCGTAAGAGCCTTTGTGTGAAAATTTGGCCCGCGGCTTCAGGATCTTCTTCACACCTTTGAGCGTCACGTAAAAATTTTCGGTCTCCGCAGTCTTGATCGCACCCTTGTGCAAGCCAATGTCTACAGTCGTCCATTCGCCAACGTAGAGATGAGATTGGGGTAATAAAAACGCGAGCTTGGGCAATTGAAACGACACCGTATAATCTGCCCGCACAATGTGGCCGTGCGAAGGTCCGTCAGCTACCAGTCCTGACGGAATATCAACGGCTATTCGAACGACATCTGATTGATTAACCGCATCGATAACCTGGGCATAAATACCGTCGACAGGCCGGGATAGTCCCGAACCGAAAATGGCGTCGATCAAAACGTCACAATCTGCAAACAAACTGCTGACTGCTTCAGAGACGATCTCAGTCACCGGGAGTTTGCCGTCGATGCGACGAAAATTGATCTTAAAATCTTCGGTCTCCGGTACCGTACCCCTCACCACCCAAACTTTGACGTTGTAGTTCCATGCGTGCAGCATTCGTGCAATGCCTAGGCCATCACCACCGTTGTTTCCGGTGCCACAGATGATACCGATCTTTTTCGAAGTATCGATGCGCGGCGAAAGCCAACCGACAAAGGCCCTGCATGCACGTTCCATCAGATCGATAGAGTCTATTGGCTCATGCCGAATGGTGTAAGCATCAAGCGCTTTGATCTGTTGAGTGGAAAGGATCTTTTGCATGGACAAGGGGCTATTCCACTATAAATATAACCTATCTGTCCACTTCACCCATCACTACGTCTATGGTTCCGATAATGGCGATCAGGTCGGCGATAAGAATTCCCTTGGATATCTCGGGGAGTACCGAGAGGTTGACAAAGCTGCAAGACCTGCATTTGCATCGGAACGGAATATCACTTTTGCCATCGGCGCGGAAGAAAAAACCCAATTCACCTTTTGGTGTTTCGCCCCGGATATAAAAGTCCTGGGCTTTGGGCCTTATCTTTTTCGGAACGAAGGCCTGGGGGTCAAAATCACGTGTGCGTTTATGGTCAGTGTTCAATTTCACCAGGCATTGCTCGATGATCTTCACCGACTCGTGTATCTCTTGCATACGCACCCAGGTGCGGTCCCAACAATCTCCGACACTGCCCATTTTTCCTTCGCCGATCGGAATATTAAAATCCAGTTCCGGATAGACGGAGTAACCGTCTACCCTCCTGAGGTCAAAACGCAAACCTGAAGCTCTCAGCATAGGGCCAGTGACGCCAGAATTGATCGCCAGGTCAAGGGGGAGAACACCTACTTTCGCTGTTCGATTGATGAAGATTTTGTTCTCGATGAGTAACTTTTCAAGTTCGGCCAGTTTGGGTTTGATATAGGTGATGAATTCCTGGCATCGTTCTTCGAAGCCCACCGGCAAATCATAAAACAAGCCCCCGATCCAGATATAGTTGTACAGCAGTCGCGCTCCACTTGCCCACTCCAGCAACCGGAGAATATGCTCACGGTCTCGCATGATCCAGAAGAACGGGGTAAAGGCGCCAATATCCATGCCGTAAGTGCCGATAGCGATGAAGTGTGACCCGACACGGTTTAATTCAGCCATCAGCACGCGTATATATTCTACACGCTTGGGTATCTGATGCGAAATATTCAGCATACGCTCGACGCCCATCGCGTAGACGTGCTCGCAATTCATCGCCGCTACATAGTCGAGGCGATCCACAAACGGAATCACCTGATTATAGGGTAAGTTCTCGCCATGCTTTTCAAAGCATCGATGCAAGTATCCAATATGTGGAACAACCTCTCTGATGATCTCTCCTTCCATGAGCACCTCCAATCGCAACACACCGTGTGTTGAAGGATGCTGTGGACCCAAATTAATGATCATCTCTTCCGAACGCAGATTCTCGACGCCGAACTTGTTCGGTTCGGATAACTTCAGATTGTCCGATTTGTATTTGTACTGAACCTGATCAGTTGGCATTATTCTTATCCATTCATGCTACAACTTAATTCTTGAGCTAAACTTATCCAAATAGTTTTGCAAACTTTGAGAGTCGCATACGTGCCATGTCGCGAGCGATAACGATAAATCGCTTCAACAAAAAAAGTCTTGCGAAGCATTTATCCCTCACGCGAATATTTTCAAGGATTCGCGATTGATTCTATTCTAGCATGCGAATTGTGTTGAGCGCTAAAAAACCAAATCGAAAACATATGATTAATGTTGGATTACTAGTCCGCCTCAAAGCTCAAGCTGGAAAAGAAAAGAGCTTGCCAATTTCATTCAACAAGCGCTACCGCTCGCCCAAGCCGAAAAAGAAACAGTTACCTGGTATGCAGTTCAGATCGATGAGTCTACGTTTGGAATCTTTGACACCTTTCCAAGCGATGCCGGTCGAAAGGCGCATCTGGAAGGCAAAATAGCAGCAGCACTTTTTGCCAAAGCTCCTGAGCTATTGGCGGTCGCTCCGGTCATAGAGCCCATTAAAATCCTGGCGGCTAAGCTGCCATAGCACCGGTGTCAATCCTCAGTACAGCACAAGGTCGATCTTGTGTTGTATTGCTTCCGTTATGTTACTCTATCAATACTCTACTTTAATATCTCTGTAAAATTCCTGGTGCTTATAATCTTTACGCAGCGGATATCCATCCCAGTCGGCGGGCATAAGTATTCTGCGCAAGTCGGGGTGATCTTTGAATTTTATTCCATACATATCGAAGGCTTCGCGTTCATGCCAATCCGCTGTTTTCCAAATAGAAGAAACTGAATCGACTTCTGGATTGTCTCTCGGCAGGATAACCCTCAGCATGACGTGGTGATCATACGGGATAGAATATAAATTATAGACGACTTCCATCGTACCGGCATGAAGACCGTTGTCCAGCCCGGTCAGGCATGAAAGCATATCAAAATAGGTAGTCGAATTTCCGTAAAGCTGAAGGCACACCGATTTGATGTCGGCATGAGGTACCTTGATACCTTTGGGTGTGGCGGTTTCGTCAGCAATGGCTTCTCCATGCCGACACGATGACTTCACGATATCGAAGATCTGTTCAAACTTTAGCATGGACTTGTTGCATGATTTGTTCGATAGCTTTAGGCGCCACCAGGCTTTCGGTTCTGATCTTTTCCTGAAGTTTAAGAAATCCGCCTATCAACGCCTCTGGTCTTGGCGGACAGCCGGGCACATACACGTCAACCGGCACAATTCTATCAACACCTTTCACAACATGATAACCATGTTGCCAATACGGGCCACCGCAATTGGAGCATGATCCCATGGAAATTACATATCTGGGTTCGGCCATTTGCTCATAGAGTCTTTTGATCCGATCTGCCATTTTAAAAGTCACAGTCCCCGCCACGATCATCACATCAGACTGGCGCGGTGTAGCGCGTGGTGCCATGCCAAACCTATCCATATCATATACGGTGGTACCTGTACTCATGAATTCAATAGCACAACATGCGATGCCAAAGGTCATCGGAAACATAGACGACAGCCTAGCCCAATTGAGCAAGTCTTCCAGTTTGGTGACGATCACTCCGCCTTGCTCAAATTGCTGATCCAATAGTCCTTTCATACATCATTTTTACGACTCATATCAAGCGGAGTCTGCTTTTTAAAATGCTCGTTGACCTTATCATACAATGCGCGGGGTACAGGGGATTTGAATAACGTTGGCCGGGGTTCGGGCTTGATCCAGTCCAAGTGACCGTTCACCCACGCGTAGGCAAGGCCGAGGCCTAATATCAAAATAAAGATCACGGCCTCCACAACGGCAAACCAGCCCCAACGACCGTCCGTCTGCTCGATCAAATTTTTATCAGCGAAGATGGTGGCCCATGGAAACAAAAAAACGATCTCCACTTCAAAAAGTAAAAAGATCAGGGCGATCATATAAAACCGAATGTTGAATTGTGTCCATGCGGCGGTGATCGGTTCTTCGCCACTCTCGTAGGTGGCAAGTTTTTCCGGATTAGGGCGATGGGGACGGATCAGCCTTGACACGAGCAGGGATATAACAACGAACAATATCCCTGCAATGAAAAAAAGCAGGATCTCACCGAATGCCGAGATATGATATTGGTCTGCTTGCACAGCGAACCAAAGATAAGCAAGATCTTATCTTCTCCTACGACTTTAATTCGACGAGTACAATTTCGTTTCCATAGAGATCCAGAAAATGAAGAAATTTGTACTCGGGCTCCACCACCGGTCCCTTGGTAACCCTCACCTTGTGTGCAACCAACTGCCGGTGAAGGTCCTCAAAACTATCTGTGTAAAGAACAAGGGCGGGCCCATGCGTTTGTTTGCCCACCCTTTGAAGTTGTTCGGGCGTAGCAGCTTTCAGTAGCCAGATGCCCGCGGGCTCACCTTCAAATCCCAGGTGCAAAAATCGCTGACCGTTGTCGGCAGTCATGTCATACAATCGTATACAATTCAAAGCCGACGAATAGAATGCCAACGCTTCATCATAATCGTGTACCAGGATGACGACGCGTCCGAGTGATATCTTCATGGTATGAGGGTTTTATTGTTGCTGTATGGCAAATATATCTTATTTCCACGCGGCCAGGATCACGCCCATCACTGTCAGGGCAACAATGCTGTATCCGGCGTTGATGAGAAACAATTTGAACGATCTTCTTTCGAACAGGTAATGCGTACCCACAAAAGTGGCTACCCAGCCGAAGCCCGCCAGAAATCCCCATAAGGCCCCCATTTCAGGTTTGTCTTCGGGCCCCATGAACATGGCCAGGTTGATAGCCGAGATCACGGCCAGAAAAAATGCCAATCCGAAAATTTTTGCCATGTTTGAGTTCTTCATACTCTCTTCGGTAAACCCGTTCTCGCGCATCCACGCTTTGCCGAAGACTGCCGGTGAATACCACAGGCCACCGATCATAAATGTTGAAAGCGCTGCGACCAGAACAGCCCAAATATTAAGTTGTGCATCCATTGTGTTAGGGGTTTAAGGTTAAAGTTTCTGTAGATTGTTTAATTGCTTTTGCCGGGTTTTTAAATCCTGTCGTTCCTTAATGATTCCGGGTTAGTAACTTTCCATGGTTGAGATAATAATTCAATGCTTCCTCCCAGTCTTTCAGATCGCGCGCATACATTTTTTCAATAGCTTCTTTATTGAGTTCGTTGCCCTCTGCGCTGAGTCCGGTATAAGTATAGGTGATGGTAGCCAGCGTTTTGGTGTCGTATCCTTCGCATTCCACGCGAATGAACCAGATTCTTTTTGCTGTTGAAACCGTGTACTCAATACGATATTGGCCGGGATTGAATTGTGTGATCGCCCATGTATATGTTTCTTCACCGCCATAGGCTCCGTAGGTTTGGAAGATCATATGTTCTTCTACTTCGCTGCTCACAGAATAAATGATCTGGGGATTCCATCCCTCCGCCCACTCTTTTTCCCGAACGGGCCCAAATAATGGAAATACTTTTTCGATCGGTCCATCCAACACGATGGAAGAGGATCTGCTGACGCGCGCTGCTTTAAATGACATGACGGCTTGTTGATCGCAGCCTGTTAAAACCGCGATAGCTATTACTGTGACAATTATTTTCAATGCTTTCGTGATAACTGATTCGAAATTGCGAACTTTATCAACGCTAAACTCGAGGTATTGACCGAACCGGAAAAATTCCGCACCCAACCGTCCGATGAATGATATTAACGACTATACCGGCGAAGTAAAGCTGAACGATACAACGATAAGGCTCATTGGCATTCCGTTCTTCGGTATTGTTATTCCCAATGTAACCGGTGTATTCGGTACCATCACCTGGCGGGAACCGCTATACTGGTTTGGCTTCGTTTATTTTATTGCGCTGGCAGCGAGCATCTGGCAAGGCAACCGTTACTTGCTTTTCAGGACCCGCCGTCGTTTCACCTGGTTTGATAAACCGATTGAAAAATTGATCCTGCTGCTGGTCAACAATGTTTTTTATACCTCACCGATCACCATAGCATGGATCTGTGGCTGGTATAAACTTGCCGGCTTTGGCGCGGTAGACTGGAATGCCATTGAAGCCGTGGTGTTGATCAATGTCATCTGCGTTCTCTTTGTGACTCATGTTTATGAAACCGTATTCATTTTCAAAGAGCAACAAAGCGAACAACTCAAAAACGCGGAACTCTCCCGCGCCAAAGCGGAGGCGGAACTGGAAGCCCTCAAGAATCAGATCGACCCTCATTTCATGTTTAATTCGCTGAACAGCTTGTCTTACCTCATCACATCAGACCCTCAAAAGGCTTTTCTTTTTACCGAAAACCTGGCAGAAGTTTACCGTTACATCCTCAGCCAAAAAGAACAGACATTGGTGCTACTGGAAGACGAACTCGACTTTACACATAAGTATACGGAGCTTTTGCACCTGCGATTCGGGAAAGCGCTGCATTTCAAAAAACATTTTAACGGCAACATGGAAAAGAGTTTTCTCATTCCGCCGACGTCCGTCTTTGTGGCACTGGAAAATGCTGTAAAACACAACGAGTTGTCTGAGCAATTCCCCCTGCAAGTGGATATCGACCTGAAAGACGATCATCTCATCATTAGCAATAGGATCCGCGAAAAAAGAAATTTGCAACACTCCTCCGGCATCGGATTAAAAAACCTCGACGAACGTTTCCAGATCATCACGGGCAAAGGGATCGACAGCGGCAGAAATGACGAGTTTTATTTTAAAGTTAGCTTGCCACTAATACCGTTAAAAAACTAATACAGTCATGAAGGTATTGATCATCGAAGACGAACTGCTGGCCCAGGCTAAACTCGAAACAATGCTGAAAGCGATAGACAACTCCATCGAAGTTGTGGCCCGGTTGAGCAGTGTTAAAGACACGTTAAGGTGGCTCGCCGAAAATTATCCTCCCGACGTGGCGTTTGTCGATATTCAGCTTTCAGACAATCATTCATTCGAGATCTTCCGGCAACATCCCATACAATTTCCGGTGGTTTTCACCACGGCGTTTGATAAGTATCTTTTGGAGAGTTTCGAATTCAATTCCATCGACTATTTATTGAAACCTATCACAGAAGAAAAATTGAAACGGTCGCTGGTAAAACTAAAAAAACTGGAACAACATTTCGTGCAAGGTAATATTCTGAAGCTGATCAGCAAGGCCACTCACACCTCACCGCGCCATGACAGGATCATAGCCAAAAAAGGAACAGAATTTCTTGCGCTCAGTTTCGATGAGATTGCTTACTTCTTCACAGAACACAAGATCGTCTTTGTAAGAGATTTCAACGGCCGCCAATTGATTGTCGATAAGAACCTGGTCGAGTTGGAATCTGACCTTGACAAGTCAAAATTCTTTCGTATCAACCGGAAGTTCTTAGCCAACATCAAAGCCATCGAAAAATTTAAACCCGACAATGGCAAGGTGTTGGTATTCCTTAACCCGGAAATGAAAGAAGAGATACACGTGAGCAAAGAAGCTGCGCCGGAGTTTAAGAAATGGATGGGACTTGAGTAGAGAAAGACGATTGTCCGACCTACTCTTGTAAAGGACGTTTTTTGATCATGCCCCCTTTGATGTCGTTTACACTGTTCTCTACCACAAAAGCATCTTCGTCGATTTTGGCGATCTCGGTCTTTAATTTTTGGAGTTCGAGGCGTGTGATAACAGAATAGATCACATCGGTGTCGGTATCGCGGTGACCTTGTTTGCCGTAGCCGCTTTTTCCCCGAAGAACGGTCACACCTCGGCCCATTCGTTGAATGATCGCCTCTTTAATTTGCTCGCTTTTCTGCGACACGATGATCACGCTGGTATATTCTTCGATACCATGAACGACGAAATCTACCGTTTTTGACGCCACCAGGTAAGTGAGTATGGCATACAATGCCGTCTCAATGTTCAGCAGATAGGCGGCAACAGAAAAAATCACAATGTTGAGTACCAAAATAAAGTCGCCAACCGTCAGGGCAGTTTTCCGGCTGGTGTAGATGGCCAGCACTTCTGTGCCGTCGATCACACTACCTCCTCTGATCGACAAGCCAATTCCCAGGCCGAGGAAAAATCCGCCGAAGAAAGAGATCAACAATTTATCGTTGGTTATGAGTGGAAAATTAATGAAGGCCAGGCACAAGGCCAGCAGGAGGATTGCCACTAAGGTTTTCACGGCGAAAATTTTTGAAACCTGCGTATATCCAATGATTATGAAGGGAAGATTGATGAGCACCACCAGGTATGAAAGCGGGATGCCTGTGATCACGTTGGTAAGCAGCGAAATCCCTACTACGCCACCGTCGAGAAATCCGTTGGGAAGTAAAAAGCTTTTCAATCCAAATGCGGCCGACAACACACCAAACGAAATAAACAGACTGTCTTTGACGGTGCGGGCGATGGTGATCCGTCGTATCCGAAGCGCATTGAGTCTTTGGAATCGTTGCTGGGTGGTCATCATGTAAAATAACAAAAAAGCCACAGATAACACTGTGGCTTTTTGTTCGAACGAAGGTTATATTACTTGATTTTTTCCAGCGCAGGTTCGCGTTTGAGGAATTCATCGTACAAAAGAGTCTGGCGGCTCACCATGGGTATCTGCCAGCCTTCAATAAAAACGTGCTTCACTTGAGTTTTGGTCTCAAACGGGTCGCCGTCGCAGACAAAAAGCGTAGCACTCTTGCCCTGTTCGATGGAACCCAGCTTATCGGCTACGCCAAAGATCTCTGCGGGGACAATGGTGATTGCTTTCAATGCATCTTCCCTTCCCATGCCATAGGTAGCGGCAAAGCCTGCGTGATAAGGTAGATTTCTGTAGTTTACATTACCGTCGTCGGTCTTGATGGCCACTTTTACGCCGGCCTTTTTTAATAGTCCGGCATTAGCGTATCCACGATCATAGCGATCATATTCGCGTGAGGGTAGCGCCAATACCGGGCCAGTGAGCACGGGGATGTTGGCTTTGGCAATTTCATCGGCCACTCTCCAGCCTTCGGCAACGCCGCTCAAAACAACTTTTTTAACTTTCCTTTCCATTAGCCATTTCAATGCAGCTTGAATGTCTTTAGAGGCATTCACATCTACGAGCAAGGTCATCTCTCCTCTGATCACGGGAAGCAGTGCCTGCATTTCA
>JBMOKS010000423.1:0-12808 GCA_049324355.1 Bacteroidota bacterium
GGTACGTAATGATTACTCGTCGAGGTTTGCCAAGGACAATAGGTCGGGTGTTTTCCCTGCGGTTTCCGTGGGTTGGAGAATTAATCAGGAGCAATTCCTCGCTGATGTGGACGCAATTTCAAATCTGAAGTTGAGAGCGGGATATGGTATTACAGGCCAACAGGACATTACCGAAAACCCTTATCCTTATCTGGCTACGTACACGGAAAGTACTTCTACAGCATCATACCAGTTGGGTGGTCAGTTTTACCCTACGCTGAGACCAAACGCCTATGATGCGAGGATCAAATGGGAAGAAACCACCACGATCAACGCCGGATTGGATTTTGGTTTTGCCAAAGACCGTATCAGCGGTAGCATCGACGTGTATGAGCGTGAGACTGTTGACTTAATCAATCAAGTACCCATCCCTGCAGGGAGCAATTTCTCAAACGACTTGATCACCAATGTGGGAACACTGGAAAACAAGGGTTATGAGATAACGCTAAACGCCGATGTTATTTCAAGACCTGATTTCAACTGGAACGTTGGGGTGAATTTCACTCACAACGAGAATGAAATCACCAAGCTGCAAAAGACAGACGATCCTAATTATCCCGGTGTAGCCGACGGTGGCATTTCCGGAGGTGTGGGCAACAATATACAGATCAACAGTATTGGACATGCGGCAAGAGCGTTTTACGTGTTTGAGCAGGTTTATGACGGCGATGGAAAACCTATCGAGGGACTCTACATCGATCGCTCAGGCCTTGGTGGCTCAGTAGTGAGCAGCGAGAACAATAAATATCATTACAACAAACCAGCGGCAAACTACCTGATCGGCATCAACACCCGACTTAATTACAAAGGTTTTGACTTCTCATTCTCCAGCCGTTTGAGCCTGGGCAACTACGTTTACAACAACGTTTTCTCCAGCAACGCTATTTACTCCGCCTTGTATTACCAGTCAGGTGTGTTCAGCAATGTGCCAACTGCGATCAAAGACACTGGCTTCCACGCGCAGCAGCTTTGGTCTGATTACTATGTAGAAGACGCGTCGTTCTTCAAGCTCGACAACATCAGCGCAGGTTATTCATTCAACAATCTGATGGGTGAGAAATTGAAGGCTCGCGTGAGCTTTACCGTGCAGAATGCATGGGTGGTTACAGACTACTCAGGAATCGATCCTGAAGTGTCTAACGGCATAGACAACAACATCTACCCTCGGCCCCGCACGTTCTTGTTTGGCATCAATCTCACTTACTAATCCTAAAAGAAATTACTGATATGAAAATAAAATCTATTCTTGTCGGAGCGATGGCCATCACCACATTGATGACTTCATGCTTCAACGAATTAGACCCCAAGGACCTTGGGCCTCAGGTGCAGAATTCTTCGTCTGTATACGATAGCCCGGAAGCCTACAAGCAAGGACTTGCAAAATTGTATGCAACATTCGCATTGAGCGGTCAACGCGGACCTGCTGGCGATCCTGATATTGCCAGAATTGATGAAGGTTTCGGAAACTACCTGCGTCAATACTGGAATTGCCAGGAGTTGACCACCGATGAGGCGATCATTTCGTGGAACGATGCTACGATCAAGGACTTCCATTATCACACATGGACGCCGACCGACGTATTTATAGCGGCCATTTATTCGCGTATCATGTATACGGTAGCGCTGTGTAACGAATACATCCGCGTGACCGCCGGACAAACGGATGCGGATATCAAGAAGTACGCAGCGGAAGCACGATTCCTTCGCGCGCTGGCTTACTATCATGCCCTTGACCTTTTCGGAAATCCGCCATTCGTGACCGAGGCCGATAAGCCGGGGGCGTTCTTTCCCAAACAAATTAAGAGAGCCGATTTATTCACCTACATTGAAAGCGAACTCAATGCCATTGAGAATGAGGTGGGGGCACCCCGGTTTGAATATGGAAGAGCTGACCAGGCCGCAGTATGGATGTTACAGGCAAAACTATATCTGAATGCGCAGGTGTATGTGAATCAAGCTAAGTATACAGAGGCCATTACAGCCCTGAAGAAAGTGTTAGGTGCAGGCTATACCTTGTCAGCCAATTACCGCCACAATTTCGTGGCCGACAATCATACCAGTCCCGAGTTGATCTTCCCCATCACATTTGATTCGCAGGCGACACAATCCTATGGCGGTATGGTGTATCTGATCCACGCACCCATCGGTGGCAGCATGGATGCTTATGGTATGTTTGGCACTGGCGGTGGCTGGGGTGGCATACGCACCACATCGGCTTTCGTTGGGAAATTTCCCGGCAGCGGACCAACCGATTCGCGTTCACTGTTCTGGACAGACGGAAGGACGCTCGATATCAACGACGTAGGACAATACCTGGAAGGATATGGCATCACAAAATTCAGAAACAGGACCTTAGCGGGAGCTGTCGTTTCAAATTATCATGCCGACTTCGTGAATATTGATTATCCCATGTTCAGGCTTGCTGACGCTCATTTGATGCTGGCAGAGGCAGTGTTGAGAGGCGGCACAGGTGCGACTCCGGCAGAAGCATTAGCTTCCGTAAATGCCGTTCGTACACGGGCCTTCGGAGACGCTTCCGGAAATATTAGCAGCGGACAACTTACGCTTGATTTTATTCTTGATGAACGCGCTCGCGAACTGTACTGGGAAGGACATAGAAGAACAGACCTCATTCGCTACGGTAAGTTCACGGGTGGTGACTACCTCTGGCCCTGGAAAGGAAAGTCGAAAGATGGCGCGGCTACAGAGTCGTTCAGAGATCTATTCCCGATTCCGGCGGCTGACCGCAGCGCTAACCCTACCTTGGAGCAAAACGATGGATATCCTAAATGATTAACGTATTGAAGATGAAAGCAAATAACATATTATATAAATCGGCATTGTTGCTCACTGCACTATTGGTGGTGGCTTCGTGTGAAGAAGAAAAGGTGAAGCCAACCCTTCCGGACAGCAGTGCATTTGTCGCGCCATCATTGAAAAATGACGCGACTAAACCTAAGGTTGAATTATTGCCCGCCAATGCGGCGAACGAGTTCGAAAAATTTGAATGGGATAAAGCGCAATATGGACTCCAGGTTTCTACGAATTATGTGGTGGAGGTTGATAAGAACGCCAATTTTACGAATCCTCAGGTATTGGCAGAAACCTCTGCCAGCAGCGCGGCAGTAACTGTCGAAAAATTCAATGCTGCGTTGCTGGCGTTAGGGTTGCCTGGATTTCAGGAGGCTACCGTGAGCGTTCGTGTAAAGTCAGCAATCAATGGTATCGAAAACGATCCGTTGTTTTCAGGCGTGATCACCAGAACCGTGAAGACCTATCAGAACAGTGAGTGCGGCAAGTATTGCACTATCGGTATCATTGGCAGTGCCACGGCGGGTGGTTGGAGCACCGACACAGATATGCGTGTGGCAGATCCCAGCGATAAGTCGATCTGGTCTACAATTGTTTATCTCGTAGCCGGTGAGGCGAAATTCAGAGAAGGTGACGACTGGGCGATTAATTGGGGTGCATCGGCATTTCCCAGCGGCACCGGTGTGCAGGGTGGAGCTAACATTCCCATTGCCAACCCAGGTTACTACAAAGTAACCTTCAACGAAAATACGGGCGCTTACAATTTTACATCGCTCACTACACCGGTATTTACTACGGTAGGTATCATCGGAAGTGGCACTGCCGGAGGCTGGAGCACCGACACCGATCTCACCCAGGACGCCAACGATCCGCACGTGTGGAGCGGAACCATTACGCTCACTACGGGTGAGGTGAAATTCCGTGCTGAAAACGACTGGGCAAATAACTGGGGTGGCAAGACAGCACCCTCAGGATTCGGCACAGGAGGCGGCGATAATATTCAGGTGGCAGTAGGCGGAACTTACTTCGTGAGATTCAACGACGCAACCGGTGAGTATTACTTGGGTGCGGTGGGCAACGCAGCGCCTTATACAACCGTCGGGCTCGTGGGCACTGCTCAATCCGGCGGATGGGGTGGAGATACCGACCTGATCAAGAACCCTGCTAACCCTTATCTCTGGAGCAAGATTATTACCATCACAGACGGCGAAGCGAAATTCAGGGCCAACGATGATTGGACGGCCAACTGGGGTGATTCAAAGTTCCCCGGAGGAATCGGAACGCAAGGTGGAAATAATATTCCGACAAAAGCCGGTAAGTACTTTATCACTTTCAACTCGAGTACAGGTGAGTATTACTTTTTGAAATAACCTAAACCATGAAGTAAAGGCAAATAGGGGCTGTAACAGGCCCCTGTTTTTCTTTTCTAAAATTGAATAATGAAGAAACTATACTGGATCATATTCTTTTTTCCCTTCGTATCGATGGCGCAAAAGGTCACGCTTGACCCAACAATTTCGCCAGCCCTTTTTCGATACAACGATGCCATCACGGTGACTTACGATGTGACTGGCACTTCGCTTTCGTCGCTCACTAATGCCTACGCATGGGTGTGGATCCCCGGGAGGAACATCAACGCCAAGTATAATATCACACCTGCCAGCAACGATCCAACCAAAACCAATAACGCCAAATTCACCAAGTCGGTAGAAGGAGGAAAGACACTTTTTAAATTGACGTTTACACCCTCTGCTTTCTTTGACGGAGATATCAGCGCCGATAAAAAATTGGGCATATTGCTGAAAGGCAACGACTGGAGCAACGGCCAAACAACCGACTATCTCGCCGACTTTTGGGACGGTTCTTTTCAGATCAAACTCACGTCGCCGGCTCAACCGGTTTTTGTAGATCAGAACGACGATATTCTAATCCAGGCGGAAACTCCTGTTACAGCCCACTATGAATTGTTTATCAACAATGTTCTTGTTAACAGTCAAGATGCAGCGAGTTACACCTATACACATACCGTGACCGAATCTTCCGGATATGCAACAGTGAAGCTCACCGCATTTGCGAATAATACAACGAAAGAAGTGGCATTTCAATACATCATCTCAGGCCCGAGTCCGGTTGAAGCCAGGCCAACAGGTGTTATCCCCGGCATAAATTATTCTGATGATAAGACGAAAGTTACGCTGTGCCTTTGGGCGCCGGGCAAATCTTCGGTTTACGCCGTAGGCGACTTCAGTAATTGGGATATCCTCGCCCAAAACCTGATGAAGAAAGACGGCGAGCATTTCTGGATCGAGCTCACAGGCCTTACTTCCGGACAAGAGTATGCCTATCAATACCTTGTCGATGAATCTATTCGAATAGCCGATCCATACGCAGACAAAATTCTCGACCCCGACGATCAATATATACCGGCATCCACCTATCCCAATCTCAAATCTTTTCCTGCCAAAGCATTAACAGACAAATGGTATTTTAATCGTGCAGCTGTTTTTCAGACGAATCAAGCTGCATACAACTGGCAGGCCTCAGGCTATCAAAGGCCAAAGCAAGAGAACCTGGTGATCTACGAACTGTTGGTGCGCGACTATTTTGCCAATGGTCAACGCAACTATCAGAACCTTATCGATACGTTGAGTTATTTGACAAGACTGGGCGTTAATGCCATTGAATTGATGCCGATCATGGAGTTCAACGGTAATGAAAGCTGGGGTTACAATCCTGCCTTTATGTTTGCGCCAGACAAGTATTACGGCACGAAAAACAAATTCAAGGAGTTCATCGACAAGTGCCATCAAAATGGTATTGCCGTGATCCTCGACATTGCCATGAATCACCAGGACATGCCTAACCCTTACGTCATGTTGGATTTCGATTTTGCTAACGGCAAACCCGAACCCGACAACAAATGGTTTAATGTATCGGCCACCCATCCTTTCAGTGTGTTCTTCGACATGAACCATGAAAGCACCTATACAAAAAAATACCTCGACACGGTAAATTATTACTGGCTGAACGAATACAAAATAGACGGTTTTCGCTTTGACCTTTCCAAGGGTTTCACGCAAGTGAATAATCCAAGCAATGTTGGCGCATGGTCTGCCTATGATGTGTCGCGTATCAATATTCTAAAAAGAATGGCCGATAAGATCTGGGCGCATACACCTGACGCATATATCATTTTGGAACACCTCTCCGAGAACAGCGAAGAAAAAGAACTGGCCGAGTATCGTGCGGCAGAAGGTAAGGGTATGATGTTGTGGGGCAAGATGACCGACCCTTACAACCAGAACACTATGGGGTTCGCGGAAAATAACGACATCACGGGTATTTACCACACGAGCCGCGGATGGAGTGTGCCTCACCTGGTGGGTTATATGGAAAGCCATGACGAAGAACGGCTCATGTATAAGAACGTGATGTTCGGAAGCAAAACCGGAACCTACAACGTTAAAGACACGGTTACGGCGCTGGCCCGCATGAGAGCTGCCAACACCATTTTTTTCACGATCCCCGGACCAAAAATGTTGTGGCAATTTGGGGAGGTTGGTTACGGATTCAGTATCAACCATTGTCCGGACGGAACCAATAATCAGGATTGCCGGGTGTCGCCCAAGCCGGTTCGTTGGAACTATCGGAATGATCCGCATCGGTTGTGGTTGTATGATCATATTCGTGATCTGAACCGCCTCCGGAAAAATTATGATGTATTTACCGACGGCGCAGCCACCATCAGCACAGGTAATGGCTTATCCAAGCAGGTAATGTTGAAAAATAACCCATACAATCCGAGCCCGACCAGTACCGGCGATATGAATGCCGTTGTCGTGGCGAATTTTGATCTCGTGTCGAAAAGTGTGTCAGTACAATTTCCTCATGCCGGAACCTGGTATGACTACTATGAGGGGGGAGCGATCGTGCAAGTTACCGGAGCGGCCGCCACGATTTCACTTCCGGCCGGCGGATATAAGCTGTTTACCGATGTGTTGATCGAATCTACTATCATCACGTCCAGCGATGAACCGGTTGGCGCGTTGCTTTCACTCTATCCCAATCCGGTGGAACAAAAGCTGGTGGTGAGGAAAGAAGGAGCCGGGATCCGTAGTGTATCACTTTACAACGGCCAGGGAGTATACTACCGACCCGAGCGTATGGCCGATGATGTTTGGCAAATGGAAGGTATTCCGTCCGGCCTTTATATTATTGTGATCCACACTTCGAATGGAATAGTGAGGTCAAAGGTGGTCAAGCGTTAATTTCATGGGAAAAAGATCGACGATATTTTTGATCGGGTTCGGACTTCTATTTGCGGCCATGGGCTGCGTGGAAGAAAAAGGTCGAGTCAATGATCAAGGTGCGGAAGATCCTTTTTATTTCGGCGCAGATTTGTCGTATGTAAACCAGGTGCTGGACCATGGTGGCGTATATAAAGATCAACAGCTTGTTACAAATCCATACCAGATATTCAAAGACCACGGCGCGAACCTTGTGCGCTTCCGTCTGTGGCACAATCCCGAATGGACGAAGGAGGTGTATGGCAATGATGGAGAACAGCTATACAACGACCTCTATGATGTTGAAAGAGCGATCAGACTTTCTCACGAGCAAGGTATGAGTGTGTTACTTGACTTTCATTTCTCCGATCGATGGGCCGATCCTGGTAAACAGGAGATACCCAAGGCATGGAGCGCGATCACATCCCTTTCCGTTTTACAGGATTCCGTGTATCGATATACCCATCGCGTGCTTACTTATTTAAAGTCTAAAGACCTTATGCCCGAACTGATTCAGTTGGGAAACGAAACGAATTGCGGAATGCTCTACACCGATGCCGCGCCGGAATTTCCGGCCTGCAACGTTTGTCAGGGTGCGTGGTCTTCATTCGGCAAGATTGTTCAGGCGGGCATCGAAGCAGTGCGTGATGTGTCAGCCTCATCTTCTGTAAAAGCGAAGATCATTCTTCATGTTGCCGATCCGAAAAACGTGGAGTGGTGGTTTGATCACCTGGCGTCGGAAGGAAACGTAAAAGATTTTGATGTCATCGGGTTTTCGTATTATCCCCTTTGGCACAATACAATTTCACCCGACAAACTTTCGGACGCAGTTGCGTCGTTCAGGAACAAGTATCACAAAGAGATCATGATCCTTGAAACTGCCTATCCTTGGACAACACTGGGAAATGATTCGTATAACAATATTTTTAGTGGCAGCATCTCTCTACCAGGATACCCCTTTACTACGCAAGGCCAGTTTGATATTTTAAAGAAGATCACGCAGGAAGTGATGGATGGCGGAGGCAAGGGCGTGATCTATTGGGAACCTGGCTGGATTACCAGTGATTTAAAAGACCTGTGGGGCAGGGGTTCAGCCTGGGAGAACAATACTTTTTTTGATTTTAATGGCAACGTACAATTGCCTATTGACTACATGAAATTTGAATACAATGAGAACTAGCTTACACAAAGCCACCGGATATTTTGTTTGTCTTTTGCTGATTGCTTTTTCTGCGTCTGGGCAACGAAGCAAAGAGAGCTTTACGCATGTGGAACCTCCATTCTGGTGGATTGGCATGAAGAATTCGTCAGTGCAGATCGTGTTTCATAATAGCGGCCTGGATATTTCGGGTTACAAGGCCAATGTCCGATATGATGGTGTAGTGCTCAAGGAAACAAGCACGGTTGAGAACAAACATTACTTGTTTTTGACATTGGATATTTCCAGCACCGCTAAGCCTGGCGCGGTTCCCATCACTTTTATTGCTGGAAAAAAGTCTTTCGTTTATAATTACGAATTGAAAAATAAATCGACGGACAAGAACCGCATACAGGGATTCAATTCGTCGGATGTTGTGTACCTGATCATGCCCGATCGTTTTGCCAATGGAGATTCCAAGAATGATTCAATCGCCGGTATGCTGGAGGGAGCACATCGTCATAAACCCGAAAGCCGACATGGGGGCGATCTCAAAGGCATCACGGACCGGATTGATTATCTCAAAGATCTTGGCGTGACGGCGCTTTGGCTCAACCCGGTGTTGGAGAATAATATGCCACGGTCGAGCTATCATGGCTATGCGATCACCGATCTCTACCAGGTTGACAGGCGATTGGGTGGAAACGAAGCTTATCTCGCGTTTATTAACAATAGTCATCAGGCCGGGTTGAAAGTTATTCAGGATATGGTGATGAACCACATTGGCAGCAATCACTGGCTGGCGCTCGATCCGCCGGAGAAGAATTGGATTCACCAGTTTCCACAGTTCACACGCTCCAATTATCAAGGCAGCGTGATCTCTGATCCTTACAAGTCTAAATACGATGAAAACCTGATGGGCAACGGATGGTTTGATACCACCATGCCCGATGTGAACCAGGAAAACACACTGTTTGCGACCTATCTGATCCAAAATACATTGTGGTGGATTGAATACGCCGGCATTGATGGTATTCGAATGGACACACAGCCGTATCCGGAGAAGAACTTTATGTCGCGCTGGGCGAAGGTGGTGATGGAAGAATATCCTCAATTCAATATTGTTGGTGAAGTGTGGATCAACAGCATTGCCACTACGGCCTACTGGCAAAAGGGTATGGTCAATGCCGATGGATATCAATCTAATTTGCCAACGGTCACCGATTTTCCATTTTGTTTCTCGATACCACAAGCGTTGAATGAACCCGGCGGATGGGATACGGGCATGCGCAGACTGTATACGTTGCTGAGCCAGGATTTTATTTATCCGAACGCCAACAACAATCTCACGTTCCTCGACAACCATGACATGACACGGTTCTATCTGTCGGTGGGCAAGGACATTAAAAAGCTTAAAATGGGATTGACGTTCCTGTTAACGACACGGGGCATTCCTGAAATTTATTATGGAACAGAACTGCTGATGGACGGCGACGGAGGCTACCACCCGAACGTGCGGAAAGATTTTCCCGGCGGATGGATCGGCGATCAAAATAATGCATTTACGAAAGAGGGAAGGAGCAAAGAACAAAATGAGATCTTCGATTTTTTAAAAACATTGCTCGGCTGGAGGAAGAACGAACCCGTGATCCATCAAGGTAAACTCACACATTATATTCCGGAAGACAACATCTACGTTTACTTCAGGCACGACAACCATAAAACGATCATGGTGGCTATGAATGCTAACAGTGCAGATAAGACGCTGAATACGGCACGTTTTCAGGAAAATCTGCGCAACGCTAGACGGGGCGTTGATGTTTTAACGCAAAAGGAAATACCAGACCTGACAAACCTGCAATTGCCATCGCAGACAGCATTGATCATCGAGATCAAATAATTCACTTTCAAAAGTTATTGCAGGCAACGTCAGAGGACTCAAAAAAATGACGGCTGGTAGAAATTGCTGAGGATCAGCTGGGGTGATTCACGTACTTTTATCACTAACAATTATTGGCGTCCACATATGGTTACAACAATTGCCAAACGAAAAAGCCAGGTGCCCGATGTTTGCTTACTCATACTGAAACTTCTGCTTCTTTTTTTTATCCTCGTTCTGTCATACACGACCACTGCGCAGGTAACTTTTATTGTTGACGAATTGCCCGACGCTACACCATCGGAAGATACGTTATTCATTTCGGGCACTTTCAATAACTGGACATTGCGTGATCCTGCTTACATGCTGCAAAAAAGATTGGACGGAAAATATACCATAACGCTACCCGCCGATACCGGCCGCATCGAGTATAAATTTCACCGGGGAACCTGGTCCAAAGTTGAGACAGGGAGTCGAAATGAATACGTTCCCAATCGCACCTTTGCTTTTGGGCACGATGACAAAAAGGTTTATGTCAGCATTCTCAACTGGCAGGATGTAGGCGGCGCTCGGCCCTTCGATATTGCAGCATTCTATTTTTTTGCCGTTGCTTTTTCAGGAATTGTAGCAGGCTGCCTCATATTTCGAATCAAAAACCGTAAGCGCAAGCTCAGCTCCGCGATTCAATATTTTCTGTTTTTCATTTGTGTCGTGCTATTCGGACGGGTATTGACCGAGTTGACTTCTATCGAGTGGAAAACTTATTACACCCTCGCGGCAGAGATCTTACTATTTCTTAGCGGTCCGATTTGGTATGCTATCATAATAACTCACGAAGTGAAGGCTACCGTTCGGTATTCATTCGCGTGGCATGCAATACCGGCGGCCTTGGCATTGCTGGCGATCATATTGAAATTAAGTAATATTGAGAACCTTCAATTTCTTACCAACCCGGCTATCAACAAGACACTGACGTGGAACACAGTATTTTTTTTCGGATCGGCCATGTTGAGCAACACGATCTATTTCACACTGGGTTACCGAAAATTTAGATCCTACGCACGCAGGGAAGAGCCATCAAACTCCGAAAGTCGATTTCTCTTGTTGTTGACGTGGGGGGGCGGATTTTTTATTTTTTTATTGGCCTGTAAACTCATGCTGCTATTTCTGGTGCAGGAGCAATTGCTGCTTTGGTTTGATCGGGATATGCTTTTCATCGGTGCCACATATTTTGTGATTTTGACGAGCTACTTTGTGCTAAGACACGAAGATCTGTTGAAAACCACGGTGTTGTTGAAAACAGACGACCTTGAATCCTTAAAAAATACGCTCGACGCTGCCATGAAAGGCAAAAAGTCGTTCAAAGACCCGCACCTGACGCTCAACGACCTGTCGGAAATTGTCAACATTAAGCCGCACTTGCTCTCGAGGGTGATCAATGAATGCTATCATCAGAATTTTCGCGATTTCGTCAATAAATACAGGGTGGAAGAGTTTATTGAGCTCGTCCGCCAGGGAGCCTATAAGCGCTTTACTTTTTTGGCGCTCGCCAACGAAGTGGGTTTCAATTCCAAGTCAACATTCAATACCGCGTTCAAAAAGATCATGCAGCAGTCTCCCCGTGATTTCTTTAAAACCAATCGGTTGATCGAAGAGGTGGAGAGCGACTAAAAAGGGTTCGGTATTATAATCTCAACCCACAAACTGCTAAATGAATAAGCCCGGAATCATAATTCGGGGCGATTTTGATACGCACATCGGCAACTTTAGTCGCCGGATTCGCAAACGATCCTGATTACCTAATTCAAAAAAAGTTACAACGCTAAAATTTTAACGAATGAGAAAGATCAACGTATTGTTATTGCTCCTCAGCGCCTTTCTGTCGTGCACACCGGCCTATTCACAAAACGATGCCATGATGCAAGCTTTCTATTGGAATGTGCCGGTAGACGAAGCCGGCAAGAATGGAACCTGGTGGGACAACCTCAATGGCAAGGCCAGCGAATTAAAAAATGCGGGCATCACAGGCCTTTGGGTGCCAGCGCCTTCCAAGGGCAATTGGGGAATAACCGACATGGGCTACGGCATCTTCGACCATTATGACCTGGGCAACTACCTGCAACGCGGAACAACGGAGACACGCTTTGGCAGTCGCACGGAACTACAAAACATGATCAACACCATGCACAGCACAGCTGGCGGAAAACCACGCATCAACGTTTATGCTGACATTGTATTAAATCACCTGTATTCTGACGATACGAACGAAGAGATCAATCCGGCGGTGAAAGGTTATGTTTTTGATCAGGCCTACCGCGGTGGTGTTCAATATGTTCCCTATCCAACTAACGAGATCAAATGGGTGATCCCGGCTAGTGCCGGCACCGGAGACTACTACATTAAAATCAAGGGTTACTACCTGAACTGGGGCGGTTCGCAGGACGATCGTGCGTATGATGTTCAGATCGACTGGACCGGCGGTGGCTTCAATGGTATTTACAGTTGGGAAAGCGAGCCCAACAATGGCGGTGGAACATTTAACGTTTTCCCGGCATCCGGCAGAACCGTCCGGGGCATTATTTCTTCTTCTTCCGACATCGATGAATATAAGGTCTCGGTGAGCAGCGCCCACGACATTGTGATCCGGTTAACGGC
>JBMOKS010000424.1:0-6108 GCA_049324355.1 Bacteroidota bacterium
AGAACGCACTGGCGAATCGGTTGACATCCTCAAACAGGTGGTAGATGAAAAGAAGTTATCACTGGATGAAAAACTCGAGACCCAGAAAATATTTAAGTCCAGCAACAATGTGCTCGACATCGTGGGCGAAAGCGGCGTGAAACTGGGCCAAATCTCTGAGTTTGAAAAACAGCGTGACCAGATTCGCAGCGATCTTCAGCGACTTGACCTCACTATGCAACGCCTTCGTGACGAGATCAAGAATGCCGGCGGACCTGCTGTCACGATCAACAACCAGAAAATTCTCGATCTGCGTGAAAGAATAAACCGGCTGAACGAACGGTATATCACAGGAGGTTCCACCAACACGACTTTATTAGACTCGCTGAACTCTTTGCGCGAACAGCTGCGCATCCAGACTGACAACGCTGCGCGTCAGAATGCAACCCCTACAACCGGTTTGTCGGTTGCTGAGTTACAATCTCAGCTGAAAGAAGCTGAGATCGATTATCAGGTGAAACGCTCTGACCTCTCGCTCACCGAGGCCAAGATCCGCAATCTTCAGTACAATGTGTCCGGCTATGCGTCGAAGGAAGCGAAGCTGGCGGCGATTCAAAAAGAAGTTGAACTGGCCGAACAGGAATATCTGATTGCAGTTGAGAAGTTTAATGAAGCCAAAAACAGACTGGCAGGGTCCAATACGCTGCGACAGGTGCTGGTGGCGATACCGCCTATCAATCCTGAAAACTCTAAGCGCATTCTTCTCATTGGTCTTGCTGCCTTTACAAGTCTTGCACTTTGCCTGTTCGTGATCGTGGCGCTTGAGCTCATGGATGCTTCCGTTCGTACAGCCGATAAGTTCAAAAGGCTCGTGGGGCTTCCGTTGATCGGTAGCATTAACCGTATTGATAGTAAAAATTTCAACATCCGGAACTACTTCAATCAGCAGACCACCAGCGAAGAAACGGAGATGTTTAAATCGCTGCTTCGCAAGCTGAGGCACGAAGTAGAGTCACTCAATTCTAAAGTGATATTGTTTACGAGCCCGAAGAAAAAGGATGGGAAAACTTTTGTGATGCTTTCCGTTGCCTACGTGCTGAGTCTTATCAATAAACGGGTGCTGATCATCGACACGAACTTCAAAAATAATTCGTTGTCGCAGATCCTGGCGCGGCCTCAAAGCGAACTCAAGGTGATCGATAGCCGCAAGGCGCGATTACTCATTGGATCGCAAGGACAAAAGAAGAAAGAAGAGGAAGGTGAGAATGAATTTGAATCGGAGAACTCTTATGATCTGATCAATCCCACTAAGTACAAGAACATTTACATTGTTGGCAACGCGGGTGGGGGAAATGAATCGCCCGCAGAGATATTATCAGGAAGGGATTTCAACAACCTGATCAAAGTGCTTTCCGAAAGCTTCGATTATATCATGCTGGAAGGTGCAGCTTTGAACGACTATTCCGATACAAAAGAACTGGTGAAATACGCCGACAAAGTGATTGCCGTGTTCTCGGCTGAATCCGGTATCAAACAGCTTGATCGGGAGACCATCGGCTATTTGAAAATGTTAAATAAAAAATTTGGCGGAGCAGTGCTCAATCGTGTAGAGACAAAAGATATGAAGCTTTAGAAATGGGCTGAATTCTAAGTTTTATAAAAATCATTTTCCCTCCACTATCTTATTAAACTCCTTCTCTTTCTGAAGCAGTATTTTCTTAACGATCGATCTGGCTGTGGCAGCGTCGATTTTTTCGTTTTCGCGATAAATGTTCGCGTAGCGGATCGATTTTTTAATGAGTTTTAGGTCTACTTTTTCGCGGAAAGGCTCGCGGAACACCTCAACATCAAAATCTACCGGAAACCGTTTCTTAGCCATGTCAAAAACCTGATCGGGGCTGGTGATTGGGGTGGCGTTCAATTCGTCGAGCATGTTATAGGCTTCTTCTTCGGGAGCGTTGTCGATTGCCTTGAAAACCTGGTCGAGTGTGATCTTGGACTGATGCATTTTTTTGATGATCGATTCGGCTCCGTCATTTACCGGTTTCCTGAGCTTTTCAATTTTTATTTTCACGGGTTCTGGCAAATAGGCTGGCGTTTGTTCGGAAACAATGGCCTCGGCTACCATTTGTGGCAGATAACTTTGGTACCACAGGTATCCGCCTCCGGCCAGGGCGCCCAGGAAAATAATGCACCATATTAATTTTTTCATACTTTCTGATTTTTGGATGTCAACCAGTGACTCAGGTCTTTCCCGATCAGTTCCTGAAGATTTTGGATGTCTTCTCCATACACCTCGTGCGTGAGTTTATAACGAATCTCGGGATCGAGCTTGGGCTTGGCTAGATTTTTTCCCCGCAGATCGTTCAGCTTCCTTTGCAGGGCAACATTGCCTTTTAGCTTTTCGATCACCGACTTGGGGAATATGGCTTTCACAGTTTTGTTGATCAGGCCTCGCTGACCGTAGATGTTATCCAGGAATTTATTCTTGATAAATCCGGATTGATTGTATTTCACAGAAAGATCCGTTTTATAATTTTCGTCTACCCCCAGGAAGCGATAAATATCTTTTAAGACCTCTTCAGTCTTGTCGTTAAATTCCTCGTAGAGATAGACCCTGATGTTTTCTTTGGGAAAGAGTTCGTAATAGCTCTTGAGGTTACGGAAGTAAAATCCCTCTTTGATGAGGTCGTTACGTTGCCACCAGATCGTGTTTTTATTAAGGCAGTCTTTGAATTCAGCAGTGGGCAGCCGGTTTTCGCGGGCCAGGTGCAGGAACCTGGAGTATAAGCGTCCCGCTGGCTGCCGGAGCACCGCGATAAGCTTCATATCCGGATTGTAGTGCTTGATCCGGGCTGGGGCCTCGGGATGATACATATAGGTATTGGAGGTCTCTCCCTTGACTTGCCGAGGTGCAGCGTTTTTGAAAAGATCGAGATAAGTTTGAAGGTCGGTAACAGATCCGCGGTAATGGTTTATTTCCTCCTGATTGCCTTTAAAATCCTCGATTTTGGTGTTCTCATACCCGAAAAAGTTGGGTTCTTTGACACTGGGCACAAAAATTTGAGGATGCTGCTTCAGGTAGTTGTCAAGGGAAGTAGTACCTGACTTGCCTGCGCCAATAATCAAAAAATCGGGTATTAAATCATGCTTCTTGCTGCTCATCATTGCTTATTTTTACAAAAGTATTTTTTTAGGAAACATATTCATTATTAAACTTTTAAAAGTTGGCTTCGTCAGGGTATTCGCGCTGGATTTCTCACGGTATTTTTGCGATTTTAAATAGGGTTTCGGTAGTTTTCTTCGGCTTCCTCAACGTTTTTTTCATGGTTCGCATGATGCCCAAGTCCGAGATCGGGGTGTGGGTACTTTTTACTGGCATTACGGCCTTCCTGGAGGTGATTCGCAACGGGTTTATCCGCAATCCCTTTATCGCCCACCTGGCCAGCGCCGAGCAGCCCGAACATAAATCTATTATTACTTCGGCTCTTGTGCTGCACACCGCCTTGGCCCTGGTGATCGCTATTCTTTTGCTGAGCACCGGTATCCCGCTCTCCAACTTCTGGAGTGCAAAAGACCTTGACAAACTGTTTTATGTCTACGCCTTCAACACTATAATTTTTATACCCTTCCTGCACTTCGAAGACCTGCAACAGGCCAAGATACAGTTTAAGGGCATCTTTGTGTCCAATTTTATTCGCCTGGGCCTGTTGTCGATCTATATCATTGTGAACTACGCGATGAAGGCCAATGTAACATTGTTGGAGCTTGCCCTGGTACAATCGGTTGCAACGGTGCTGGCTACATTTGTGTCGTATCAATATGTAAAAGACCTCGTGGGATATAATAAGGTCATCGACAAAAAAATGGTGTACAACCTGGTTCATTATGGTAAGTACACGCTGGGCACAAACATCAGCTCCATGTTCGTGAAGAATACCGATAGCTGGATGATCGCCCGCATGATCTCAACGGCCGGTGTTGCTGTTTATAATCCTGCGTTGCGTATCTCCAATTTCGTGGAGGTGCCTACTCTGGCTGTCGCGCAGATGGTGTTCCCCCAGGTAGCGCAAAAGCTGAAGGACCGGGGCAACGAAGGTGTACGTGATATTTATTACAAGTCTGTGAGCGTCATTCTCGCCATGATGCTGCCGATGGTGCTGCCTTTGTATTTCTTCTCCGATTGGATCATCGTGGCAGTTTTTGGCCCCGACTATGCCGAGGCGGGAGACATCCTCAAGGTGACGATCTTCTATTCGATGATCATTCCCTTCAACCGGCAGTTTGGTACTGTGATGGACGCGCTGAAACGTCCGAAGGTTAATTTCTATTTACTGGTGCTGGTAGCAGTGCTCAATGTGATTTTTAATTTTATCTTCCTGCGACAATTTGGGGTGATCGGCTCTGCTTATGCCACGCTGCTGTCGTATTGTGTGGTATTCGTACTCAACCAGGTGATTCTGGCGCGCATGTACAATGTAAACACGCTGAAAGTTTTCGAAGGAATTTTTTATTGGTATAAGACCGGCTGGAATGCCGCTCTGCGCCGGATGAAACTTGCTTGATATTAATGAACGTGGATTACGATATTATCATGCTGGCACTTCCCCGTTGGGATGGTCAGTATTCCTCTACCTCGTTTTCGCTGGCCAAGGCGCTGTCGCGTCACACGCGCGTGTTTTATGTCGACAATCCGTTTACCGTAAAAGATTATATCAGCAACCGGAATACCCAGCAGATCAAGAGAAGAAAGAAAGCGTTAATGGGCGGCAAGGACATTTTTACCCAGATCGACGCAAATTATCCAAACCTGACCGGCGTAACGCCTGCCATGACGCTGCCCATCAATTGGATTCCGTCCGGTTTTGTATACAATGTGTTCTCACGGCTGAACAATGCCATTGTTCACAGGGCGTTGAAGCAAACCGTGAAAACCTATGGAATTAAAAAATTCATCTTCATCAACTCTTTCAATCCGTTATTTGGCCGGTACGGAATTCGATCGCTAAAGCCGTTTCTAAATATCTACCAAAGTGTAGACGACATCAGCCAGGCGCCGTACATGCAAAAGCACGGCACCACACTGGAAGAGAAGGCCATTCGCGACGCCGATTTCACTATAGTGACGTCGAGTGAGTTGAAACGGCTGAAATCTGCATTCTCGCCACAAGTTTACCTGTTGCCCAACGCTGCTCATGTTGCGCTCTTTCAACAAGCGGTCAAGGAAGTGCTCACTAAGCCGGCTGAATTGCAGTCCATAGCCGCTGGCACAAAAATTATTTGTTACACTGGCAATATCTGTCACAGGCTGGACTATGACCTGTTAATAAAAATTTCGCTGAAGCACAGCGACAAAATTTTACTCATGATCGGGCCGTTTGCCAACAACAATTATAAGATAGCCGGGCTGGATAAGATGCCCAATGTGATTTTCACTGGACGAAAGGATATTTCTGAGCTACCGGCCTACTTAAAATACAGTGATTGCTGCATTATTCCTTTTTTGTGCAATCAGCTGACAAGAAGTATCTATCCGCTCAAGATAAATGAATATTTATCGGCCGGGAAGCCCGTTGTTACAACGAATTTTTCGGAAGATATTTTTAATTTTAAAGGAATCGCCTTCGTGGCCAACAACCGGGAAGAATTTCTAACCCAGATCGACATTGCCGTTGAAAGCGATACGCCGGAGAAGCAGAAAGAACGAATTAATTTTTCCGCCTCCAACAACTGGGATGCGCGGGCCGAACAGTTTATAGAAATGGTCAATAGTTTTCAGAAAAGTAAATGAGACACAAAAACCAACCAGTCGACGAGGGAGACGAGGGAAACGAGGGAGACGATGGAAACGAGAGAAACGAGCGAGACGCGGAAGGGCAATGGTCTGACGACAAGCAACAGGACGAAGATCAAGATCTCCCTGGATACAAAACTTTTACCGATAAAGAGTTGGTGAAGGGGCTGGTTATTTTCTTTGTTTTCTTCGTTTACTTTTTCATTTTTCTAAAGATCCTTTTCCTGGAATGAAACAATGTACCTCGAGAAGATAAAAAGCCGATCGTCTACCATAGCGTTGTTTGCCATTTTGCTGGCGGTGTCGCTCATCATTGCCTATTTGCTGGCGACGAC
>JBMOKS010000424.1:6118-12722 GCA_049324355.1 Bacteroidota bacterium
CGGGCATCATTGTGGCACCGGTGATCATTTTGATCATTGTTGGTTGCTTTTTAATGGGGGTCATCATCAAGGATTTTAAAATAGGATTTTACGCCCTGTTTGCGCTGGGGATATTTATGTTCTACATCGACAGGGTAGTGCCTGTCCCGATTCCGTTGGGCGTTGCCTATGATGCGTTGGCAGGTTTTGTTTTTATTGCACTCTTTCTCAACAATAAAAATCAGCGTGACTGGACGCTCTTCAAAAATCCGATCACCATTACATTCTTCATCATCACAATCTATCAGATCCTGCAGTTTTTTAATCCTTATGCCGTCTCGCATGTAGGATGGCTGGTGTCGCTGCGAAACAATACATCGTTTTTAATGTATGTAGTCTGTTTTCAGTTATTCAGAAACGTGACCGACGTCAGGCGTTTCACGGCATTTTGGATCGGACTGGCCACGATCGTGGCGTTGTATGGAATATATCAGGAAATTTTTGGACTCACCGACGCCGAGTGGGCATGGATGTATCGTATTCCGGACCGCATCAAACTTTATTTCATTTGGGGTCGAATGCGCAAGTTTTCTTTGCTGTCAGATCCATCGTCTTTCGGATTGTTCATGGCATTTTCTGCTATTGCCTGTGTGGTCATGGCCATGGGGCCTTTTAAGTTCCTGACCCGCATACTGTATGGTTTTTTGGCGGTGATCATGTTCATGTCTATGTCTTACTCAGGCACGCGCACGGCCATTGCCATGGTTGCCGTGGGGCTTGGATTTTATATCCTCATGACCATCAGGAATAAAAAGACGATGATCGCCACCATGGCCGCCGTCTTTATCGGTGTGATCATTTTCTTCGGGCCGTTTTATGGCGGCACCATCAATCGTATTCGTTCCACATTCAACCCGGACGAAGATGCCTCGATGAGTGTTCGCGACCGCAAGCGTGTGAGGCTTCAAACGTATGTGTTGACGCATCCCATAGGCGGTGGGCTATTTACTACAGGCCAGAATGGTATGCGCTACTCCCGTGGTCACGAACTGGCCGGCGGATGGGACCCTGATAGCGGATACTTGCTCACCGCATTGGAGATGGGGTGGATCGGCCTGATTATTTTTCAGGTGTTTTTTTTCCTGATCATGGTAAAAGGCATAAACAACTATTTCTCCATCAACGATCCATTACTAAAGACCTATACGCTGGCGTATATCGTCCCCTTTATGGCGCTCTCAGTGGCGCACTTCACACAAGATGCCATGTTTCAGAAACCGGTAAACCTGATCATCATTGCCACATATGCTTTGGTGATCAAAATGCCTACCTTTGAAAAAAAACTTTACTCTGTTGAACTAGTATAATCAAATAACCTAATAATATCATGAAAAAGATAGTTCTAATGTTGTTCATCAGCGCGAACGTCTGGGCCCAGAATGTTGACTACAACAAGATCATTCTGCCTGACAATACTCAAACTGAATTTGCAGAAAAGCTTGTGCAGCTGGCGTGGAAAAATAATCCAACCAACGAAGCTTTCAGAAGGGAAGTGAATGTTGCAGGCTATGAAGTGAAGAAGAACAAAGTGGCGTGGCTGGATATCATTCACGTTCAGGGCAACATCAACGAATTCGTTCTTAACCCCGAGTCTGATTTTGTTCAGGGTCAGAATCAGATTCCGCGTTCGGCTTTTTACCCCAAGTATAATATTCGTGGTGACATTTCGTTGGCTATGTTCTTCACTATTCCCTATAACACCAAGCAGAGCCGCGAAAGAATGGTTATCGCCCAGTCCAATGTAAATGCTCAGAAGCTGGCCATACGCGCCACCGTATTGAAAGCCTACAACGATTTTTTGTGGCGTGAAAAAGTTTATAAGATCCAGTCACAATTGTTGTTGGACAACGAGACTTCGCACAAGCTTGTGGAGCAAAGATTCAAGAGCGGCGAAACAACTTTTGAAACGTATTCTACCAGCCTGAACAATTATAGCAATATCACGATAAACCAATTGAATGCTGAGCGCGACTACAAAAACTCGAAGCTGGACCTTGAGGCGCTGATCGGCATGAAGCTGGAAGACGTGAGATAGACAGTGCTCAAGATCTAAAGTTCAAAGCTGAAGTTTGCAACGTAAGCCATAGGTTACAAAGAACTTGGGCAGTTTGCCTGTGGTGCAGGTTCAACATTATTCTATCTCATAAGCGCCAACGTCGAACGCGGCTCCTTTGGGGCGAGCTTCATTCCGGATATCAAAAGTTAAGCCGGGATTGAATATACGAACATCAATTCCGGTGTTTATGCATGGCGAGCCAGAGTTAAGGATCAGGTTGGACCTTCCCGGGTCTGCGAATTTGATAGATCCGATATCGTTTGTCATGATATTGTTAGACTCTTCTATCGTAGCGCCCTTTGGAAAGAGTTCGTCAGCCTTCACGATCAGGTTGTTCATGATCATTTTTACACCACCATCGTTGTTGTAAAACGCAAAACCTTTCTCGGCCGAATTATAAATGGTGTTGTTGAAGAATTTAAAGTATCCATTGGGAATGTATACCCCATATTGACTTCCCGAACAGTTGATGCCATCACGACCCGCGTTGAGGATAACGTTGTTGAAAATATCATTGTTGCCCATGGCCTGGAATTTGATACCGTTGCCCGTGCCGCGATCAATGAAATTGTTATATACTTTTCCGGTAACCCCTTCGCCTAAAAAGAGCCCCTCGTTCTGACCATTTTCGCCACGGTTACCGAAGTTCCGGATAACGTTGTTGTAGATCTGGCAATCGGAGTCAGTATTCTTTACCTGGATACCATCGTAGCCCGTAGCCTCAATAAGATTATCGTAGACCCTGATTCCTTTAATGGAGTGCGAGTAAGTGACATCGGGGCATTCTGCTTCCTTTCGTCCTATATAAAAGCCATGGCCAATGTAAAGTCCTTCACCTCCGGTATCGTGTACCCAGTTGTTGTGGATAGAAATATTTCGCATGACCCATGCCGTGCGTGAAGCATCTTTAAAGAGGTTGCAATCCTGATAGGGGCTCGTTTTGATACCCATGCCGGCAAACCCGGCGTCGTCGCCCAGTCCTCGGCCGTTGGGCCCGGCAACTTCCACCTGGGCGATTTCAAAGTCGGTGGTGAAATGTTCCATCGAGATGAAGAAGCCGCCACGGGTTGTAACCCTGATCCCGTACGCTCCGCCAGTGCCATCGCCCAGCAGCTTAAAGTTCTTGGAGTCTTCGAACTTGATGCCAAAGTCTTTCGGAGAAGAAATCTTGGCAATGCCACCGCAGTTCCGAATGATGATGGGCTTGTCGGCCGTGCCATTGATGTTGGTGAACAACACCTTTTCATAAGCAACGCTGGCATCGAGGCAGATCACCTGCCCGGCTTTGATCTCCAGTTCCACACCGTCTGTTTTATATCCGCTGACGATATAATCGCACTGGTCGCATGTAAACGTTACTTCGACATTTTCACCTTCGTTTTTAGAACATCGTGAACCAATAAGCAATAGGGCGATAAATAGGACTGCTATTTTCGATTTCATAGGGGAATAGTTTAAGCCAAAAAGACCTTGGCAAAATTATTTTATTTTGCAGACAGTAAGTTATTAAAAATAACCTTTTTCAGATTATCTTAAAAATGAAATAATATACCCATGCGTTTCAGTTGGCTTGTTTTTTTGGTCATCGTTCTGCTTATGGGCAGTGCAATATTTCTTCAGTTGGAGGATGTTCGGGTGTTGGAGTGGATAAAGCCATTTTTTGGCCACGAAAAGGAGAAATCCGATGGTTACCTGGCCGATCTCATCAGGCTGGCGTCGTCAGAAGTAGGATGGATTGGTGCATTGCTATTGCTCTCCTGGATTTTTACCAGATATGCGAACTTCAGCCAGATCATAAAAAAAATTGATGATATTTTTTTACATAAACCCGCACTTACAATAGGCATTATACTTGTCATTTTTTTTTGCGGTTCCCTCTTTGTTTCTACGGTAGTATTGAAAGAGTTTCCCAATTCATCAGATGAATACGTTTATTTGTTGCAGGCAGAAACGTTAAGCCAGGGCGAATTTTGGGATCCACCCCATAAACTTCATCAGTTTTTCAATTTCAATCATGTTGCCCAAAAAGATGGCATGCGCGTGGGCAGATTCCCACCCGGGTGGCCCATGATTCTGAGCCTTGCTTACGTGCTTGGGTTCCCACCGGTGATCGTCAATCCGATATTGGCACTACTTGCGCTTTTTGTTTTCTACAAATTTGCACGGACGCGCTATGATGAGCGCATCGCCATTTGGTCTGTGGTGTCGCTGGCGTTTACTGCTTTTTTTGTTTTCAATTCCGCGTCGTTTTTTTCGCACACGGTCTCCCTGCTGGAGGTGTTGCTATTCGTTCATTTTACCTATCGCTATTTGGAGCGTGGCAAACTTTTGGATGGACTGCTGGCGGGTTTGTTTTTAGGTTTGATGATCATTACAAGGTATTACACCGCGGTGCTGATCTTTTTGCCTTTTTTTATTTACAAGGTATACCAGTACAAATACCGATCGTTGATACTCTTTGTGCTGATTGGTTTGGGAAGCCTTCCGTGTATTGGATTTTTGTTTTGGTATAACTTCGCCATTACCGGCAACTCGTTTCTTCCGGTCACCGTGTGGGCGTTCGATGGCGAAGGTCTGGGCTTCATCAAAGGTCACTCTGCGGTGAAGGGAGCAGAGCATTTCGTGCGAAGAGTTTTTATGTTCTTGTATTGGTGCTCGCCTCCATTGTTGGTTCTCTATTTTATTTTTCTGTGGCGAAAGTTACAGGATCAGGCGCATCGGTTTATTCATCCTGAAGACTATACGTTTTTGGTGCTGGCTATCGGCTATTTCTTTTACTATGAGATCGGGGGGAATCAATATGGTCCGCGCTTTTATTTCGAAGCGCTGCCTTTTCTGGTGGTCTTCATCGTGTCGTGCGTGCTGCAATGCGATAAAAAATGGATCAGGGCTTTTTTTCTCGCAGGATTGATCTATTCCGTCGTTAAAATTCCCTTCATAGCATATCATGAAAACAGGATCATCTACGAGCGCATGGATGTGTTCAGGCAAGTGCAAAGTAAAAACATCAGCAATGCCGTAGTGCTTATTTCCAGTTCAACCAGTGTGATCAGGCCTATGCCCATTGGCGACCTTACCCGCAATGACAAACGGTATCAGAACGACGTGATCTACGCCCGCGACCTGGGCGACAAGAATGCCGAACTCATGGAGTATTATAAAGACCGCAGCTTTTACCGCTATGTGAGAGATTTTGATAATCCGTCAGGTGAACTCGTCAGAATCCGATGACTGTTCGGAGGCCCTCTCCTTATGTTCAAAGGCTCAAAGTTGCAAACTCACAACCTCTAACCTTGAACCTCGAAACCTTGAACCTCGAAACCTTGAACCTCTAACCTTGAACATCGAACCTTAGAACCTCGAAACCTTGAACCTTAGAACCTCGAAACCTTGAACCTCTAACCTTGAACATCGAACCTTAGAACCTCGAAACCTTGAACCTTAAAACCTTGAACCTTAAAACCTTGAACCTCGAAACCTTGAACCTTATAACCTTGAACCCGTACTACGGCTTTGTATAAACATGAATGTACGACTCTTCCGGCGTGCGTGGCGCCAGAAAAGTGAACTCGTACTTGTAGTATTTCTCCAACGCCTTCTTCACATCTTCGGGATAAAAGTTTACTACTTCTGTGGCAGGTATGGATTCGAAGATCACTAAGTCGTATTCATTGTTCTTCACTTTCTTGCAAAACTCATCCACTTCCTTTTGAAAGATCGACACATTCTGATGGAACCACATTGGTTGGTTGATCAGCGGCGTAAATCCCAACTCATACGCCAGTGGTGTGAGCTCGCTCATGTTCAATACCTTCAGGTCTTTTTTGTTCTTAACGATATCGAGGTTTTGGATTTTTTTGATACCGTCTAACGTTGACTCTGACAGATATAGCTTGCTCATGGACGGGTACTCCTTGGCCAAACGATATTTGTGCTGCGCTTTTTGTTCGGTTTTTTGAACCACGGCGGGGCGCGATGAAATAAGGCGTTGTATGTTCCGCCAGTAAATGCCCGTCCACCAGAAGATGACCAACGTGAGGCATACCAACAGATAGGTCCATCGGCTAAGGTCTATATTGATCTTTAAATTAGCCAGGCAATATGCGAAGCCGAAGGCGTAAAAGAAAACTTCATTCTTGGGTGGCACGGGGCTGGTCACCTGTATGGCCAGGGCTTGCAAAATGATGCCGATGGAGATCAGCGCAAATAACACCTCCTCTTTTTGGGAGAAAAATGCCTTAAAATTCTGTGCCTTATCCAGCACCATGAGTACGATGATGAAGATGAAGAATTTCTCCCAATAGGCCCACCCCACGATCTCATTCAAAAAGTCCATCAGCACAAGCCGCGATTCGTGAGGAGGCTGGCCATAGTTGAACCAGTATAAGAAGTCGTAGCGTAGCAGAGGCAGGATAAATATCATGGCAAACGCCACCAGAAACCCTGTAAAGGCAAGCCATTTTTTTGCTGAGCGGTCCACCCAGGCATTGTAGGTCAGGATTCCATAGG
>JBMOKS010000425.1:0-12711 GCA_049324355.1 Bacteroidota bacterium
TGCCAAATATATCAGAGGGAAACTCAGCGCCATGTACCTTCATTATTTTTTCGAAGCGCTTCTTCTGAGTCTCTGCCTTCAATATTAATCCGTTTACATACTTAGGATAATGGCTCAA
This sequence comes from Bacteroidota bacterium, assembly GCA_049324355.1. Lineage (GTDB taxonomy): Bacteria > Bacteroidota > Bacteroidia > Cytophagales > Cyclobacteriaceae > Chryseosolibacter. Next base: position 119 of record JBMOKS010000425.1, read on the forward strand.
TGCCAGATCACAACATTTGATTATAAAATCAAGATTCGCATAGTCTCCAAATTTCCTTTCATAGCCTTTAGCAAGATCGATCATGCTAACCGCAATGGATTGTTTATCGCTTAGAGTATCCATGTAAATTCGGTTTTGCACCGCTACCAAAGGAACATAACCTGAAGCCATAATCCAGGCGTCAATTGGAAAATGTGCGTTTGTGAGTTCCGTATTGTACCACCCCAATTTTTTGCATCTTAATTTAATATAGGTATGATTCGGGGCCATTGAAAGGAATGCCTTTTCGCCAATTTCTTCGCATAGAATTTTATATAGAAATGGCAAAGAATGACAATTGCCAGAATTTGTGTAGAGCAACTTTGATACAAACATCTTCCGCCAATCTTTTTCGCCCCAAAAATCTTCAAAGTCATATCTATATGGTCGTGTCTCATAAAATCTCGATGAATCCTGATAAAACTTGATCGTATCAGTCATTAGGCGAAAAACAGCAGCGTACTTTTTAACTCTTTCCTTGTCCGATTCATAATAAGCTAGATGACTCTGAGCCGCAATTGTTAAGGCTCTATTTGCAAGCCACTTGATCTGATTATCAAATTTTACATAGTCACCCTGATTGTCCAAATAAGCATTTTCAGAAAGAAACACCGCCCTCTTAAAACTTAAAGGCACACTGTCATTAAGCATGCCGTTTAATTCAGCGAACGCATGATCATACACTTTCTGTCTAGCAGTGAAACTTTGAGACCTCGCCTCAAGGGAAAGAACAAGCGAAATTAGGACTATGTAATACTTCATTTCTTTAATTCAATCATTCCTCCCAAAACTTTCACTTCATTCTTGTGTTGCTGCTTACGCACTTCTTCTTGCATGGAATTTAACCATTTCTCATACGCTTCCGGAGGCATCTCCGCGAATCCTAGATCTTCGATTTCTTGATTTGCCTTATTGATCAATTGCATTGTTTCATTTGCCCTTTCGTCCTGATCGAATTGATACTTGGTCATTCCTTTAGACTGATATTGGTAAACAATGTATTTACCTAACTCATTATAGTAGTTCGCAAGTATTTGCCTCGCGGTTATGTTTTTAGAGTCGTGGCTTAATGCAATCGTGGCGCACTCTTTTACAAATGCATCGTAGCCATATTTTTTTTGATAACCTAAAGCGAGGTCATTGAGACACTGAACTATCACTTGCTTTTTGCTCAGTGGCTGCATGTAAATCCCACTCTGCATAGCTTCGGCCTTTACATATCCAGACTCAGCTATAAAATGGTCAGATGCCAGCATTCCATTCGTCAGCTCTATGTTGTGCCATTTTCCTTTCTTATCCTGAAACTTTATGTATGAATGATTCGGAGCAAACGCGAGGTATGCTTCGGCGCCAATTTTTTCACAAAGCATTAAAAACAACAGGGGCATTGAATGACATTGGCCATTTCCCTCTTTCAGCAATTTTGAAACAAACATTTTCCGATAATCCTGTCGTCCCCAAAAATCCTCAAAGTCATAGGTCTTCGGATATGTAGTTATCGTTGTCTCTTGCTTGGTGCGAACAGTAATGGTATCTGCCATGTACTTGAAGGTCATCATTAGCTTACCAAGATTGTCCGACGAAGAGATTTTATCCTGTTGCATCTTCAATCCAATCACACTTGCAGCTTTGTTTAGTTGTTCGTCGAACTCAGCAAAGTTCAACGACTTATCATATGCACGTTCTGCAGCAAATACAGCTTTCTCAATGTCCATTGGACTTTGACCATTCAACATTTTTTCTAGCTCACGGAACGCCAGGCCATATATTTGCTTCTCTGGTAATTCTTCGAATGGAAGTTCATAGACGATGTGCATTGCATCGAGAGCAGTATTCGCCTCACTCATCCGCGACTCATTTTGTTTTTTCTCAAGCTCATGCAATCTGATCTGCTCGTCTGCGTATCGTACTTGTTCTTCGGCCGTCATGTTCGGTTTGACATAGTACTTGTTGATCATCCACATGGAGGGATTGTATACCTGAGTATTGACAGGCGGAACATAATTTGACTGCGTATTTATTTGAGGAATAGAGATGTTCGGTAAGGAATGGGATGTCGTTGTCTTTACAGTTTGAGCAGGGTAGTAATCGAACGTAAAGGCCTCCGGCTCTTTAAAGACTGGAACCTGCGAGTATAGGCTAAGAAACTGGAATACAAAGCCGGCAAATAAAAGTAGGGCTTTACCCATCAACCGAAAATTCATAATTCATAAAATAAATAAGCCTTTCGAAAAAAGGCTGTTCTTCTCTAAAATCTCAGGATGGGCTTCCTATTACAAAAAAACAGGAATTTCTAGTAAGAACCAATCCGGCATTCAGAATTAAGATACCCGTCAAAAAAAGCCCTGATCCAAGTTGACCAGGGCCGATGGGCTCCTAAGAATCAAATCCTTTAAATTTTAGTTTAAAGATAAAGAATATGTTATATATGACATAACGCAGCCCTGAGTTTTGGCCGATTTTGGCCGGGTGAGCAACGTAAGGAAGAAGAATCTCAAATACCTAAAAGCCTTCGGGGCTAACCTGTGCAAAATCAGGGTGAAGAAGGGTTTGAGCCAGGAGGAGCTTTCTTACCGCACCGGAATGAGCTTCACATCAATTAATAGGATAGAATCGGGAAAGATTAACACGACTGTTGCAAGTTGCCGTGAGCTGGCAAAGGCGTTAGAAGTTCCGACAAAGGATCTTTTTGATTTCTAACTCTCCTCGACCTTCAGTCAACTATTTCGAACTATTGGCAACTTTTTTTAACTAGATTTTGACTCCAAGCCGACTACACGTCACTTAGAGCTTGTGCTTTGAGGGCGTAGGAACAAGCAGATCCCGAACATCCACACCTAAAATGATTGCTATTTGCCTTAACCGTTTGAGGGAGGGCTGGGTATCGTTTGTACATATCCGGGAGATCGTGTGTTCAGTTACAGAGAGCTTTTCAGCCAATACTTTCTGAGTCACACCCAATTCTGCTAGTACTATTTTTAATCTATTGATCTTTTCTCCCGCCATTACTTCTTGTTGATTTTTCAGGTTACCAGCCAAAATAGACAGGGCATTTCAATTTGAAAAATCAACTGGCTGAGGGTCAGTGCGTTAGTTAAATTTTCATGGATATTTTAAATAATTAAAATTACATTATTTGTTCATTACATTATTAAATACGTAATTTCATGTACTGATAAAATAATTTTCATTACTGACTGATTTTGCGGGAACATGACGAAGAAAAAAGAGTTCAAGCCGAAAAAACCCTGGCATGGTTCGCAGAGCCTTGATATCAGATTAAGGATTCCGTGTGACGTTGTGATGCTATGCAAATTGGCAGACATAAAACCAGAAAAGCTGCTGTCCTCTTTTTTAAGTTGCCTCGCGTTGGAAAAGGATTCGAAAAATCCACTCGCTGCTAAAGAGGCAAGCGTTGAATTCTTCATTCGCTACGGCTACGGGAAAAACTATTACTCCGAAACTGAATTGAGGGAGATGTTCAGAGAACTAGCGATGGTAAATGATTTATGGCCAGACACTGCATCGTCAAAATTCATTGATCACCATTCATTCTGGCGGAAAAAGTACTGGAAGCATTGGTTTAAGAAATGGTATTGGAAAGTCAGACGCAAAAAGATCGTAGTCGAAGAAGCAGCCTAGATATGGAAAACATTCCCGTCCATTTAGCCGATATATTTTCGTCTGAAAAGCGAGTTAAAATCTTTGAGGTAGTGTCTAGGATGGAAGCTCCATTTACGCCTAAACAGATTTTGCAGGAGTTGGAGAAGCAGGAAACGCTGGTTCCTGCATCTATGTTACTCACCTGCCTCAAGGCGCTTCATTATCGCGGATACTTAACAGAAGTCACTGATGCTAATTCCAAGAAAGTTGGCAGAGGCAGGCCGGAAATAAAATATACCCGAACAACCCATTAATCATTACGGAGCCCAATCCGTTACTCGTTATTGTTGTGCCTGAGAGGGCACAACATGACGGGTTCGGCAATATGAAACGGCCTGTTTTACCATAAAACAATGATCAACCGCGATATTGAATTGAACAATTTTATACCTTTAAGTGGATTCCTTGACCCCCCTGATCCGATGATCGCAAGCCCACCTGGAATCCTTTCCAAGTTAATAGTCCGACTTCCTTGCAGAAGAGCGCCAAAAGTGCTTTTTTAGTGAGTTTTGACACCAACTGACATTAGGATCTGGTTTATTTTGTACCTGGTCCGAGGTCTTTGTTGAAAGTTGTTAGGAGAATGAGCGATGGCGGATGTTCACAACAAAGAAACGAGAAGCTATAATATGAGTCAGATTCGGGCTAAGGATACGAAGCCCGAAATACTCGTGAGAAAGTTTCTATTCTCCAAAGGCTTTAGGTTTCGGATTCATGATAAAAAACTGCCTGGAAAACCGGACATCGTTCTTCGGAAGTACCAGACAGTCATTTTCATTCATGGATGTTTCTGGCACGGTCATGATGAATGCAGCTATTACGTAGTACCGAAGTCAAACACAGATTTTTGGGTACAAAAGATTAAAGGAAATAAAGAAAAGGACATAAAGAATTTGGCAAAACTTATCGGCACCGGCTGGAGAGTGATAACCATTTTTGAATGTCAGCTAAAACCTCAAACTAAGCTAAAAACTTTAAATGAACTCTTATCTCAATTGCATTGATTTGTTTGCTGGCGCCGGGGGATTATCCGAGGGGTTTGTACGGGAAGGATTCAATTCTGTGGCGCACGTCGAGATGGAGAAAGAGGCTTGTGATACTCTCAGAACGAGAATAGCATTCCATTATCTCAAAGCAAAAAAAAAAATCCACGTCTATCAATCGTACCTTAAAAAGGAAATCTCCCGTGAATGTCTTTACAGCCACATTCCATATGAACTCCTCAAGTCTGTAATAAACGAGGAAATTTCAACGAAAACTACCGGACAAATTTTTGAAAGCATCGACGAATCGCTTGATTCAAAAAAAGTTGATTTAATCCTGGGTGGCCCTCCGTGCCAAGCGTATTCGCTTGTTGGGCGAGGGCGTGACCCGAATGGAATGAGAGGTGATAAGAGAAACTTTCTGTTTCGGTATTACGGCGAGTTCCTTCACAGGTACAAGCCTAAAATGTTTGTCTTTGAGAATGTCCTTGGCTTACTAAGTGCTGGGAATAAAAAATATCTGAATGAAATGCTTGAACTGTTTGCAGATCTTGGCTATTCGGCAGACGTCAACATACTCAACTCCTCGGACTTTGGTGTACTGCAAACCAGAAGAAGAGTGATAATAGTGGGACGCAAAGGTAAAACGACTTTTAAACTTCCGCTGCTTGAAAAATGCGAACATAACTGGCAAGTAAAACGCGATCTCTTTAGTGATCTGCCAGCCCTTAAACCAGGGCAAGAACTTCAAACTGCATATTATACGAAGGTTTCGAGCGAGTGCCTGAAGAGCACCGAAATCAGGAATGGAGTAGACTTTACCACACAGCACATCACCCGACCGCACAATGAAAGAGATCTCGAAATATATTCAATTGCAATTGACAAATGGCTGAATGAGCGTAAACGCCTAAAATATACCGATCTGCCAAGGAGACTTCAGACGCATAAGAATACAGAGGCTTTTCTTGATCGGTTTAAAGTGGTTGATCCGTATGGTGCATCTCACACTGTCGTAGCGCATATTTCGAAAGATGGCCATTATTACATTTACCCGGATACAAGGCAAGTAAGATCAATTTCCGTTCGTGAGGCTGCAAGAATTCAGTCATTTCCTGATGACTTTTATTTTGAAGGGGGCAGAACACCCGCATTTAAACAAATCGGTAATGCTGTTCCTCCCTTGATGGCTCAGAATATTGCCAGGAAGGTTAAAGAAATGATTTAACATTTAGATTTGATTAATGACGAAGCAATAATTGACCAATTTGTTAACGCCCCGTCCGATTCAAACATGGACGGGTTGATCCGGTATGCCGAGGAACGAGACCTTCACGACACCGAAATTGTCAAGTTAGCAGTAGCTCTGGCGGCATCAGGCCAGGAGATCACACACACAGGAGAAACATATAGTGATATTCCTTCGACAGGGGGTCCTTCTTCGCTGTCAACTTTAATCTGTCCGTTATTCCTGAGTCTTTTAGGGGATAAGGTTATAAAACTCGGAGTGCCGGGGCGTCCAGCCGGTGGGATTGATGTACTCTCACAAATCGAAGGCTATCAGATCACTCCTGGTGTTAATGAAGTAGTCGAATGGGTCAAAGAAAGCGGATATGTTCACCTGTTGTCAAGTAATACATTCGCTCCTTTGGATATTAAACTATTCGACTACCGCAAAAGAAATAACAAGCTTAATCTACCTGCATTTGTTATTGCCTCATTGCTGTCAAAAAAAATTTGCATGAATGTCAAGAATGTGGGTCTCGACATTCGCGTATCTGATTTTGGAAATTTCGGGCGCACGCGGGATGACGCTAGAAGAAACGCCAATAGATTTAACAGGATTGCGAATCTGCTTGGAATCAAATCAACATGCTTCATTACAAACGGTGAGGAACCACAACAGCCCTACATTGGCAGAGGAGAATCGATTTTAGCGCTTTCAAGGATCTTTAGAAATGAAATGGACCCCATGCTCGGCAAGCATGTGAGTTATTGTTTAGCGATGGCCCAGTCAACGAGCTTACAAAAAAGCTCCACTGATCTATCTGTTAAATCTCTTGAGAGAGTGTTCAATGCCAATGTTAAAGTGCAAGGTGGGTCAATCGAATCATTTCTTGAAATAGCATCCGAAACTCAAACAAAACATAGTCATTCCATTAAAGCTTCGCGGACTGGCATACTCTTCATTAGATTGAATAAAATCCGGGAATGTTTGGTGAAGCTTCAGACCAGAGCAGGTGATCAATTGTTCCCTGACCCAGCCGGAATTATTCTGACATCTATACCATATCAGTTCATCAATAAAGGAGATACGATATGCACATTCAGATGTGTGGCAGCGTATTTAGGCGAATTCGAACAAGCGTTGCATGAATGTTTTGACATCGGAATGACGGTAAAGGAAACCACTGATTTTGCGCAAGTAATATAATGGAAAAGTATAGTTGCTTTTGTTGTCCGAGTAAGGATCATAGTTTGAAAAACCTTGAAGACTTGTGCCCAACATGCGGGCTCAGTTATGATTTTCCGCTTAAGTATTTTCCGACTAAAATAGCTGGCATAACAATTAAACGTGCGCTAGCAAGGGGATTCTATGGAGCGACATTCATAGGAGAGACCACTCCCTTCGGCAATCGAAAAGTGCTCAAGGCGATTAAGATTGTTCCGGTTGATTTGTATTCACATCACGGGAAAGATTTCCGCAATGAATGCGACGAGCATTTACAGCTCGCCGAGAACTCAAATCATTTCGTTAAGATTGATCAAAGTATTTTTTTTGAGAATACTGAGATTGAATTCACAAACGGGGTAAAAGTAAAATGCCACATCATCGGTCTTGAGTACATTGACGGTGTTACACTCAAGGAGTATCTATCAACTCAGGAAACTATACCTGCCCGTGCAATTGCTCAGATTGCGATTGACTTAATTCACATCTTGGATGAACTGAGAAAAAATCAAAAGTTCCATAATGATTTACACCAAGGTAACATAATGATCGAACAGTTACCTTCTTCCAAGAAACGATCAGATGCAATTGATGAAAATATCCGTGCTGTGGCAATTGATTTGGGATCCCTTCATCAAAATACTAAGAGCAATGATGATTCCAAACGGATCGGTGACCTTCACCAAGTTGCGACCTGCCTGAATTTTTTGAGCCGCAAGATTACAGATAACTCGGCCAACTATAACGAGAAAGAATGGAGACTCGGTTTTCTTCTAGGGGAAAAGGCAGATTTCCTTAAACCGTCAATTCCACACCAGAAGCAGATAACATTCCAGAACATTGTTTCGGAAATAGAAGAAACTGTTTACTCCCAAACAAACCCTTGGCAACAGGAGCTTAAACTGAAGAGTTTTGATGACGCAGTTAATGCACAGTCACTGCGTCCCTGGTATATTCCAAGTCTTATAGTTGACAAAAACAATAACTGGCTCAACAGGATAAGTGTTAGGGAGCCACAGGTTATTACTGGTATGCGCGGTTGCGGGAAGACTATGCTGTTGAGGGCACTGGAATTTCATGCACGGCTTCAATCACAAAATGAGAAGGAGAAAGAAAACGCTAAGCTCATACTGGATCGCCTAAAAGAAGAAGGCTACCTTGGTTTATATGTGTCTTGTGTTAAACTACTTGAATTTAACAGCCACGTTAACAAAGATAAGATTGAAATATTTGAACCGTATTCGAAGCTATTCATCGCATATTGTATTCAAGCAATCTATGCTATCCGGCATTTCAAGGACAATTACGGAACAGACATTGTCCGCCGAGACTATTTTAAAGGAATTGCATCTACGATTTCTACCCTTGTAAGGAATTCAAGCGAACTGGAAAACGTAACGAGTGACTATGATCTGGAAATCAAACTCAAAAAATACCTTAATTCTCTCAGCGATGGTCAAAACAGCTACACAATTTCCGTTCATCCAAAGATAGCCTTTCCTCAGATAGCAGAATCAATCAGAAAGTCATCAGAAATTCTTTCCAGCTTTTTCATTCATTTTTTGTTAGACGATTTGTCTACGCGGTATCTGGATGACAAAAATATTTTAAAACTGCTTTCTGCACTAATCTTCCAGGATGAGAACTGCGCCTTCAAGTTCACGACCGAAGCACAAACTCTTGAGATGGTCATAATGGCACCTGGGAATACGTCGCAAGCTGTGATTGGGAGGGACTATAAAACCTTTGACCTGGGCTCCGAAGTAAATAAAATTGTGCACGAACGCCCGCATGAAGGCAAGGAATTTATCGAGGAAATTTTGTCTAAGCGCGCGAGATATCACGCATTCCATCCTAAGAACTACCAACCATCAACAATTCTTGGTGATACTACCTTAACTTCCATCGCCGAGGACATAGTTCGGAAAGAAAAGGCATCCAGCAAAAAAGGTATCTACTACGGCATATCGGCACTTACCGCAGTATGCGTTGGAGATTTAGGTGATGTCATTACGCTTTATGAGCAGATCATCAGAAATTCTGCTGGAGTTACCAGCTACCCCGTTAAAAAAGAGATTCAGAATCAATGTTTTTTAGAGTTATGCCACTCCAGGTTATTCGACCTTAACCGCAGGGATACGAGATGGCTGGACTTCATAGAATCGTTCGCTGAAGCTTCTCATCATTTGTTGCTGCAATCAGCAGTTAAGAAATCAAAAGGAAAACGTGAAAGGTTGCGTCAATACACTGCTATTTTTATTGATATAACAGTTGGAGATAAAAAGAAGCAGGTCAAACAGGTAAGGGAATTGATAGATGCTGGCATCTTTAATTTTCAGGGAGGCCCTGCCGCTTCGCGTACAAACAGACAAGGCAACAAACCGCAACAACAGTTCAAGCTGATATTTAGAAAACTATACGGTGTTAGTAAGCATATCGGTTTATCAAGTGCGGACCGGTTTGAACTTTCAGGCCAGGCACTCGCAGACTGGCTAGAAAATCCAAAGAAGGGTAAAAAAATATTGATAAGTAACTTAAATCCGCTAACTGAGGATGAGCTTAATGAAAAGATAGAGGAAAAATACTCACCGGAAGGATTGGTTCAAAACTCGCCCGTACCCAATTCAACTCAGCTATTATTATTCTCGGAGCAAAAAGAACAGAAGGAAAGTCTGGATTACTCTTTCATTCTTAACAAGGCACCGAAGATCAAAAAAGTTAAAGGTAAAATTGAAGTTGATATTTTAATAACCGGCTTGGGCTTTGAGGATGCCACCTTGGCGTCAGCGAAAGAATTGATTAAGTATAACCCAAAAAAAACCATTCTTATTGAATTTGATGAGAAAGGTAAGGGCAAAGAAATTAGAGATGTAATTAAAAAAGCGGGCCTGAAAAATGTTCAGGTAATAAAACTAGCCGCATTAAGAGAAAGCAAAATCGATCTTACAGGAAATATACTTTGCGATATTACGGGCTTGCCCAAATCAGTAATTTTTGATGTCGTTCATCAATCACTTTCGGTGAACAAGCATATGTATTTTTCAATTACGGAACCAGAGTTGTTATATCCTTTGGATAAGGATATTAAAAAGGTTTTAAACAAAAAAGACAGCCATGATACTTCCCATTTGTTGAACGAAGTCGCAAAACTTTTGAAAGGCGAGTCCGGCGGCTATCAGATGATTAACCTTTTGCCGCATTACACAAACATATCAGATCCGAGGGTTCTGTTCTCGTTCGCATCTGCCAAACATGAACGACTTTATAATTTGCTTGATACCAGGGAATATGAAAAGATAAACATAGTTGTTCCGGACGGGAAATCACCTCGCGCAGAACTTGCCAGCATTGCCGCCGATTTTGCCTTGAGAAAGTACAACAATGCAACAATACACAAAATTGGCGAACAGGATATAATACGGACACTTGAGCAATTAGTAAAAGACTACTATACCTACTTCATTGTAAACAATTTTCCGTTCGAAATTGCGCTGACCGGCTCCAAATATCAAACAGTTGCCGCTGCAATTTTCTGTTCCGCTTTTAAGGTATCCCAGTGCTGGTATGTAAAACCAAAAAAATGGGATGTCGAAAAATTTTCTGAGGGTTCTGGGTCAACATTGATTTACAGGGTAGAAAATGAAAATTGACTACGCAAAATATCCGACTGCACCTGCGATTCCGGAAGCACCATCAATGATTGAGACTTTCCGTGCCATCGGTTATAGTATCGAATCTGCTGTAGCTGATGTTATTGATAATTCAATTTCCGCGTCTGCGAAAAATGTTTGGATAAATTTTGAATGGCTTGGAAGCGAAACATGGATTGCAATTCGGGATGACGGTCATGGAATGGACGATGCGGAGTTAATTCAGGCTATGCGCCCCGGCAGCAAGAGCCCGCTTGATGCACGGGATGTGAAGGACTTAGGAAGGTTTGGACTTGGTCTTAAAACAGCATCGTTTTCACAATGCCGACGACTTTCCGTCCTCAGCAAAAAAGCAAATTCGGCACCGGTATTTTGGACGTGGGATCTTGATTTCGTAAACCACGAACGCAAATGGCACCTCATTAAATATCTGCCAGATGAGAAAGAAAATATCAAGAAAATCCAAGAACAGAAATGCGGGACGCTGGTGATCTGGAGTGAACTTGACCGTCTTGTGAAAAATTTTAATGCGGATGATAACAAAGCACTTGAACGTTTTCTTGTCATAATGGAACAAGTGAAAAAAAATCTTGGAATGGTTTTTCACCGGTTTATAGAACAAGGAAAAATAAAAATTCACTTTCAGGACAGACTTATAAAAGCATGGAACCCGTTTCTCAAAAGCGAAGCAGTGACGCAGGGTTTTCCCGAAGAGCCAATGCAAAATGCTCAAATAATGGTGAAGGGGTTTGTGTTGCCGCATAAGTCGAAGCTAGACGAGGATGCGTTCAATGAGGGTGGCGGCTTAAAGGGCTGGAACGAACAGCAAGGTTTTTATATCTACCGCAACGAGAGATTGCTGGTCGCTGGTGATTGGTTAGGGTTATTCCGAAAAGAAGAACACTACAAACTTGCCAGAATACAGGTTGACCTGCCCAACACATTTGATGGTGACTGGCAAATTGATATTAAGAAATCAGTTGCACGCCCTCCAAGTGGATTACGGGAACAACTAAGAGCATACGCGAATCAGGTGAGAGCACAAGCCATTGAGGTTTACAGGCATCGCGGCAAGACCGTCAAGCAGTTGCCGACTCAAAAATTTGTTCCGCTTTGGGTTGAGCATAAACGCGGTGATAAATGGTATTACAAGATCAATCATTTACACCCCCTGATAGAGCAAATTAAAACTCAAGCAAGTAAAGAACCTGATAAAGCTATTGACACGCTGATTCGGTTTATTGAGGAGACAGTTCCAACGAAATCAATCTACATTAAGGAGTCAGCAGAATCAGAGACCCTTGGTAATCCCTTTGAAGGGCTGGATCAGGAACCGATAAGAAAAATAATGAAAGAGATATATCTGAATCTCCTGCGTGAAGGAAAAACCGATGAACGTGCAAGAGCAATAATCCTAAACATGGAACCATTCAATAACTTTCCCCATTTGCTTGAATTTCTAAACTAGCGCATATGTTAGCACGAGCCATCAGAACCATAAGAACTTTACTACCATCAGACGGCGCCGTTACGGTTGAACAAATTGATCAAGCGGTTAGTACGACAATTAGTATCCGGGAGTACAGCGGACTGGACAGAGCTACCTTGATCCGCGAGGTTCAATCAATTTATAATATTCGTTTAGATGACTTCAGAATTATCGAGGCCAGTGAAAGACGAAGACGATGGGTTAATGACAAAAAAGCTGCCATAAACTGGAGTTTCTGGAATAGGTACAGAGATTACCTATCTGTTGAAAAGAATTTTTCAAATACTGTTATTACTCAGCTTGACCGCTTGACAGAC
>JBMOKS010000426.1:0-977 GCA_049324355.1 Bacteroidota bacterium
ACGACAATGTAACCGGCGCCACGCTGGCCAGGAAGAGATGTCGTTGTTTAAATGGTTTCTTGCGAAAGCCGTGAGAGATGCTCACAAAACCTCCACCCACAAACGGGCCATCGTCGGGGTTAAAGTTGGCAAAGATGAGCGGTGCCAGCCGGTTGTATTGAAATGCCTTGCGGTCGTACTCGTTGACCGAGGCGTCCTCAGAAGTTCTGTCTTTTACCAGGCCGTGCTGGGACACGTATTGCCCCTGCCCCTTCTGATCGTAAAAAATTACTTTGCGGGAGCTCCCTTCGGTCCTCGCGCTGTCGAACAGCCTGTCGTGACCATCACCACCGATCACGCGAACTTTTATTGCATCGGCGGAGGCACCTGTAACAATAAAATCGTCGTCGCCGCGAAGGCCATAAAGGCGAACTTCTTTGGTTTCGCTCGCTTTAAAAACACGGTCATACAGCTTTCGTCCTTTCTCGCCTTCTTTCGTAATTTTGAAAACTTCTACCTCGGTATCACCGTCCTTCTGTCGCTTCACTTCAAAGCGTTCGCGCTTATCAGATCCCACAACGTTCACTTCACGAGCAAGAAATTCGTAATGTGACACGGCATATACGTCCAGTGCGTCTCTCCTTGCCTTCAGATGCTTGATGATGCGTTCGCCATGAAGTTTAAAGATCGCTTCTGGCCATTGCCGAATGGCTTTTTCAATGACCTCGTCAGTCAGATCCTTTTGCAATTTTTTGGCGGCCGCTATCCACTGGTCAAGCGAAGGCTCCGTCAAAAAAGAGCGGTCGAAATACCGGGCGTTGAACGATAGTCCCGAAGGCCAATCGATCTCTTCGTCGAAGCCCTCAAACTTAGGCAGGACCCATTTGCGGCTCCACATCTTCGAAAGCTTTCCTTCATTCACAAAGAAGGCCTGGTCGCGATCACGCGGAATGGGGTGGTAAATATCGCCTCCTTTCTTTCCCGGCAAGGTGGCCCAG
>JBMOKS010000426.1:987-12561 GCA_049324355.1 Bacteroidota bacterium
GATCACCAGGTCGAACAGCCTCGACTTGAGCACAAACTCCTGGTCTACCGCGTTGTCGTTGTCGTTAGCGAGCCTCTCCAAAACCTTACTTGTGTTTATAATCTTCTTTGAATTACCGAAAAACGAACTCTCATTCCAGTTGTCGGCAGGACGCTCTTCAAACAGAGCGAGGCTGTTGGCAAAGAGTTTACGATATTCGCCAAACCTTTTGTCGTCTGGAATGTAGACCAGTTTGGGATTGGTGTGATAAATACCGGCTGCTTCTGCGATGGCAGGGACCACCAGGGCTGCATAAGGGTGAGACGCTGATATCTGATCCTGCACGAGGTCTTGCGCGAAGGTGTTCCGAAGCATTTCGGGTACCGCAGCCTCGGGGTACTTTTCTACAGAACGGGTCACGAACTCATGGCCAGTGGAGTCCTGATAACGCAAAGAAAGGGTTTGCTGACCCCCACCGCGCTGCACGATCTTCAACCCGCCTCTTTCGGTGCCGATGTCGAACACAGGAACTTCAATTTCCTGTGCCCATTCCGCGCGATAATTTGCTCCGAGCCAGATCTTTTTACCGCGACCGGCATGGTATTGTTCACTGGCTTTTACGCGCACTGTTTTGCCAGACCAATCAGGCGCGGGTTCCTCTTTGACGGATTGCGCCAGCGCGCCGGTTGGTCCGAGATGTTGTGTAAAAATCTCTTTGCCTCGCGGGGCAAAACCATCGACCTGGTAGAAATGTATCGTGGCACTGTTGTCTTCATGGACAGAAAGCTGTACGAAGCCTGTGACATCTTGTGCAAACCTTGCTTTTCCGGTTTTCTTGATGGGTGTATACTTCGAGCCGGAGCCGCTCACAATCATATTTACGCTGTCTTTCACAATGTATTGCAGGTTGTGCTCATGGCCGGCAACGAAGATGCTTCCCGGATTTTCGGCCATGATCTTTCGGATCATAGAACTGAACGCCCGGTAGTTTGGATGCGAAACGTCCTGAATGTTGCCAAACCACTTGCGATACAACACCACGATCGAGCCCAACACTGGCAAGGGCACGTAGAGTTTGGAGTTGACTTCTGTGAGCGGAAAGATATGGTCTTTAAAAGTGAACACACCGCCATGATATCCATATGACATCAATGGGTGGTGGCCTGCCACGATCACTCTTTTTCCAGGATTCCGGTTAAAGACGTCGATCAGGAGGTTGAATACTTCAGCTGAACTTTTGGCCTCGCAAGGTCCTTCCGCATCGGGTTTATCCCACGGATGCAAGAACCATTGCGTATCGAGGATCACCAATACCGCCTGATTGTTAAGGGGCACTTCGATCGGCCCGGGGCATCCTTCTTTGGGCAATAATGTAAAATTCTTGTCATGCAGTGAGTCGAGCCATTGTTGCTGGTTGAGCATACGTTCCAATCCGGCCTTTCCTCCTTTATCCCAATCGTGGTTACCGGGAACGAATATTCCTCTGGCCTCTAAACCTTTGATCCAGTCAACTTGAATCTGAAGTACTTTCTCGGCCGTCTCGCGGTACGGTTCTCCTTCTTCGGGCAGCCCTCGCGGATAGATATTATCACCGAGGTAAAGTACGGTGGCGTTGGGGCCTGCTGATTGCACCTTCTCGCGCAGCACCTTGCCGATCGGACTGTCTGACACGAACGGCTCGCCACAATCGCCGATCAGAAATACGGAATAGCTGACCGGTGACGTTGTGGATTGCGCCGAGGCGGCAGAGATGTACAACAGAAGACTTGCAATAAGGACGATGAATGATCGAAACTTGAGGGCCATGCGGAATACTGAAAGTTTAAAAATTGGTCGAGCTTTTAGGAAGCGTGGCAAAGCTACAAAGGTAAAATAAACCTCCATTTACGAATGTCGACGAGGTGGTAACTTGGCGGATAAAACCAAAAATATTTTACCTTTATCCAGCTTATGGAATCAGAATTTATCAGACAGGCGCAGAAGTATGCCGAAGAAATTTTTAAAGGTAAAGCATTTCACGACCGTGACTTTCACAACATCGATCACACCCGGGAGGTAGCCAGAGCAGCTGAAGAGATTGCCGTGCAAACGGGTCTTTCAGAGGATGAAATTGAATCGTCTGTCATTGCCGCGTGGCTTCATGATATCGGTTATTCGCAGGGCGCCGAGGAACATGAGCAGAAGGCCGCCGACAAGGCCAAAGAATTACTCAACAGCTGGGGTGCCTCGCATAAAAAGATCATGGAGGTGACCGAAGCCATCCTGGCCACTAAAGTCCCGCAACAACCCAAATCGCTGATCAGCAAAGTGCTCTGTGACGCAGATCTCTATCATCTGTCTATGGAAGAATGCGAAGGTAAGGCCAATAAGCTTCGCAGTGAGTGGCGCAAGCTGGGCATCCGCGACCTCAATGACACGCAGTGGATACAGACCAACCTCGAGTTCATGGAGAACCACCGCTATCACACACCCTACGGTCAGACCATTCTTCAACAGGGCAAGAAGAAGAACATCAAACGGCTTCGGAAATTATTAAAACCGGAAAAACCGGAAGTGAGTGAAAAGAAGTACCGCAAAATGGAAGAAGAGGTTGTGAAGCTGCGCTCAAAACTGGAGAAAGATAAATTGCAAAAACCCGACCGCGGTATTGAGACCATGTTTCGCACCACGTCCCAAAACCATCTGATGTTAAGCCAAATGGCTGACAACAAAGCCAACATTCTGATCACCATCAATTCCATCATTTTGTCGATTGTGGTGTCGGTGTTGGTGCGCAAGCTTGAAGAAAATCAGAATCTGATCGTACCCACCATTATGCTGGTAACGACCTGTCTGGCCACCACCGTTTTTGCTATCCTTGCCACAAGGCCCAATGTGTCGTCAGGCAGATTTACCCGCGAAGAGATCAGGAATAAGAAAACGAACCTATTGTTCTTCGGAAATTTTCACGGCATGAGCGTAGAGGACTACGAATGGAGTATGAAAGAGATGATGAAAGACAGCGACTATTTATATGGCAGTCTCATTAAGGATATTTATTATCTGGGAAAAGTATTAGGTAGAAAATACAGGCGTCTGCGCGTAGCCTACAACATATTCATGTTTGGCTTTGTGCTGGCCATCTTGTCGTTTGTCATCGCCTTTATGATGTCACCGCGGCCTTAGGGAAGCCTTCTTGATAAAGCAAAAGATGCAGATCGCCAACTGGATAGTCATGGTGGAAATGGCTACAAGGATTTCCATAAGCCCTGGATTAATAGTTATATCACCAAATTAGCATTCGTATATAAACTTACTAATTTTCAATGGATTATCGGTTATTTTTAAAGTTAATAGTTAAGCTATTCACGTTCAATGGACATTAAGGCTGAGTTACTCCGGGAGCATTCCAAAGCCCAAACCTCGAAGATCGTGGCCCATGTGGGCAACAGCGCCAAAACATTTGAATCGTTAGTAAAGGTGTACCTCGATGGACCCTATCGCGTCACGCAGCGCGCGGCATGGCCCTTAAGTGAGTGTGTCATCAAGCATCCAGCGCTGATCAAACCCCATCTGAAGACCCTTCTGGACTATACCCAAAAGCCAGGTGTGCACGACGCGGTAAAACGAAATACGGTACGGCTTCTTCAATTCATCGATATCCCCAAACGAAATCAGGGTCAGGTGGCTGATATCTGCTTTAAGTTTCTGCAAGACGGAAAAGAGCCTGTAGCAGTGCGATGCTTTTCCATGACGGTGTTAGGAAATCTGGCCAACGACAATCCTGGCTTCAAACCGGAGCTGAAGATCATCATCGAAGATCAACTTCCCTATGCCACCGCAGGCTTTATGGCGAGAGCCCGAAAAGTACTGAAGAAACTGAATTTAGCTGCGAGAATTTAGCTGCGAGAGGTTTCGCCTGCAGCTCAAAGCTCGTCTCCTCCCAGTTCGTAGCTCCGCATTTATAGCTAAATTGCAGATTGTATTTATCTGGCGCCTCAAATGGAAATGCACTCAGACAATCCTTCACCCCCACACGAACATGCTTGCAAGAGCTGCGGACACAAATTTATTGGTAACTATTGCAATGTGTGCGGCGAAAAGGTCATCGTCGCGAAGGAAAGAACATTTCGAACCTTCATACGGGATGTCCGGGCCGCGGTCGCCCTCCGGGATAATAAGTTTCTCAAAACGCTGTGGCTGATCATCTCAAAGCCAGGCCTGGTTTCGAAAGAATACGTTGAAGGCCGACGGGTGAGATACATGCGACCGCTCCAACTCTTCTTTGTGTTGAATCTGGTCTATTTTCTTTTTCCGGTGCTGCAGTTGTTCAATACGTCGCTTCATACTCAAATGTACCTGCGAACCCACAGCGCCCTGGTACGGCACATGATACATGACGCGGTGGGCAGCAATCCCGTTAGCCTTCAGGGCTATACACTGATGTACAATGAGAAATCTACCAACTTGGCTAAATTGCTCGTTATCGTGTTTGTGTTCCTCGCGTCATTGCCAATGAACATCACATACCGGAAACGCAACCGTTATTTTTCCGATCACATTGTGCTCGCCATCGAACTTACAGCATTCAACCTTGCCATCAACGCCATTTTCTTATCAGGCTTGCTGATGCTGGTCAGTAAGGTCATCCACATGACCCATGTAGGTTGGGAGAAGTACCTCGATGACTCAACCCTGACGATCATCTTCATATTGACCAATTTGTATTTCCTGTTTCTGGCGGGCCGAACATTCTATCATCAGACCGGAACACGGCTGATCATCAAAGTTGTGTTGGGCATGTTGGGACTGTTCCTGGCCTTGGAACTGTATAGACTGATCCTGTTCCTGGTAACGTTTTGGATGTTATAGTGTACTGGAAAGCTTCATGATAAGATCGTCGGTCTGCTGATGTTCTTCCGACGGCGTGAGCTCCCGATATTGGCTCAGCACCCTCACCGCTTCTTTATATTCTTTGATCATAGCGAGCGTCAGACCAAGGTTGAAGTAGCTATTGGTGAATGTGGGCTCTACCTCGATGGCAATTTCATAGTGCACTTTGGCCAGAGCATAGTTACCTACTTCTGCATACAGGTTTGCAAGGTTGTAATGCGCTTCGTAGTGGCGTGGGCTATGCTTGAGGCACATGGTGAAGCAGTCGATGGCCTTGGGATAATGCTGTTCCTGCGATTCGAGAATACCCAGGTTGCAATAAGCGTCGGCGATAGAGTCTCCTTCTGCGATAGCTTTTTGATAGTGCTCACGGGCCGAACGCTTGTCGCCCTGATCATCGAGTAAGAGGGCTTCTTCGAAAGTAGAAAGCTGGTTAAGCCTGACAAGTTTGCCGCCTGTGAACAGGTTGAGCTGGCCGGGTTTTGCCGGTTCCTTCCCTTTCTTTGTGCGCGCGCGCAAAGGGCCGAACTTCTCCGGCGTGGAATTAACTGGAAACTGAATGATTTTGGCCATACCGCAAAGGTAACGTTTCTCGGTTAACTTTTACTAACCGCCTGAGGTTCCTCACCGTTGAAGCCATTACAAGCGGCTACTAGCTTGCTTTCCGCCTGGCAGTCTTGGTTTGCTTTTCGGCTTTCTCCTCTTTCTCTTTTTTCGAGGCCTCACCCTTGGCTTTTTCCATTGGCTTCTTCTTGGCAGCGTCGATGCTGGCCTTCAATGCCGTCATGATATCCACCACTTTAGGCTCTTCTTCTTCAACCACGACAACCTCTTTACCTGCCACCTTCGAGTCGATGATATTTTTCAGCGCGTCGTAGTAATGATCTTTCATTTCGATCTGCTTGAACTTGACGGTCATGGAGTCAACCAATGTTTTGGCGAGCTTCAGTTGCTCCTTATCTGCTTTAACTTCACGGATCTGAGGCACTTCGGTCATGCTTCGTACTTCATGAGGATAACGCAACCGATACATGACGATGCCCCCATCCATGGGCGCCAATAATAACGGAGTTTCGCGGTCGCGCAACACTACTTTGCCCACGGCGATCTTACCAGATTGTTTTAAAGTCTCTGACAACAAGCCATACGTCTTCGCTGCCACATCACCATCCGGACCAATAAAATATGGGGCTTCGAATAACGTAGGGTGAACCTCCTCCCGATCGACGAATCCCTCGATTTCGATAACTTTTTCACTTTTAAGTTTCACCTTTTCAAAGTCCTCCTGATCAATGATCACATATTGCCCGGGTTCATATTGATATCCCTTTACAATATCCTCATTGCGAAGCGTCTCACCCGTAACCTTGTCTTTCTTCTCATAACTCACCGGATTGTGCCCTTCCTTTGACAGCAGGTTGAAACTGATGGTCTGACCGGAGTCTATGGCATTATAGATTCGGATGGGAATCGTTACTAACGAAAATTGAATGTGGCCTTTCCAGATCGCACGCATAAGATTGTATTTAGATTAAAAAATTAACCAGATAAGGCTAAGTTATTGAAAATGTGATATTTTTCAAATCTGCTCGTTAATTTTTAATAACTCGTTCCAAGATCTCCCCCTTCTTCTCTCTGCTCAGGGGCAGTCGCTTGTCTCCTATTATTACCTCGTTGCCGTCAATAGACGATATAGCTTTTACTGATACGATGAACGATTTATGTATACGAATAAAAAATGATGCCGGTAATGTCTCCTCAACGGTTTTTAAACGCAGCAGCGTAACAAACTTCTGTGAGGCAGTGTGTATAACCACATAGTTCTCCATGCCTTCAACATACAGTATATCACTGAAATGGATCTTCTCATATCTATAATCACATTTCACAAAGAAGTAGTCTTCCTTCGGCGCATTGGATTCGGGTGCCTGTTTCTTCAGTTTAAAAAACTCGTAAGCTTTGTTAGCCGCTTTCAGAAAGCGATCAAACGGAAACGGTTTCACAAGGTAGTCGAGCACGTCCAGCTCATATCCTTGCAACGCAAAGTTAGGATAGGCAGTGGTCATGATGACCATGGGTGGATTCTTGAGGGATTTCAAAAAGTCGATGCCGGTGATCTTCGGCATTTGGATATCGAGAAACATCAGGTCGACGTTTTCTTTGGCCAGCACCTGATTGGCTTCAAGGGCATCTTCACAAACCTTTACTACTTCCAGAAAATCAACATCTCTGATATAAGCTACCAGGCCCTCGCGCGCCAGGGGTTCATCTTCTACTACGATGGTACGTATTTTTAAACTCATGCGATTTCCAGTGACAAACTTACGGAATAAAGTCCAGGTCGATCCTGGATCTGCAGTTGGTGTTTGCCAGGGTAGATCAGTTCCAGCCTTCGCTTCACGTTCTTCAACCCGATTCCGCCAACATCGTGCTTGATGATATTGTCAGTTGTATTTTGAAAATCAGCCGTAAACCGATTTTCCTCACGGTGGAATGTCACCTTGATAAGGTTTTCTGTCGCGTTGGAGTTAGACACGTATTTAAAGGCATTCTCCAGGAAAGGGATCATTAAAAATGGCGCAACCTGAAAGCCCGACAGGTTACCGTTAGCGTTCATTTCAACCTTAACCTTTTCGCCTTTTCTGACTTTTTCTAGCGCAATGAAATTTTTCAGATAGTCCAACTCTTTTTCTATGGCGATCTTTTCGCCAGAGCAGTCGTACAGCTGAAACCGGAGCAGGTCAGAGAGTTTAATCAATGTCTCGGCAGCCCGGTGGGGATCTTTTTTTATCAAAAAGTAGACACTATTAATGGCATTGAACAAAAAATGCGGGTTCACCTGCGCCTTAAGATATTGCAACTCGCTTTCAAGCCTGTCTTGCTCCAGCTTCTTGGCCACATTATCCGAGCGGATCTTTTCCACCAGCAGCTTGACCCCGCACATTAAACCTACCATCGTCCCTACCGACATGAGTGCCAGCTGAAACACACCAAAAATATCGGCGTCTACCTCCGGACTATATTTCCGGAAAAGGAAATAAATACAGATAGCCAGAATAGTTGATAACAATAAAACCAGCACCGTAAAGGTGCCGAAGAACAGCCCGTATCGGCGTTTGTAAAAGTATTTGGGGAAGAGGTAATAAGCTGTTGTATAATAAGCCGCCGCGTTGAACACCGCGTAAAGCCCGGTGATAAGAAGCAGTCCGATGAACGAACCATAATACTTCGAATAGAGCGACATCCAAAAGACAAAATAAAATACCCAGAACAGCACATGATGCGCCTTATATTTATATAACAGTCCCCAAACCGATCGTTTCTTTTCTCCCATAAGCCTCTAAAGTACGTGTGTGAACAGCGGAAATTAAAATTCCATTGACAAAACCACCAAAATCATTGACCAATTGAATATCGAACCCACCTTCGGAAGCCTTGCGCCCCCGCTAAAAACCTTTAGCGACACGCGGACGGCGGGCAGGCAAGGACAAACTCACATCAAATTTGACGGACGAGGCTAATTGCAGATTTAAACCTTGAACTAAGAACAAGGAACGAAGAACATGAAAACGGCAAATCAAGTCCGGATGCAGTTGGTCAATATTCTAGCCTCGCTGGTCAATTAAAATTTACCCGGTGGGCAGGTCTGCCGTTATTTGAACCATGTTTAATTCAACCACAAGATTTATGAAACGCATGTACTCTGTTCCCACAATCGGTTTGATCCTCGCTTTATTATTAGCCGGCAAACTGACCCAGGCGCAAACCTACTTTTCGGTTGAGGTAAAAGGAAAAGGCAAGCCCATGATCCTTATACCAGGTCTGTTCTGCAGTGGTGAAGTATGGAAAGAAACTGTTGAACATTTCCAAAAGAAATATGAGTGCCATGTGATCACCATCGCCGGCTTCGGCACCGTGGCACCTAATCTTACAGAGAACTTCCTCGAAACCGTAAAGAACGACATCATTGCTTATACAAAAGATAAAAAAATGAAAAAGCCCGTAATCTTGGGGCATAGTCTGGGAGGGTTCCTTTCGTATTGGGTGGCTGCCAGCGCTCCCGACCTGTATGGTAAAGTGATCGCGGTAGACGGATTACCCTTCTTCCCCGCCATCATGATACCTGGTGGCGCCACCGTGGAAACCGCAAAACCTATGGCTACCAATATGCGCAACATGATCACCAGTCAATCAAATGAACAAACAGCTGCAAGTCAAAAAGTGATGTTGGCGAACCTGATCTCCAACTCTGAAAGAATAGACCAGGTGGCTGCCATGGCCTCCAAAGCAGACCTTAAAACACAAGGGCAGGTCGCCTATGAAATGTACACCACGGACTTACGCCCGACCATAGCCAGCATTAATTGTCCAGTACTGGTATTGGGTGCCTGGGTGGCCTTCAAGAACTATGGCGTGACGCATGAAAGCACCATGAAAAATTTCGAAGATCAGGTGGCGTTGATCAAAAATTGCACTATTGAACTGACAGATACCGGCAAGCACTTCATCTTCTACGACGAGCCAGCCTGGTTCTACGAAAGAGTGGAAAACTTCCTGAAGTAAGTAAACTTCTATATCATGAACCCCATGCTGTCTGATGCCTTGGCAAGGTGTCAGACAGTTTTGTTATTATAACCACCGCTTCGATTCGTTAGTAAAAAATCGCTATCAGTAGGCCACAAGACATTGTTGATCCGTAAGCGGATTTTTGAATACGTTTTATGGCTTATTTCGGGTCAGAGCTAAATTTTATAAACTATGATCCAAACAGTCAACAAGAACGAATCGATACGCCAAAGCCTGGTGAAGGCTATACTCATCGCAGGATTGATTGCCGGCACACTCGATATTATCGCCGCCATTGTTCAGACCATACTGAATGGCCGAGACCCCATGACTATGTTAAAATTCATTGCCAGTGGCGTGTTCGGAAAAGAAGCGTTACAGGCGGGTTCGCAATTTGCTTTGCTTGGACTTTTCTTTCACTATTGCATCGCTACGGGCTGGGGCATTTTATTATTCTTGATCTATCCGAAAATAAAGTTCTTTTCGAAGAACTGGATCGTGACTGGTGTGGCCTATGGCTTCTTTGTTTGGCTGATGATGAACCGTGTGGTGCTGCCCCTTTCTAACACACCACCGCTGCCTTTCAAATTTGGATGGAATATGGTGAAGTCGGCCCTGATCATCGTCACCTGCGTGGGGCTACCGCTATCGTACCTGGCAACCAAGCACTACAACAAGCTTAAAGCTGACAATAGCCACGAGTTGTGATCTGAAGTTTAGTATGTTCTTGTCGCGGCTCGCCGCTTAGTACGCCGTTCTGATATTGGCCTTGAGGTCGTGCAGAATATTGTACAGT
Organism: Bacteroidota bacterium; assembly: GCA_049324355.1. Taxonomy (GTDB): domain Bacteria; phylum Bacteroidota; class Bacteroidia; order Cytophagales; family Cyclobacteriaceae; genus Chryseosolibacter. The sequence continues at coordinate 11,201 of JBMOKS010000426.1, forward strand.
CCGAAGTAAGTGCGGTTGATATACAGCGCATCGCGCATGCCCCTGGCCTTTTTCGATTCGCGAAGTTCTTTCATGTTCGAAAGTTCTTCGCCGAATGAGAATAGTGTATCGAAGTACTTGTTATCGGCAAAGTCAAAAGTCTCCGATCTGAACGGACGAGCCAGGAGTTCTACCAACTTCGAAAAAATGCCGATGAAGAACGCTTTGTCTTTGGCGCTGTCGTCGGGGTAAATAAAACGAAGGCTGCAGAACACGTGCTCCTGTTTCTTTTTATCGGTCAATAAATCGTCATCCAACAACCGGAAGTAAATTTTATAGAAGCTTTCGGGAATAACTTTTACACACCCGAAGTCGATAATACCCAATTGGTAATCGGGCGTTATGATAAAGTTGCCGGGATGCGGGTCGGCGTGCACCGCTTTGATCTGGTGCATCTGGAAATGATAAAAATCCCACATGGCCTGCCCGAGTTGTGAGCCTACGCCTTCCGGAAGTTTGGTGTTGATCACTTCTCCGAGTGGCCTCCCGTCCAGCCAATCCATCGTCAGGATCTTAGCGCAGGAATATTCGGGGTAGTACGTAGGGAAAACAATGTTCTTCAAGTGACTGGTCTGGCGCGACAGGTCCATAGACCGTTGCAATTCCAGCACATAATCGGTCTCTTCCATCATGCGCATTTCCACTTCCTGAATGAACTCGTCGTATTCAACCGGGTTGAGCTTGAACATCGTCAAGGCAATAGGCTTGACCATGGCCAAATCAGACTTCACGCTATCGGCCACGCCAGGATACTGAATCTTGACGGCCAGTTTTTTTTCTTTTACAGTAGCCTGGTGCACCTGCCCCATTGAAGCAGCGTTGACAGCTTTGTGGGTGAACGTGTCAAAGATCTTCTCAGGACCTTTCCCAAAGTATTTTTGAAAGGTTTTTACCACCAGTGGATAAGACAAAGGCGGAGCGCTGTATTGCGCCATAGCAAACTTTTGCTGATAGGCTTGCGGCAACAGATTTTTATCCATGCTCAGCATCTGCGCCACTTTCAGCGCGCTGCCTTTCAGTTCGCTTAACGAATTGTAGATATCGGTGGCATTGTCGTGATGAAGCTCGTCGCGGCTAAGGTCGGGATTCACCAGTTTTTTGCCATAATGCTTCAGATAATTGGTTCCGATTTTTGCTCCTGTTGCAATAAACTTGGTTGCACGCTGCACTTTGGTAATGGGGATCTTCTCAAATTCTTTCATTCAACTCAGAGTTATTGCAGCTCAGGCTGCGATGTATCACTATTGGGCTTTTGTTTGGTACATGAACTTTGCGAAGTCAAGCACAGAATCTACGGCGCCTTTTCCGATCAGATCAAAAGC
>JBMOKS010000427.1:0-12377 GCA_049324355.1 Bacteroidota bacterium
TTTTCAGTGAAGTATAACTTTTGATCTACCCGCTTCCAGCACGGCGTAGTCTTTCCAGTTCTGGTAAGCTATGGGGTCAAGCGCCTGCAGTGCAGGTCCTGAGTTTTCAGGTACGAAGTTCCCTGCGTTTTGCCACCAGCGCTTCGCGTTTTCGCGCGCGGAGGATTTATCGATGTTTTCAAATAAGTTGATGCAAGAATCGGAGATCATCCACGGCTTTTCAACGCTGCTGTACTTTTCGAAGATCAGGCTACGCATGCGGGTGCCGCTTTCCTGATTCTTGAAGTGTGATACGGAGTATGAAAGCGTTTCGGGTTCGGTCATGATCATGTCCCAGTACTTCTTCGATGCTATTACTTGGGCAGTTGTGAGCAAGTATCCAAAACCATTATCAATCTGCTCTTTTGTGATCGGACACCGGGCTTTTAATTCTGGTTTCTTCTTTCCTAATAATTTTTCAAACAAGGCCATACAGTTTAGAATTAAAGGTTCATGGTTTGATTCACCTCATTAGATACTCCCAGAAGGGTGAATAGTTGCATATAAGACTGAAAAAAGTGCCAAAAGGTTACAGAAGGCCTTTTCAGGTGTTTTTCGCGGGTTTGGCCGGTTGCCTGCTTGCCGCCATTGTACATTTTTGGACGAAAGTTGTTCGGTTTTGCCCAGTACACGATCGGAGATATCAACGCTGAGGTGTTTTGATTAGTCTTCATAGGCCAAAAATAATCACGGAAGGGGTCGTGCAGACCCTTTGACGAATTTATACGAATGAATTGCTGAATTTGAGATCTGACCTGTTGAATTAATGGATTGATTTTGTTTACTATACTTATGGGAGTCAAATTCGCGTTTTTAGTTTTATGAGGATTAGAGAGGTCTTTTTCAGTGTAATCGTTCTTTCGGCGGGTTGTAGTGATAGCGGCGTAGAGAGACAACAAGTAAGATTCAAAGCAGACATTAACCATGAAACCTGGATCCCCAATTTTACTTCCGGTGGTTTTTTCTATGGACATCATCTCCAGGTGTGGGGCAGCGATTCGTCAAGCTGGAATGGCATCAGCCGGCGTATGTCTATTTGGATCACGAACCCGAGGTTGGGTGTGAACGAACTGACTGCTAACGGAGATAATATGATCCTCTTTTCAGAATCCGATCACCGGATGGGTTTTTCGTTGAGCATCACGATCGGAAAAGTAACCCTAACAGAGCTCGATACACTCAACGGGGAAGTTAGCGGAACGTTTTACGGCCATTTTAGCCAAGGCGGAAAAGCAATTTCCATTACGAATGGGGAATTTAATGACATCGCGCTGAAGCAATTATTCTGTCCTGTTGAATATGCAGAAACATCCGGGCAGGCTGAGATGATCAATGGCAAGTGGAACTTGATCGGCTTCCTGGATCAAGGTTCCGAAACGTTGAGTTATCCACCATGTGAAAGACCAGTAGACCTTAGTTTTACAAGTAACCTAAACGACGGTGATAATACTGTTCCATCGTACCGATATCAACTAATGGGCAGTGGACCAATAAATGGTTTTTTCATGTCGTACGAATTTATCGATGACTCGACAATAATAACTTCCTCCTTGTTATCGACGAGAGCAGGCGGCCCGCGTTATATGAGCGACTATGAAGAAAGACTTTTTAATTCTCTTGCCAGTAAGCAATTAAAATTTCGAATCCAAAATAACATACTAACCATCGTTTACAACCAGGCGGGCGACCAGATACTATTCTACAAATAGCAAATAACTGGCTTGAACTGCGCTGGTGCTCAGTCATGCAAGACAGTCTTCAGACTTCCGTTAGATTAAGATCACGTCGATCATTTTATCAGGCAAGCCTGAATAGTTCACTGCACTACTGTATAGATAATCCTCCGGCGACAGCACCATGCCGGCTTTAACCGGGTTTTGATGGATGTAATTTAAACGTTGCTCAAGCATTTCATTGGTACTCAGTTCTATCGGATGAAAATGCTGCTGCCAAAACTGGTGGTTTACATTATTGCTATTGGCTTCGCCCGCCCGACGAAATAACCACAAGAATAATTCTTTCCGACTTTCCTTCGGATTGTTCTCGATCGCTTCAAAGATTTTCACGGATGTGTATTTTTTTATATCCCTAACCATCCTTTGCAGACTTTGTGCACTCTTCCTCCCAATGATCATGTGAACATGATTGGGCATGATGCAGTAAGCATAAAGTTCAAGACCTTTGTGCTTTTGACAATAGCGCAGGCTGTCGATAAAAATGTCTTTGTATTCCCTTCGCGTAAATACATCGAGCCAGCGAATCACGGCGAAAGTTACGAAGTATAGCTTGTTTTGATCCCAGACCTTATACTTGCGACTCATAGACGTAAGTTAGATCGCCGTACTGAAAAATAAGTGCAGTTGCAAGTCAGGAGACTTGCTTCATGATGGGCACAAGTCTGAAGACTTGCGCCAGCTTGCTAGCTTTAATTCAGCTTTCCCGCAGCCCGCAACTTTTCAATTCGTTCGTACTGTGTAAGGAATTCTTCCAGTTTATCGACCGGCACCTTTTTACCGATGATCTTTTTCTTTTCGTCCAGCACATATAGCGAAGGCGTGGTGATTGCGTCGTAGTGATCCTGGTATGGTCCAACGTATGTGCGCGGGCCATTAACTGTAACCCACTTCATGTTCATCTCTTTGATGTAATCGCGCATTTTTGCTATGGAGGTGTCGGCACTCACGGCGTAAACTTCCAGGTCGAATTTTTTCTTGTTATAAAACGAAACGAGTTTGGGTGTTTCTTCCTTGCAATGGCCGCAGTCTGGATCGAAGATATATAATATGGTGTATTTGTGTTTGAGGTCATACATGGAGCGTGGCTTCAGATTCACATCCTGCATGATCAGGTTATCGCCGACTTGTCCTACGAGGCTTTTACGAAGTCTGGTAGCGTGATCTTTCAGATTTTTCTTAAGATTATCATTGGCCCAGAAATTCATTTCACCCGAACCGAAGTATTTATCGTAGATATGGACGAACACTTCATCAAGGCCCATGATCTCCGGGTTCTGGTACTTTAGCACGGAAAGCCACACGGCATATTTGTAGGTTTCCTGGTTCTTCTTGGCTTTCGCGATCAGTTTATCCAGTGCTTTTTTGATCGTGTCGGGTTGTGGAGCAAAAAGGCGATTGAGGTAGTCGTTAAATTTCTCCGAGTATATCGTACGTGGCATGCGGATAAGGGCGTCGTCGCTCAGATCAAAATAGTCGAAGTAATGCTCGCGATACCAGCGAAGTTGAAATGTAGAGTCGATCGATCCGTCTGATTTTTTCGGAGCATCGGGTATTTTGATCGCTTTGTTGGCCTTAAATATCCTGGCCGTGAGGGTGCTCGGATATTTTTCGATGATGCCATCCTGATAGCTCATCACCTTGTCGTTGACAATTGAAAATGACTTACGAGCTTCTTTCTTTTGATCTTCGGTGATTGTGCTATCCTGTATTATTTTCAAGAACGGTTCGGCCTCTTTATGCCTTTCCATGTTATAGATCATGTTATCGAAGAATAGTTTATTGTCTTCGTCGCCGGTCACTTTCATGTCCTTTACATAGTCGGCCGTGCTCGTTTCCATGCTGAAACGCTGATTGGCGCCAACCAGCATTTCGAAGATGCGGGTCTTATTGAGTACCAGAAAATAAACCCCTTGTGGCAGGGTTTGTTTGCCATCGAAAAAAAACTCACCCCTGGCGTTCACTTTGGCGGTGTCTTTTAAAAAAGTGCTTTCACCGTAATAGTAGCCCAGGTAGGCGGTGGTATCTTTTAAGCCGCTCACCTTGAATTGAATTTTGTAACCTTGCTGAGCAGCACACACACCTGAGGTCAGGAGGCCAATAACAACGAGTATCCTTTGCATATCAAATCGAATGGAGGTCAAATTTCTGAAAATTGGATGGTGTTTTCAATGTCAGGCAATTAATAAGTCGGACTTTGATATTGTAAGCCCGTAAGTTTGCAATTTATCGGTGGGAACGGTGTTAATAAGTTGTTAATTGCTCAAAAACCTTACTTTTACGACCCGGAATTATGTCGCTCGTTGTAAAAAATCTTACTAAAACTTACGGACCTCAAACGGCCGTAAAAGCTATTTCATTCCATGTCGATCAGGGTGAGATCGTTGGTTTTTTGGGTCCCAACGGAGCAGGTAAATCCACCACAATGAAGATTGCCACCGGGTACCTGCCGCCCACATCGGGCGAAGTTATTGTCGGCGGTTTCGATGTTACACAACAGCCCCTGGAGGTAAAGAAGATCACCGGTTACTTGCCGGAGCACAATCCGCTTTACCTTGATCTATACGTGCATGAGTATTTAAATTTTGTTGGTAAGCTATATGGCCTGAAAGGTAAAAAGCTGAAAGACCGGATCCTCGAAATGATCGCGCTCTGCGGACTGGAGCGAGAGCAGAATAAAAGGATAGAAGCATTGTCGAAAGGTTATCGACAACGTGTGGGTTTGGCTCAGGCGTTGATCCACGACCCGAAAGTTTTGATCCTCGACGAACCTACTTCTGGATTAGATCCTAACCAGCTCGTGGAAATCAGAAAACTGATCCGCGACATCAGTAAAAATAAAACGGTAATTTTTTCAACGCACATTATGCAGGAAGTTGAGGCATTGTGCGACAGGGTGGTGGTAATCAATAAGGGTGTGATCGTAGCCGATGACTTGTTAGAGAATTTACGCAAAACGAAGAAGGATAAAACGGTCATCATTGTTGAATTTGAAAAAAACGTGTCGATGGATGCCCTTCATCGTTTACAGGGTGTGACACAAGTTACCGATCTTGGTAAGTTCCGGTTTCGCGTCGTGGGCGATGGCGATGCCGACCTGCGTCCTGAGATCTTCCGCCTGGCTGCCGACCTGAACCTGTCACTGGTTGGACTAAAACAGGAAGAGAACTCGCTCGAAAGTATCTTTAGTGAACTGACAGCAGGCCCTACTCAGATATGACCTTCACGATTTGTTGAAAGACGACCTCGGCTTTTGCTTCTTCTCCGGCCTTGGTCAGGTGGCAATTATCTAAAAACCATTCGTCTTTGAAATAGTCTTGATGCGGATCGATGTAGAGTAAATTATGCTTTTCTGATAACTGCTTAAGGATGTCGTTGTTTTTCTGCACCGCATAGATCATCGCTTTTTCGAGACCGGCGTGATCTATACGGTTCTTGGAAAGATTTTCCTCGCGGGCCTGAAGGAAACCAAATAAAATTACCTGAACGCTGTCGGCTTTTGCTGTTCTGATCAGGAGATCGACGTTGCGTGTGAAGCCCACAAAACGATGGTCGTCTTTTATGCGTTTCATCACCTCGGCGCGATCGAGTCTGTAAAAAGGGTAGGGCTGCGAGCGGTAGACCGTTTCATAGTTATTCAGCCAGTAACAATAGAAAACCTTAAATACATTTGAATTCAGTAGCACCCTTTCTCCTTTTCTAAGGGCGGCGCCTCGTCCATGACCTCTGAAGGCGTAATATTCCGGATCGTATTCATCGAAGAAAACCGGTACGGCGTCGTTACCACCTTCATGAAAAATAATGTAGTCGGGTTTTATATACCGATGCCTGAATATATAGCCCGCAAGTAATTCGGCCGACGTAGCGTATTTCAGACCGCCGTTGATCACTTCGATCTTTTTAGTAAAGTGGGGTTGAAGTTTCTTTTGCAGTATAGCCGGCCAGGTGCTGTTGGGGTCTTTGTTCAGGTAGCCGTAGGTTGTGGAACCACCCAATGTTAAAATACGGATCACGTCGTCGCCTTTTTCGACAGAAAATTCAGCGTTTCTGTATCCTAGCGAGTTGTGTTGCTGAACACTGTCTTTAAAAAGGGGCTTGTTGGCGTATAGCATGTAAGGGTGAGAAACGATGCTGGATGGGACGGCGTCTTTGCGACCTGAGTTGATTTCGACGATACGTTTGCCATTTAGGAATCGGGCCGGAAGGTTTTTATAGATCCAGCCACAAATGATTTCCAGGATGCCCCAAAACAGCAAGACGGTTGCCGCAGAAACAATATACCCCGAAACCCTTGTTTTCGCCATACAAGCTGGGCTTTGCGATCAAATATAAGAGAGGGGGATGCTTCAATTTACAAAATTCACCGGTTCTATGCTTGAATAGTTTGAGGAGTCATCACATTATTATTTATTTTGCTGCGTTTTGAAAAAATGCTGCACGTACTAACCAAGGAATTTAACAGCTTTCTCAGTTCGTTGATCGCCTACATCGTCATTGGCGTATTCCTTACGGGTATGGGTCTGATCATGTGGGTTTTTCAAGAAACGTCTGTTTTGGACTACGGCTATGCCGATATGGGTACGTTGTTTAACCTGACTCCCTATATTTTTATATTCCTCATCCCCGCCATCACCATGCGCAGCTTCGCGGAAGAAAAAAAGGCCGCGACCATGGAATTACTGATGACTAAACCCCTCACGGATTGGGATATTGTGATGGGAAAATTCCTGGCTAGCTTTTTTTTGGTGCTGGTGGCCTTGATTCCCTCCGTGATCTATTATTACACAATTTATCAGCTCGGTAGCCCGCGGGGCAATATCGATGCGCCCGGCGTGATCGGTTCATATATCGGCCTGGCGTTATTGGGCAGCGTGTTTTGTGCTATCGGAATTCTCTCGTCATCGGTCACGCCGAATCAGATCGTGTCGTTTATCGTGGCAGCGTTTCTAAGTTTCATTTTCTTTACGGGATTCGATTCGTTGGCAGCGCTGAATGTCTGGTCTCAGTCGGCACTCCTGATCAAGCAACTTGGCCTGTCTTATCACTACGAGTCGTTAAGCAAAGGACTGATCGACACACGCGACCTCATTTATTTTTTAAGCGTCACGGCACTGATGTTATTGGTCACACGTATTATTCTGGGAGCGCGATCATGGTGAACTGGAAAAGTAAAAAACTGGGTGATCTGCTCCTGCTGGCCAATGGGCTCATGGTTATCATCCTATTGAATCTGCTGGCATCGGTGACCTTTTTCAGGTTCGACCTTACGGAAGAAAAACGTTTTTCGATCAAGGAACCTACACGCGAAATTCTTCGCCAGCTGGATGACGACGTTCACATAGAAGTTTACCTGGAGGGGGAGTTGAACGCAAGCTTTAGGAGATTTCAGAAATCCATTCGCGAAACACTCGAGGAGTTTCGGATCTATTCCGGTCAGAAGATCAAGTATACGTTCGTCGATCCCGCGACGGCGTTGAGTCAAAAAGCCCAATCAGAATTTATGGCCGAGTTGGCGGCTAAGGGTGTTCAGCCTACCAATGTGGTTGATAAAAAAGATGGTCAGCGCATTGAAAAAATCATTTTTCCCGGTGCCGTAGTTTCCTATGGTGGCAGCGAAGTAGGCGTGATGTTATTGAAAGGCAACAAAGCTCGTACTCCGGAAGAAGAAATCAATCAATCTATTGAAGGCGTGGAGTATGAACTCGCCAGTGCCATTAACAAACTTTCCAATCTTGATCGAAAGCAGATCGGGTTTGTATATGGTCATGGCGAACTCGATAGCCTGGAAGTGGCCTCATTCAACAATGCGTTGCTGGAAGTTTACGATGTTTTCAAAGTCAACTTGTCAACAAGTGATCTGAAGACTTACGATGCACTGATAATTGCAAAACCGACGACGCCGTTTACACCCCAAGAGCGGTACTACCTGGACCAATACATCATGCGCGGTGGAAAAGTGCTGATGCTCATCGATCGGGTGAATGCATCCATGGAAAGCGCATCGGACGCCGGCAATCTGGCATTACCTGTTGATGTTCAACTGGATGATCAGCTGTTTAAATATGGCGTTCGGCTGAACGTGGACCTGGTCCAGGATCGAAGTTCGTCTTTGTATCCTGTGGTTACGGGTCAGTCGGGTGGAAGGCCGAAAATGCAATTGATCGAATGGCCTTTTTTCCCCGTTATCAATCGTTATGCCGACCATCCCACCACGCGTAACCTCGACGCGGTGGTCGCCAAATTTGTAAGCTCCATCGATACAGTAAAGGCTACCGGCGTGAAGAAGACACCCCTTTTGTTTACGTCACAATATTCCAGAACGTTGACAGCGCCGGTATCCGTGAGCATTCAAAATCTGCGGCAAGATGTCGATCCAAAAAACTTTACAAAAAGTTTTATTCCGGTGGCGTATTTACTGGAAGGAAAATTTACATCAGCTTTTAAGAACAGGTTCTTGCCGCCTGGAGTGGATTCTGCCGGCTATCAACAAGAAAGTGCGCCGGCAAAAATTATTGTTGTGGCTGATGGCGACTTGGCCCGAAACGACATCAATCCAAGAACACGGCAACCGCTGGCGCTTGGATTTGATCCTTTTACCAATACAACATTTGCCAATCAGGATTTGATCATGAACATGCTCGCCTTTCTCACTGATGAAGGCGGATTGATTGCTGTAAGAAACAAGGAAGTTAAAATACGTCCGCTGGATAAAGAAAAGATCGTTGCGGAAAAAACGAAATGGCAGGTGATCAACCTGGCGATACCGCTGGTGCTACTGATCACCTATGGTATTCTGCGTAATTTGCTGCGTAAGAGGAGGTATGCCAGTTTTTAGCTATGCAGGAAAAGAAAAACAAATTTCAGTTTGCCCTCCTGATTGTGCTGTTGGCGGCCACAACATTTACGTTCTGGAAAATTAACCGAGCGGATTCGCCGGAGGTTAACAAAAATATTTTCAAGCCAAACGACCTTAAAGCGGTAAGTAAGATCACGCTGGAGTCCGCCAAGGGAACGGTCGAGCTAGCCTTTACATCGCGGTGGAATGTAAACCAACAGTATGACGCCGATCGTAACCTGATGGATGTTTTGTTTGCAACGCTCCAGCAGGCAGAGCCCAAACGTAAGGTGGCACAGGTGCTGCGAGACTCCATCGCCAATGAACTAAAAAAACAAGGCATCAAAATTTCGATGTTTGCCGGAGAACAGTTGGTAAAAACATTTTACGCCGGAGGTAACGCCCGAAAGTCACACGCATTCTTTATGACGCCGGGGGGCGAAGTTTATCTGATGACCATACCAGGCTACAGGGTTTATGTTTCGGGAATTCTGGAACTGGACGAGAACGGCTGGCGCGACAAACATGTTTTCGGATTTAACTGGCGAAATTTCAAAGGAATGATTGCGGAATTTCCGGCGCGGCCTGCTGATAATTTTGAGGTAGTTATGGGGCCGGCGGGTTTTGGCATCAAAGGCCTGGAGGCTGTCGATACAGCCAGGTTCAATACCTACCTCGATGAAGTATCCCTGCTGACCGTAGATGAATATGTTGATCCGGGAACCATGACCGACAGTTTGTCAAAAACCCAGCCTTTCATGGTAATTACCGTCAGCGACATCGCTGATAAGCAATACCGATTAAAATTATATACCGCCGACAAAAAAATGGAGGTCAGGGCCCTTATCCAGGAAACGCAAGGCGCGGTATTTCATCCCGAAAAAATTCGTAATCTATTGAGATCCAGAGCATTTTTTGAAAAGAAGTAAATTTTTGACACCGCTCTTTTGATTCCGGACGCCAGATTTTATTATTGGGTTTTCTTTATAACTTTACCCCCGCTTTAAAAACCATAACCACTGCTCGCGAATGAAGTTTATCGTTAACTCCGCTTACCTGCTTAAGCAATTATCCAATATCAATGGTGTTATTACAACAAACCCTGTGGTTCCCATTTTGGAGAATTTCCTGTTTGAACTTGAAAAAGGCAGTCTAACGGTTACAGCCTCTGACCTTCAAACGTCCATGATCACCGAACTTCAGGTTGAGTCCAAGGAAAAAGGCAGCATAGCGGTTCCGGCACGTATCCTGTTGGACACGTTAAAGAATCTTCCCGAGCAGCCCGTCACATTTTCGATTGATGAATCTACCTATAGTGTAGAGATCATTTCCGACAATGGTCGTTACAAGCTGTCGGGAGAAAATGCCACCGACTTTCCGAAAGTCCCTACGGTTTCCAATGATTTCACCGCTGAGATCGCCTCGGAAGTTCTGGCGCGCGCTGTAAACAATACCATTTTCGCGACTAGCAACGATGAACTACGCCCCGCTATGACCGGTGTGTATGTTAATCTGGGCGAAAAGAATACTACATTTGTGGCCACCGATGGCCATCGTTTGGTTCGCTACAGAAGAACTGACGTGAAGTCAGACAACGGCAACGCCATTATCATCCCCCGTAAGGCCCTCAACCTACTAAAAGCTACGCTGCCTACGGAGAATACAGAGGTGAGCCTGAACTTCAACATGTCAAACGCCTTTTTCAAGTTCGGCAACATCAAGATGATCTGCCGGCTGATCGACGAAAGGTTCCCCGACTACGAAAACGTTATTCCTTCAGGAAACAATATCAAAATGACGATCGACCGTGGAGAATTCCTCGGTGCCTTGAAGCGTATTTCCATTTACGCCAATAAAACAACTCACCAGGTGAGATTGAAGATCACCGGCAGCGAGTTGCAGATCTCCGCAGAAGACCTCGACTTCAGCAATGAAGCAAACGAAAGACTGTCTTGTGAGCACGAAGGTGAGGATATCGAGATCGGTTTTAATGCCAAATTCCTGGTGGAAATGCTCACCAACATGGATTCCGGTCAGATCAAGCTCACTATGTCGGCTCCCAACAAAGCAGGTGTTATTCTGCCAGCAGAAAAGGACAAGAGCGAAGATATTCTGATGCTGGTGATGCCGGTAATGCTGAACCAGTACGTTTAGTCGACTGACTTCCATAAATATGAAATGCGTTTTTTGCTGCATTTTACTTTGCCTGCTGGCAGGTAAGGTATCGGCTCAGATCATCGAGCCGCAACCCGTGTACTATGCAGATGCAGGAACACCGCGTCCTACACTAAAGACAATGTATGCTTATGCCGCCGATCCAAAGCCTCAGGGACTGCGTATGCGCAACACGGGGCGGACACTCACGATCTGCGGTGTTGGGCTTATGCTTGGTGGCATCATTCTGATGAACAATGCCGATCAACTCTATTACAACGCCTATTCATCTTCATCCGGAAACTATGAGGAAGGCGACCCCAAAGGAGCACTGGGATTGATGATGACCATCGGCGGCGCCGGCATGACGGTGCCCGGAATCATTTTATGGTCTAAAGGCCAGAAGAAATATGACCGCTATCTCGAACAACAGAGTGTGTCTTTCAACTTGAAGGGTACGGGCATGTCGCTACGGTATCGGTTCTGATCACAAAGCACCCCTTTTGCCGATCTCAATCACTTCCAGATCTTTTATTTCTCTTCCAAGCAAGGTGAACCTCACCAGCGTCTTCATGTGGTGAAAACCTTGTTTGCCGGCGGCGCCTGGATTGATAAACAACATACCGCCGTATTGTGGATCTTTTTTTATTTTCAGGATGTGGGAGTGGCCGCAGATAAAAACATCGGGCGGGTGCGTCTGTAATATTTTCCTGACACGTGGATTGTAAAGTGGGGGCACTCCGCCAATGTGAGTGATCCAAATGTCTAATTCTTCGCAAGTAAACCGAAGGTGCTCAGGATAACGTAGCTGCAGATTTTTGTCGTCTATATTACCAAAGACGGCCTTCAGGGGCTTGAATTTTTCCAGTTCGTCGGCCACGCTAGCCGTGCCGATATCGCCGGCATGCCACACTTCATCACAGCCTTTAAAATATTCAAATACCTTGACGTCAAGATAGCCGTGTGTGTCTGACAATAACCCTATTTTCATCTGTTTAAATTTTATATCCGCTTGATCCACATTTCATAAGAGCATCAAATTTTCGGACTTTTTGAGATAGTACCGATGGAATGCCCATGTTTAATCATCGCGGCGGACCTGCTCTTTGCTGATGGGCATTTCATGATGAAATATTAAAATAAAAATCGTGTAAAAGAATAAATCCTGGAAAGGGATGGCGTATATTCAGATACGCAATAGGGAATCAACATAACACCTCATGACAATGAAAAAGATTGGAATAATCGGCTCTGGCCAGGTGGCCAAAGTTCTGGGTGCCGGCTTTATTAAAAATGGTTACCAGGTCATGATCGGCACGCGTGATGCCGACAAAGTAAACGATTGGAAGGCAGCTCATGGGGGTGCGGTAGGCACGAAAGAAGATGCCGCGAAATTTGGAGATCTTGTTGTGTTGGCCGTAAAGGGCATTGTAGCAGAAGATGTGATCAAGGAAATGTCTTCTCATCTTTCCGGCAAAACGGTTATCGACACTACCAATCCTATCGGCGCCGCATCGCCGCAGAATGGTGTATTAAGTTTTTTCACTGATTTTAGAATGTCGTTGATGGAGCGTCTTCAAAAGTTGGCGCCCCAGGTAAATTTTGTTAAGGCTTTC
>JBMOKS010000428.1:0-12338 GCA_049324355.1 Bacteroidota bacterium
GAAATCCCCATTTCAACAGGCACCGCAGATAGCGACTTTCTATTCTTTCTTCTCCGAGGAAAAGGGCCAAAATATTGAAGTAACTTCCCTGAACGGACTTAACGTGTTCTTTATTTAAATGTCTCTTCATGGTCCAAATGTCAAATTGACGACGATAGGATCAGATTAATTAATCTTAATTTCGTAAAAAATCAGCGAATGCGGGCGAAAATATATCTTTTTTTAATACCCATTCTGATTCATGCCTGTGTCGGCGTCGATTATTTTGATGACCCTGTTGGAACACTCAATATCGAGCAGGAACCGCTGGGTTTAATGCCTGGCGACGATACTTTGCTGCATGTTACCTACGAGATCGCTGGCAAACCGGTGCAGGTTCCCATCGAGTGGAGAAGCCTGCAACCACACATCGCCACCGTAGATAATACCGGATTAGTCAGGGCCATTGCCAATGGTCAGGCAACGATCATTGCTTCATACCTTACGGCAAGCGATACCGTGGAGATCACCGTCGAGTCTGATCCTGATGCCGTTGCCAATGTGCAGATTTCGGCAGCCAAAACTACGCTGCTGCCGCAGGAAAAAATTCAACTCGATATTGTCGTGAGGAACATTAACAACGAGGTGCTCACCGACAGGCCCATACAATGGTTTTCAGAGAATTCATCGCTGGCCACCGTCAGCACAAACGGCGAAGTGACGGCCCATTCTGCCGGCGTCGTAGGCATTCACGCAAAGGTTGAGGGAGTGAAAAGTAACTCGATCGACTTCACTATTGGTACAACCCGTTCGGGAGACTTTGTGAGTTCAGGCGGATACAAGGCTGTGGGGCATGCCACGTTGACGTATGAAAACAACAAACTTATATTGGAATTTGACGATAATTTTGAAACCAGCTATGCCCTGGGAACCTATGTTTACCTCGCCAATGCTACAAATGGAGCTGTGGTGCGGAGCACAGGTTTCGAGATAGCGCAGATCACAACCGATGGTGCAAAGACGTTTGATATCTCTGCGCTTGATCCCAACATAGAATTGTTTGATTACCGATATGTGATCATTTTATGTAAACCGGCCAGCGTTACGTTTGGATATGCAGATATGAATTAATTGATATGAAAGCGATGACTATTGTTTTTTGCTTTTCACTTTTACCCATACTTGCCTGGGGTGGTGGAGGCTGGCCTCAGCCGAAAGGCAAAGGGTACTACAAGTTGGGTCAAAACTGGATCATTGCCTCATCATTTTATAGTCCGTCGGGCGACATTATCGATATTCGAACCACAAGCCTGTTCACTACAAGTTTTTATGGCGAATACGGCATCACCGACAGGCTTACCGGCATTGCCTATCTTCCATTTTTTGTGCGGGGCACCCTCAACGAGATCCGATACAATCAAAGCGGAACGATCATTCCCGGAGACGAAGTCAATGCCATCGGCGATGTAGACATCGCCTTGAAATATGGTATCATTAAAGATAAACCTGTGGTGCTCAGTGCTACATTGTCATTGGGAATACCGCTGGGTGTGACAGCAGGAGGACGTGGAAAAATTTTACAAACGGGCGACGGAGAATTTAACCAGATGATCAGGTTCGATGTCAGTCACTCGTTTTACCCGGCCCCGGTATACGTCTCCTTCTACGCGGGATTTAACAATCGTACCAATAATTTTTCTGATGAATTCCGCTATGGCGGCGAAATAGGTTATACATTTTTTAAAAAGCTAACAACGATCGTGAAACTGAACGTGGTGGAATCACTATACAACGGAGACGATCAGGTGGCGGAGAACAATGGAATTTTTTCTAACAATACCGAATATTTTTCACCCACACTCGAGATTGGCTACCAACTCAACGATCGCTGGGGTTTTTCGGCATCTGGCGGTTTCGCGGCCAGCGGCAGGAATATTTTGGCTTCGCCCAACTGGGGTGTTGGTCTATTCCTCAAGATCTAGCGACAATATTTTCTTTGCAGCACAGTGGCCGATTGCAGGCCTAGCGCTTTTCCTTGCGCGAGATCTTCGCAGGCGTCATCATACCGTTTAAGATTGATCTTGGCGACGGCGCGCATCAAATACGGATCGGGCCTGTCGCGCCGCAGAAAAATGGCCCAGTTGCAATCTGTCATCGCATCCTTGTAGTTTTTCAGGGCAAGATTGGCGCGGGCTCGACCTTCGAAAATGTCAAAATAGATATCCGGGGCGTCTTCGGGGTTCATCACGATCTCAAAGGCGTTGCCATACACCTTACTGAGATTCTCCTTGAAGAGTTTTTTTCCGAGTGTGAAATAATGCAAGGCCTCCGGCATGTTTTCAGTCTTTTCCAAGTTGATCATGCCGATGCGATACACCAGTTCCAGGTCGTAAGGTTGTTGATTATGTAAATGTTTTAAGGCTTGCAATGCCTCCTGGTAGTTGCCCAAATAAAACTGACAGATCGAAATATTCTGGAGGGTTTCAAAACGCACCGGACGTTCGTGATCTCGAAGGATCAGGTAGTGCGTGACGGCCGAAGAGAAATCATTTTGTTTGAACTCGGCGGTTGCCAGGATGCGCAGTTCATCCACCAGGCTGTCGCGAACGAATCCAAAACGGTATTCCAGCGGATCTTTTTTTTCTAATGTATTGATCATATCGAACGCGTCTTCATAGCGCCGTGCCACAAACAACCCATTGACCTGCTTTAACATTTTACTGTTGGCCCGCCATTTTTCGATCCGTTGCTGATTCACGAAATACGATGCCGTGTGGATAATGGCAAAGCAAAAACCTGAAATAATGAGAAACACCAGGAATGCCAGTCCTTGTATCTTAAAATAGTTGCGGTCAAAAGTATAAGTATATTGACTTTGCTGTTTTTGCTTCCATTGATAATATCGCCTTCGCTTGATCTCTTCCCAGTAGGGCGTGTCGGCATACGATTGAGTGGCCGAGTAAAGCCGGGAGTCGTATCTTGATTTCTTGAGCGGATCGGAGAGGGTGTGGTAGGCTTCGTTAACGATCTTAAAAGTTTCCTCAGCTTGCTTATCGCCCTGATTGCGGTCAGGGTGATACATCATGGCCAAGCGCTTATAGGCAGCACGGATTTGTGTCGAATCTGCAGTACGATTTATCCCTAATACCTCGTAATAATCAGCCATTGACCGGACGAATCTAAACCTTAAACGTTTTTAGGACAGAATTTAGTCATTTCCAGGTTATTCTATTTCAGTACCAACACGGAAAACTCCAAAATTCGGTTGTAGAAAGGCTTTTTATCATTCCGCCTTAAAAAATAAAAAAGGCCACCCACAAGGGTAGCCTTTAAAAAACTGTGCCGGGGAACTTAGATTTTGGCTAGTTCCTGGACGAGGTCAATAAGTTTATTGGAATATCCCCACTCGTTATCATACCAAGAAACAACTTTAACGAAATTGTCATTTAATGCTATGCCTGCCTTTGCATCGAAAATGGAGGTTCTGACATCGCCGAGGAAATCCTGGGATACCACTTCATCTTCGGTGTAACCAAGAATACCTTTTAATTCACCCTCAGACGCGTCTCTCATCGCTTTTTTGATCTCGTCGTAAGAAGTGGGTTTTTGTAGTTTTACGGTAAGGTCTACTACCGAAACGTCGGCCACTGGCACGCGGAATGCCATGCCGGTAAGTTTACCCTTCAGTTCGGGAATAACCAGCGCCACTGCTTTGGCGGCACCGGTAGAAGAAGGAATAATATTCTGATATCCGCCGCGGCCACCTCTCCAATCTTTGGCTGAAGGGCTATCGACGGTTTTTTGTGTTGCAGTTACGGCATGAATGGTGCTCATGAGGCCTTCCACTATTCCAAACTTGTCGTTCAGAACTTTTGCCACAGGGGCAAGACAGTTGGTAGTGCAAGAGGCATTTGATACAATGGTATGCTGCGCAGTAAGTTTTTTATGGTTCACACCCATCACGAAAGTTGGCGTATCATCTTTGGCAGGTGCCGACATAACAACTTTTTTAGCACCGGCCGTGATGTGCTTCTGAGCGTCAGCCTGGGTTAAAAACAAACCTGTTGATTCGATGACGATTTCAGCGCCAACTTCAGACCATTTTAGATTTGCCGGATCTTTTTCTGCTGTAACGCGGATCTTTTTTCCATTCACCACCAGGTTTCCATCCTTCACTTCAACGGTTCCTTCAAATTTTCCGTGTGTTGAATCGTATTTTAGCATGTAAGCCATGTACTCAGGATCAACAATGTCGTTGATACCCACTACTTCGATATCTTTGCGGGTGATGGCTGCCCTGAAGGCCAACCGGCCAATGCGGCCAAATCCATTGATTCCTACTTTAGTCATTTTTTAATGGTTTGATTTTCGAGAGGTCAAAAGTAAACGACCCATTGGGCAAAACCAATGAAATAATTCACGGTTTTTGAAAAAATTTATCGCACAGGTTTGCAAATACATTTCACAGGTCTATCTTTGCACCACTTTAAAAAAAGGCCCGTTCGTCTAGGGGTTAGGACATCAGATTTTCATTCTGGTAACAGGGGTTCGATTCCCCTACGGGCTACGAAATCCCTGAATCAAGGTTCAGGGATTTTTTTGTTTTATAGGTTTATTTCTGGTTGAGGTTACTTCGTTATCTACGGCTGTATGTAGTTTCCGAATTTAATTTCGACACGGAATGTAGACCATTCAGACACACCCGCAGATTAAAGCCAAGTCGCTAAATTTCAATCGTAACTTTATTCACAATTTAAAATTTAAACCTCACTATGCTATTAGCATTTAGTATTGTCGGCATATTGCTGATACTGGCCGTATTGGTTGGTTATGCCCTACGCAATCGTTTTACCACAGGCCCCTTTAGTATTTTTCAGGATTCAAAGAAAGTTGTTGTACTGTTGGGGCTGGGTGTGTTCCTCACACTCAGTAACTCACTCTTCTTCTACTCCAGGTTTGGTCACCAATATTATCTGGTGTATCCCACCGGGGGATGGAGCACCGTGTTCAGCTCAGGTGTTAAATTCAGATGGTTTGCCACGATACAAGAGTGGCAAAAAGAAATCGATATCAAAGTGGTTGGCGATGGCGAATCGACCGAAGGTATTGAAGGCATCATTACCGATAAGGTGACATTCCAGATCAACAACACCAGAGAGTTGAAATCGGAAACTATTCCCGGTATCGGCATTACATTTATCGACCGTGTTGGCGCTGCAGTTCAAGTTTCGGTCAGAATGAAAATGCCCGAAGATCCGGAAACCTTTCGTGCTCTGGCAGAATCGTTTCGTAATCCCCAGAACCTGATCAACAATACTTTGATCCCTACGATCAAGGAGCAGATCAGCAACACCGGTTATATGTTTGCTGCCCAAGACTATATCTCGGGTGCGGCGACAGATTTCCGTCAGGCGGTTGACGATCAGTTGAAGTATG
Organism: Bacteroidota bacterium; assembly: GCA_049324355.1. GTDB lineage: Bacteria > Bacteroidota > Bacteroidia > Cytophagales > Cyclobacteriaceae > Chryseosolibacter. The sequence goes on from JBMOKS010000428.1 coordinate 5,416, forward strand.
GTGGCTATTCTACTGAAAGAAAAGAGTTTAATGATACAATTTATTCGGCGATTCAAGACGGCGGACCGCGCACAATCAAAGAGATCAACACGCGTTACAAGATCATCCGCAAGATTGATAAAGATGGTAAACTGATCCGCATCCCGCACGAGATCACTAAAAACAGTATCGCGGTAACACAGGTTATCGTAGATGAAGTGTATGCCGAACCTGCATTCAAACAACGCCTCGAAGCACAGCGCGACATCTCCGCACAGAAGCGTATTGAAATGGAAAAGATCGAAACCGCTCGTGCCGAACAACAACGTATCATCGCTGAAGGTGAACGTGATAAGGCCAAAGAGCGTGTTGACCAGGAGAAAGAACAGGTAAAGCAACTTATTGCGATCGAAACACAGTTGAAGCAGGAAACCACGAAAAAACAGCTGGCAGAAATTGCGTTGCAAACCGCGAGATTGGAAGCTGAGCAAAACCTTGTTCGTGAACGTTCACAGGCCGAAGCCAACCGATTGAAAGTTGCCGCCGGCCTTACACCGCAGGAGCGGGCGCAGATCCAGAAGGAGATGGCCATCGGTGTAGCTGAAAAACTGGCGGAATTGAAACTTCCACAGGTATACATCGAAGGTGGCGGCAAAGATGGCAAGGCAAACTTAGGATTGATCGAGTCATTGTTGGGCGCGGAATTGGCTAAGTCGATGGTGCCTGCGTTGAAAGACAATTAAATTAAAACTTGAAGTGAATTATTTCAAAATCCCTGCGCGCGCAGGGATTTTGATTCTTTTTCCGATACACCTGCAAGAAAGGCGACAGCAATTTTAAAAAAATGTTAACTCCACGCCATGTTTTACGTAAAAGCGAAATGTCTATTGTAAGTATAATACACCTATGGCTTTGATGATTCATTCCCGCAAGGTACAGTTCCCGACAACTGCTGTTCTAAAGAACACCGAATTTAGACGCTGGTTCTAAAATCAATTTTTAATTCAATCGTTACCAAAGCAGGATATGACAACGCTGGACCATGCTGATGTAAACGTGTGGCAAGACATTTTTACGTCTATCATCGAAGACGCCGATTCCAATGTTCTTTTACTCGACGAAGAGTTCAGGGTGATCAACCTGAACCCTGGCTTTTACTGGATTTTTTTCGAAACGTATGGCATCGAATTGAAAAAAGGAACGTCTATACTCGAGTCGATGGAGAATGTCAGTCCACAACTCACCTTTGAATGGAAAGAACGTTGCATGACCGCGTTGAGTGGCACACCCATCAAAGTTGAAGATGTATTTGAACTTGATGGACGCAAGTACTATTGGGAAATTCACTTCAAATCTGTTACGAGAGGTAATGCTTTGCCGATCATCTCTGTGTTTAGCCGCGACATCACTGTACGGAAAGCATACCAGAAAAAAATACTCGCCAGCGAAGCCAACTTACGATCGATCCTCAATACCATCGAAGACAGCATCTGGCTGGTGAACACTAATTTTGAGCTCATAGATTTCAATAAAGAATTCATCAAGAGGAATAAGCAAGCCTTTGGCATAAAACTTTCCAGGGGAAAAAATATCCTTGAGCTTTTTTCACCCTTGCCCGACGTCCGGGAGGTGTGGAGGGTGCGCTATGAGAACGGACTCAAAGGAAGAGCAGGAAAGTACTACGATACTTACCTCGTAGATAAAGAATGGAGAACATACGAAATTAAAACATACCCAATCGTGGAGAACGGAAAAGTGACAGGCGTTACAGCATACTCGATAGACATCACTAACCAAACGCGCGCCGAAGAGTTGTTAAAAAAACAAAACGAAGAACTCATCAAGATCAATTCTGAGCTCGACCGCTTTGTGTACAGCGCGTCGCACGATTTGCGTGCGCCGCTCATGTCGGTAAAGGGATTATTGAACATGATCAAGATCGATCCTGACAAACGGAATATCGAACAATATCTGACTTTAATGGAGCGCAGCGTCGATAAACTGGATCATTTCATCTCCGACATCATTCACTATTCGCGTAATTCCCGGATGGATGTGATGCCCAAACAAATTGATTTTCAGAACTTGTTGCAGGAGTCTATCGATTCGTTAAAGTTCATGGAAGGAGCTGAGCAGGTGAGAAGCATCAGGAACTTCAATATTCAATCACCATTCTATTCAGATTACAGCAGGCTGCTCATCATCTTTAATAACATCATTTCTAATGCGGTACGCTACCGCGATCATTGGAAGGAAGATTCGTTCCTAAAGATCGACATCGAAGCAAATGCCGACCGCGCTTCCATTACCTTCACTGACAATGGAATCGGGATCGCGGAGGAGTACGTGGAGAAAGTTTTTAAAATGTTCTTTCGCGCCAATGCTGATAGCAAGGGCTCGGGACTTGGATTATACATTGTCAAGAGCGCCGTGGAAAAGCTGAAGGGCACCATTCAGATTAAGTCAAAGCTGGGCGAGGGTACGATGTTCATGATAGAAATACCCAACATCGCCGAGCATTAACCTTTGGGCTTGGTTTTCTTCGGGGAAGGCCACGGGTATTTTTTTGGTGAGGTCTTTCTTGAAGATCCTTTCGAGCGCTGCCGACGATCTTTTTCTTTTTTATCGATCTCAAAATATCGTGAGACCCCAACAGTGAGATGAGCGGATATATCACGTCTTGCACCGTCGATATCGTATAAGGTCTGATGGTTAGCCAGCGCATTCATGTAGTCGCTGGTCCGGCTCTCCAACAAGCTGTAGCTGGCGCGGACATCGAATGATACTTTCCAAATATCGGTAACATGCCAATCAGACCGAAGACCGATGAATCCAAAAAACTGCAGCGAATTGAAATCCGATTTATCCAACATGGTATAATGCCCCACTGACGGAGACAAGACGCCGTCGTATTCAACAATATAATCTGGTGGGAGAATAGGGTAAACGTCAACGGGAAATTTAAACTTGGCGTCGTTGTGTTTGATCCACTCTTCGGCCTTCAACAAGATAGCTGCGCCACCGCCAAACGTAAAACTCACTCTGAAAAACGACAGGTCGATCAGGTGCAACTTTAAAGCCAAGGGCAAATTGAAATACTTCGTATTGAGCTTCCGCGTACCTTCATGACCGCCTACAGTATTAATAACATGATAATTCTGTCCCGTGTTGATGATGCCCGGACTCAGTAAGAATCCAAAGCCTGAGTAGTCGACTCCATAGGTCAGTCCGATCGGGGCAAACTTTACATCGTAACGTGCTTTATATCGCGGGTCGCGATTGATTCCTTCATCCCAGGTATAAGTGGAGGAGATGCCCGTAAATACTCCAAAAGACACTATTCTCGTTTGCGCTGAACAGAGTAGAACTGTGCTGACAAGCAATGAGGTCAAAATCGGCCGGGTCATGAGAGTCCTTTATGGCGTCCGGGAAAGTTTAGCTGGCAAAATAATAATTAATCACCAGAAAGGAGTAACCTGAAAACAAGGGCGCGAGATTACCGTTAATAAAGGATTAAAAATCTGTAAATTTTATATTAATTCGCGACTCTAACTCGTAACAAGAAGTGTTTCAAAATTTCAGGCTAAATGGTAATATATATTGGGCGTTGTTTCTGCGCTTGCTGCTGATCATGGGGCTGTTTACGGTGTGCCGAATAGCCTTTTTTCTTTTTAATGCCAGCTTTTTCCCCAATATGACGCTGGGCAATTTCCTGTACCTGATGTTGGGGGGATTGAGATTTGATGTGGCTGCCGTACTCTATATCAATATGCTTTTCATCTTATTGATGATCCTGCCTTTTGATTTTAGATTCAACCGGTCGTATCAGAGATTTCTAAAGTATCTGTTTCTGACACTCAATGGTATAGCTCTAGCGGCAAACGTGGCCGATTTCATCTACTATCAATTTACACTTCGACGCACCACTGCCGACGTCTTTCGTCAATTTGAAAATGAGCAGAACATGGGGTGGCTATGGTTTCAATTTCTGATTGACTACTGGTATGCGCTGCTATTCTGGATTTTGCTGATGTTTGGTTTTATAAAGGTCTATAACAAGATAAAACTGTGGGGGCCGAAAACCAAAAACAGAATTGTTTATTATGTCTCCGGCGCACTAGCAATTCCGCTGATCGTAGGTTTGATCGTTGTGGGGATCCGGGGGGGGATCCGTCACAGCACACGGCCGATCACGCTCAGCAATGCAGGTGAATATGTGCGCGATCCGAAAGAAATAAGTATCGTGTTGAACACACCGTTCGCGATCATCCGAACACTCAATCATGCTAAAGTTCAGAAGGTAGATTTTTATACGCCGCAGGTCCTGGACTCCATTTATTCACCCGTTCATATTCCCATCGACACGCTCGGATTTCAAAGGCAGAACGTTGTCGTAATCATCCTGGAAAGTTTTTCCAAGGAATTTTTCGGTGTATTTAACCGCGACAAAGAGGATGGTAGCTACACAGGCTATACGCCATTTCTGGATTCATTGATCCAGTATAGCAAAACGTACGAGTATTCATTTGCCAATGGTAGAAAATCCATCGATGGACTGCCATCTGTTGTCAGCAGCATTCCGTCGTTGGGCGTTCCGTATTTTCTTTCGCCCTATTCGGGTAACACGATCAACAGCCTTGCCTCAACGCTGGAAGAAAAGGGATATCATACGTCGTTCTTCCACGGAGCGCCAAACGGATCCATGGGCTTTCAGGCTTTCATGAACATCGCTGGCGTCGACCACTACTTCGGTATGACCGAATATGGTAACGATGACCACTTCGACGGACTGTGGGGTATCTGGGACGACAAGTTTCTGAATTATTATGCCAACCAGCTTAACCAGTTTCCTCAACCTTTTATGACAACTTTCTTTTCAGTGTCGTCACACCACCCGTTCGAGATACCTGAAGAATTTGAAGATAGATTTGAGGAAGGCTCAATGCCTATTCACAAATGTGTTCGGTACACTGATTTTGCATTGAAAAGATTCTTTGAAAAAGCATCTGCAATGCCTTGGTATGACAATACCTTGTTTGTGATTACGGCCGACCATACATCGTCCAATATTCAGTTTCCGGAGAATAAGACGGCCTGGGGCTTTTATTCCATACCGATCATTTTTTTTAAGCCTGATCACAGCTTGTTAGGGAGAGAACAGGAGATTGCCCAGCAGATCGACATTATGCCCTCGGTGCTTGGATATTTACATTATGACAAGCCATTTATTGCTTTCGGGAGAAATCTTTTTCGTGAGGGCGACACACCTTTTGCTTTTAATTTTAAGGACAATGTATACCAGCTTTTTATCGACGACTATTTGTTGATGTTCGATGGCGCACGTGCCGTTGGACTATATAATTTCAAAACGGATAAAATGATCGAACACAATCTGCTTCGAGAGAAGCCGGATGTGGTGGCTGCGATGGAAATAAAAATAAAAGCCATCATTCAGCAGTATAATAACCGCATGATCGAAGACCGGCTTACCTTTAATCTTCCTAAAACCTTAGGGGGGTAAAGGGGGGCTATGCCAGGTTGTGATAAACGTTCTGCACGTCGTCGTCGCTTTCAAGCGTTTCGATGAGTTTTAGAACTTCGTCCTGTTGATCTTCTGGAAGTTCTTTCGTAGTTGCCGGAATGTAATGTAGTTCGGAGCTCTTGGGTTCGAGGTTCTTCGATTCCAGGAATTTCAGCATATGGCCAAATTCTGTGAATTTTGTATATACCACGGTCTCCTCGTCGCCGCGTTCAATATCTTCGGCGCCGGCGTCGATCAGATCAAGTTCCATGTCGTCGAGGTTTAATTTGGCGGGGTCAAACTTGAAAACGCCGCGACGTTCAAACATAAACACCACAGATCCTGAGTTGCCCATGCTGCCTCCGTTTTTCGAGAAATGAAGTCTGATATTCGCTACGGTTCGTGTCGGGTTATCGGTAGCGCACTCCACAATGATCGGTACGCCGTGAGGCCCGTATCCTTCGTAAACAACTTCCTGAAAATCCTTCTCCTCTTTGGAAGAGGCCCTTTTGATAGCCGCTTCCACTCTATCTTTGGGCATGTTCACACCTTTGGCGTTCTGGATCGCGGTGCGGAGTTTGGGATTATTTTCAGGATGAGGTCCGGCTTGTTTTACGGCTATAGCAATATCTTTTCCAATACGGGTAAATGCTTTGGCCATTTTGTCAAAGCGCGCAAACATTTTGTGCTTACGTTTCTCAAAAATACGTCCCATACGCGTGCTTGTATATTAGGGTGGCAAAATTATAGGAGTTCATGCAATCCTCAAAACAATTATGCAGCCTGATCTTTCCGGCTCATTTCAGCTCGTTGTGATTTTTCCCAGACCACGGACTGTTTTCCCTTCAGAAACCTGAAAAAGCCTGCAAAAACCGAGAGATTCATGACCATAAAATAATAGGGCACAAAGAAGCCCTTAATGGCGACGTGTTTGTCGCGGAAGAGATATCCAGCCCAAGCCAACGCATAAAAAGCGACCTGCATCACAAGGATGGCGCCATAAAGTAATGATCCGCTGATGGCCAGATAGGCGTTACTCACCAGGATCAGTGGAAGGGATAGGGGCGCCAGGGTCCACCGAAGCACACGATGAGAGATATACTGAAAGGTTAGAATTCCGTAGCGAAAAGGGTTTAACAAGAATCGAAGTTTCACCATAGCCTGGAACCCGCCGGCTGATATCCTCACCTTTCTTTTCCATTCTTCGGCAACATTGGCTGACGCCGTTTCCGTGGCGTAAGCATCGGGTTCATACACGAACCGATAACCATGACCGGCGACTTTCAGCGATAAATAGAAATCTTCGATAATGATATTCTCTTCCGGTGCCTCGTACAATTCCGTTCGCAAGGAAAACAGTTCGCCCGCAGCGCCAACCACGGAGTACACCTCAGAATCTTTTTTCTTCAGGAAGGATTCATAT
>JBMOKS010000429.1:0-12258 GCA_049324355.1 Bacteroidota bacterium
AGCAGCTCGAAGCCAAACAGGTCCTTTCCGAAATTGGCACCATCGGAGCTGCTCAATTGAGCGTCGTTCATTTTTGTGAGCCAACCGCGAATGTTGTATTCATAGTCCAGCGATTGTTTGAAGTCGGCGCCGTTGGTGCTGTGTAGTTTTTTATCCACCAGCTGACCGAGCTCGTTGTATTCGTTACTGGTTAACAACACACGCTGCCCACCGTTGTAGGTATGCCAGGTTTTGAGCAATCGCCCGGCATGGTCGTATTCCAGCTCACGCAAAATGGTGGTTTGTGTGCTGCTAAACGAAGCTATACCGCCGATGAAGGTTGCTCCGCCGTTGTTGAAAGAAAGGTCGGCGGTAAGAGAACTTGAAGACGATACAGTAGAGGTATACAGAAGCTGATCGTTCTTATAATATTTCACCTGCGTGCCCACTCGTGCTATGCGCAGCTTGTCGCCAGGCTTGGGCGCTACGGGGTCAGTGTATTTCGGGCTGCCCAGTTCATATACTTGCAAAGGATTGGCAATGAGGAAACCATAGTTGATGTTGGCGTAACCCTGCCCGGCGTCGTTGGTGGTGAGGCCAAACATACGCGCTGTGATAATTTCGGGCACGGTGGTTTCTATCCAGCCATCGGTGTTGGCATTGAGCACTTGCTGCGATGCCGCGCCGGCGTTGCCCCAGCCGCTGCCCGCAATGTTGGTGAGCTTGCTGCCCACGACACTTACGTTCACCACATTTTTCCAGGTGATGTCCTGGTTCAAGTGGGTGGTTTTTGTTTTCAGCACTTTGCCGGTAAAGTCCAGCAGGTTGGTGATGCGGTCGGTGCCACCTTTGTAGTTATCGGCCATGATCTGCACTACGCGGTATTTGTCATCATAGTAGTTGATAGACTTCAGCCACACATAGCCACCGCGCACGCCGCCATCAAGCACTTTTACTTTTGTGCCAGTGGCCAGGCCGGTCACTCTCAGAAACTCGGCGGTGGGTTGAGTGTAATTTACACCATTCACGGTTTGTGCAAGAGCATCGTTCACATAAACGTAGTTGCCAGCCCAGAGCGAACGGAAATTGTAATTGTCGTAGTAATTCACGCTGATGTAGTGATTTACATCCAGCATTGCTGCCGAAGTAACTACCGGGTACGATTTGTTGGTGTAGCCATGCACATTGCCGGCAGCGTTGCCAACGTAGCTTTCATAGAATTTCGTCCAGCTTTTATTATAAAAATTATCGACCACCGTTTGCATTGCGGCTTGCGTCACGGTCACGGCGGTGTCTTTTATGCCGGTGAGCATGGGGCGGTTCAACTCATCATATTTAGTAAAGGTCCAATACTTGGGTGTGCTGTTGCGCTGGTTGCCATCTTGCGTCATCACCAGGCGATCGCGTTTGTCATAAACCATGTACACCCAGTCGGCGCCGGGCACTCGTTTCTCTGCCATCCTTTGCCTCTCATCGTACTTGTATTGAAATGCCCAGTTGTTGAGGTCGGCGGTGGTAGGATTGTAAGAGTCGTTCTGATGCACAATTTTGCTAAGCTCGGGAGGAAACACATAGCGTAAATTTTCAAAGTCGTCGTACACGTAATAGGTCATGGCCCACTGGCTGGTGTTGTTCAGGTCTGTTGCACTCGCCACAGCCTGCACTTTTTTAAGGATGGTCTTGCCATTTTTGGTGATATATTCCCTTACCTCGTTGCCTTGTTCGTCGGTCGTGCTTGAAACGCTCAATTGCCCCGAGCTATAGTAGCCTCCCGTTTCTATCGCGCCGGTAGTTGCTGCTGTACGAGCGGGCATACCGCTTGCGTCTATTGTAAACGCCACAATTTTTTCTTGACCGGCTGCTGTTCCATGTTTGTTGACCAGGTAGCTGTTTTTCACAAATTTGTTGGCGCCCGAAACGCTCCAGTCATGTCCGGCACCATATTGCTTTTCCACACGGTTTAACGGCGAAGCTTCAAAGATCGCCTCAGCATAGGGCTTCAGATCGTCGGCAATTTTATTGTCAGAGCCAGCGGCATAAAAAGATTGTGCTATGCCCGTATAGGCTTTGGTATTAGGGTCAATGATCTCTGCCTTATACCAACCGCTATTTTCTGCCGTAAAGGGAAGATACTTCGAGGCTTCGCGGCCAAACTGATCATATACTATAGGCTGCACAATATCAAGCCCCGAGGGCGACGCTTGCTGCTGCACATTTTGCATGGCACGGCCCAAACCGTCGGCAAAGCTGTATTGAATGCTTCTTTCGCCTATCGTGGCGTCGTCCATTTGTGCCGAGGTCTTTACATTCGCCTTGAGCACATGCGTGGTCTTCACATAGTTGTGATCGAAGTTTGGCCCAACGATCACATTAGAATACTCAGATATTCCCGATGCATTAACAGCTCTGACCCTATAGTACAATATAGCTTTAGGAGCATTGGCAACGTTCTTACTCGTGCCATTAACAACCAGATCCTGGTAGCCGGCAACAAAGGAAGTAAAATTCTTATTGGTCGAAACATCCAGTCTATACTCTGTTGCCGTCGCCACCGTGTACCAGTTCGCGGTAAATGAGCTTGGAGTGGTGTTTGTCGCAGGCCAGGCGATGGGCGCAGAGGGCACAAGCGGCAAAGTTATTACGTTCGAATATGCCGATAACCCCGTTACATTCGAAGCCCTTACACGGTATGAGTAAATTGTATTCGAAGGGAGACCTATTACATTTTTGTTAGTGGCGTTCACCGAAACATTTTCGTAGCCTTCAACGAGCGTCGCAAAATTATCTTTCGAAACCTCTAGTTTATATTCTGAGATTCCCGGCACTGCCTGCCAGTTGGCTGTAAATGATGTAGTAGTAATGGCACTCGCCGATGTTGCAGCAGGCGCAGTTGGGAGCAACGTTATGGTGATAGTGTTCGATACCGGTGAGCTGCCAAGTGTATTTATGGCGCGAACGCGACAATAGTACAGCGTATTTATGGCAAGGCCAGTAATATTAGCGCTTGTACCAGTCACTGTTACATCGGCTGCCAACGAAGTGAAACCGCTGTTATTTGAAACCTCAACCCTGTAATTGTCAGCACCCCATGAGGTATTCCAGTTTGCCGTAAAAGAGTTAGTAGTAATATTCGAAAGAGATAAATTAACCGGTGTCTTTGGAATAGCCAGGTTCACCGTAACAATGTGATTATCCCAATAAGAATCAATCTCTGTATCGTACTGAAATTGGATCGTAGCGTTACCCACTGTTCTCCATTCGATCTGGATATTTGCACTGGTTTGCGATACAACGTAGCCACCGTCAACGAACCATTGGTGGGTTCCTGCGGGAGGCGAAATCAAGCTCCCGCTTCCATCGCGAAATTCGACGTAGTAAGTATGTGTATTTCCTACATCAACAGACGAAGGTCCGGTAATGGTTACCGTCGCGCTTTGCGCCAAAGCTGCCCCAGTGAACGTACACAGAATTGTAACCAGAGCCAAGAACTTTAACATAGTTGTACTGATAGATATAATAATAAATTTTTTCATGATCTTCTCTCCCTTCGCTCGTCGATTATTCTTGTGCGCGATAGTGGTATTCATAGCGCTGTAGGATGTCGCCCTTGTCGTCGCGAATGAATTGCAGGCGACCGAAATCATCATATTGATAATGCGAGGTAATATTGTTGCTGTCGGTGACTGACGATATGCCGATGCCCGCGTTGTAGGTATAAGTAACCATTTGCGAGCCTGAAGGGTAAATCCTTACCTCGTCCAGCTTATAGCCATCGGTTGTTATGTTTCTATTAAAAGGAACAACACCACTAAAATTCCACTTGTCGTCCTTCCAATACCAGTAAGACATCACAAGATTTCCAGCGACAGGAGCATAACTTGCAGGGACAGTATAAGATCCGCTGTCGAACACTTTTTTTCCGGTCTTGGATATATTAACACCGTTGGCATCGCTGAACTCCGAGCCAACCTCTTCAAAGCTGGTATGGAATATATCCTGGTAGTTTGCGTTCACCACCTCAGCAATGGGATATTCTGAGTTATATCCCCAGACGTAGCTTCGGCTCACATCAGATTCCTTTTTTTGTTCCAGCAGATTGCCGGCATCGTCATATTTAATAAACTCGATCCGCTTAGCGTAGTTGATATCCTTCACAAAAACGCCTTGTGCGTTTACACTCGAGTTTGTAAACATAGCCACGTCTTTCGGGCTGGTATGGGCCATCGTGTGTAGTTCAGACGCCAAAGGCTTATCCGCTTTAATGGTGGTAATAGTGCCACTCAGTATTTTTTCAGTAGCAGTCGCTGATGCCTTCTTGGTCACAACCTTTTCTAAAACCGTTGACACAAAGAAGTCATCATTTAATTTCTTGATGCCTTGCACTATAGGATCAGTGGGTGATGTAGGGATATTTGTATAGTCCAGCGCATATTTGCTGTAAACAATAGTCTGGCTTCCGTCACTTTCAGTCTTGCTTACTTTGGTTGGTTGAAGGTGGGAAGGGTTGTCATATGATGTTGTCGTCACCACTTCAAGAATATCATTTCCATTGTAGGTTCGTTCAGTGGTCTTCGTAAGGCGCACCCATTCACTGGCGGTGCGGTAGATTGTGTGCATCGCAAATACTCCGGAACCCGACATCGTCAGACCCCAAGGCCTGGCTTTTATTCCCAAAGATTTATTATGAAGGGTAGCCGTATCAGGCACAGCCAAGGCGGGTGTACTAAGAGGTGTATATTCATTTTCAATAACGCTTACCAAAATATCGACTCCGCCCTCCTTTTTATATTGCTCTTGCTTGAGCAAAAGCCCACGTCTATGATCATAGCTGCAGGCAGGTGCGAACGGGTAGTCGTTATATCCCTGACTTCTGAGGGCGCTACCCTGACTGGAAAAGGTAAAATATGCATCAGGATGCTCTTGGGCAGTGGAATAGTAAAAAACCGTTTTGCCATTTGATCCTGAAGCATCCGACCTTACGGTAACTTTCGAGTAGCCGATATGACTTCCTTGCGTAGTGCCGAGTGGCAGATTGCTAAATGACGATCTCACGATGTAAAGGCCACCGATTGCTTCTCCAGATCCCGCACTGCATGGCAAATTATAATCATAAACTGGCATTTGAGTAACAAGGACCCCACTGGAACGCCCCGTTATCTCATCTACGTAGTCGAAAAATTGATATGTCTCGTTGCCAAACCCATCGCCATTAGTAATTTTCTTTATCCTTTGTCCCCCGACCTTCGAATCTCCAAAAGATTGAATACTTCCTTCTTCCCACCCCAGGTATATTACAAAATCTTCATAGCCCGCCACATTGTTATGGTTAGTAAAGTTAGCCTTCAAAACATAATTGCCGTTTGGAACAAACGCGTTTATAATATTGCATGTAATCGGCAGCGAAAAGTTGGTTCCCTCCAATGACATCACGGCACAGGAACTGCTGTTGGGGCAATATTCGCAATCAAAGATTCCATCTACCTGGATCGAAACAAACGCTCCTGAGCCAAGCTCATTATTAATCACAACCGGCTTGCAAAACACGCGATCAGAAATTGTATCACAAGTATCGACCACGTCTAAGTACACAGATTTGGGAACCCAAGTTTCATTTTGTGAAAATTTCACATATTCAGACGTAGTATGATTTTCAAATTCGAATGTTGTGTAACCACCTGTCGGGTATACAATTTTGGAGATCATCGCAACGCCCGTATAAGTTGTGTCGACAGTTCTGTCCGCCCCGGGGAATAATAGAGAGCCCATTCTTAACGGAGGAACCAAATGCTGATTATTTTTAGGTCCGTTATAGAATCCCCAACTATCCTGGTCGTATGAATGACGACTGGGTAGCATCAGCTCTTCGTTATAATAGAATGTATAAGGTGACAAAGCCTCACCGTTCTTATCAACCTCCCTGACAGTTTTCAGCTTCAAACGGATCAGCGGCTCTATTTGCTCTGCTGTATATGAGCTACTGAATAATGAACTGTTGAAGTAATCGTACTCAAGCTTAAAGGTTTTGAATGGCGTTGTCTCTTGAAAATTATAGATAGCCACCTCATCAAGTCGCTTGTCACCAATTAAATCCAGCCTGTCTGTATTGGCCTTAAATTCAACTTTTCCTCGTTTGTGGACAATCGACTCAAGCCTATAGCCGAGATAATCGTTCTGAGCATCGCATCTGGGGTTACTATTGTTTACGCATTCAGGAAGCTGGCCGCCGAGTGCGCTCTCATAAAGTGTATAAGAACTTATTCCCTTGGTACGATAAGAGGCAGATGCATAGTTAAATGTAATCGCTTCTTTAGCAATCGGTGTTATAATTTTGGTAAGGAACCAGCCAGTCACCGTAGTTGAAGGAGTGCTTGCATTTCCACCGCACTGAGAATAACTGGTATTTTGCTCCATTAAGTCGAACAAATATTCTGTGCCGTCGGCAGTTTTGATTCTCCATTTTCTATTGGCTATAAAATAGGCCTTATCAATGAAAATTGCCTGTCTTGGCAAAACGATAAAATCACCAACCTCCTGGCTGTAGTAAAATTTGCCGCTAACAGAACCAAAATTGAAATTGAATATGTCAGGCTCTGTATCCAGCATACCAGTTGCCACCTGATCTCTGTAAACTTCTTCTCTGGCGCTTTCTTCCATGGCCAATAGCTGCGCCACCGTGTAGTTCGGATTCATATAGCCATTTACTTCATCCTCAGCACCGCGCTGAGTCCTGCTGATGATTCCCCCCGCGTTGATAGACCATGACAGGCCTGTCCACGACGATAGTTCCTCAACACGCATTCCGGAACTATGGTATGATAACGAAATTGGGAGCGTAAAATCTCCAGTATTTATTTCATACATCGCTATGGAAATACTAGGCGATCCAGTATAATTGCTAATTGGTATGCTACCAAATTTTGCCAATGCTGCAACCGTAGGAGAAGGCCGAACAATTTTCATTAAATTGTCCTGAGCGTACAACCCGGGCAGACTAAGAGTAACCAGAAGCAGACAACTCAGGCCTTTCTTCAAATTTTCAATTTCAAACATTGTTATAGGTATTCGATTTTATTTCACAATTAAAATATTGAGATGCTGTCAAAGCAATTGTCCATACGACATTTCTCATAGCATGCTTCATGACATCAAGGTCTAAAATAACGAGAGACAGTTGACAACATCTGACACAAGCGTACCAAAAAAGCAGGAACGAGTGAAGAGGGAACGAGGGGGGCGAGGGAACCGCAGGAGTGAGAACTATTTTTTTTTCCAACCATAGACAACGATATTTTAAGTTTAAGCCAAGTTTAACATCGGCTGCAAAGATGCAAAAATATTCACACTCGCTTTAGGGTGTAAGGGAATTTATTTTTTATGTTGCAATACCCCTTCAGCACCACATTTAATTCTGAAACATGATGTGAGTGAAAAATAATTGTTTACTTAAGAGCGGAAGGCGGGCATTGTGCGCCGAAGCTGAGGTCGATGGTATGTGCGAGGACGGACATTGCCGAAGCAGGAAACGATTGTGTGTGGGGCGAAGGCGGATCAAACGGTTGTTAGGGTTGGCTTCCAATGGGCATCACACCTTCGCTCAATGATCACTCTAGCCGGTCAATGATTACTTGTCAACGGTAAATACCTAAAATTTTTGACTTCAATCGTAGCATAAGCTGAGAAAACAAAAGAGGCCGCAGTTATCACCCCCGCAGCCTCTCTGCAAAAAATTTCCCATCCAAAAAAAAATACGTTATTGCTTATCCCACCATACGCGTCCGTTCAGCGTGTTTTCGCCGCCCAGCCGTTGAACGGCTTCATTATAGTTGGTGGCATTGTTTTGCTCTTCCTGCGTGGGATACGCTTCGCGACGCGGAATTTCTCTTCCGTTATTATTCGTCGGAGGCGTGAGCAGCGGATACCCCGTTCTTCTCCACTCGGCCCAGGCTTCGTAGCCATTCAGGAAAAGGTGAACCCATTTCTGATAGCCAATCTGTTCCAGCGCTTTGGCAGGATCATACTGCACCTGCGGTTGAGCCATCATGCTCGCTAAACCCGTTGTTACATTGTTATTCCACTGCCGCACAGATTGATCGATGGCGAGGTCGTAGTTGGTTTTGGCTTCGGCGTCTCCGCCGGGTATCCAGCCTAACTTTGCGGCTTCCGCTTTGGCAAAAAGCGCCTCGGCATAAGTTACCAAATACACAGGCGTGGTGGGTTGCCGCATGAGCGTACCCAACATGCTCACATTCTTCTTCTGGTAAATTCCAGTGTTCACTTCATTGCCTTGCAAGCCATACACCAGGCCAACATAATTTCCTGCTTCGTTTCTGTTGGCAAAGGTGGGCAACCTTGGATCAGCCACGGGAAGCATATAGTCTACCAAAGGTTTACTCACAGCATACCACTCGCGATTCAAAACGCTGAAGACATTGTACCAATAGTTCCAGTTGTTTGGATCAGCGAGGTGAATATAGGTGAGGTTGTCGGTGTTGGCCGTCATGATGCCACCGGTAAGCGCTTTGTTAAACTCTTCGGCAGCTTTTGCAGGGTTTATTTTCGAAAGCCGCAGCGCCATCAGCAGGTGAATCGTGTTGCCTAACTTTTTCCAGCGTGTCATGTTTCCGCTGTAGACGATGTCATTGGTGATATTTCCGCCGGCTGTGGTGATGATCTCTGCATTGGCTTCGTCCAGCAAGGTGAATAATGCATTGTAGATCGACTCCTGAGTATCGTAGGCAGGAGTGAAGTTCACCGCGCCTTTCAAGGCTTCACTGTAGGGAAGATCGCCCCACCGATCGGTAGCGTACCAGAAGAAATATGCCTTTAAAATTTTAGCTACAGCCTTTTGATTGGCGGCGGGCCCTTCGGCTGGATTAAAACTCCGGGCATTGAGCACCTTTTCGATATTCATCAGCGGACCGGTGTACCATCCGTAAAAATTGTAATACACCGTTTCGTACCGCGATAGCGTAATGTATTCTGCTTCGGAGATGTGCTGCGCATACAGCGGCGCACTGGCCGACGACACAGCTTCCGGCAGCCAGCGCATGGCATAGGCCAGCAACTGGGTGTTGGATGCTTCGCTGGGTACGTTAGGGTTCTTGTTGATATCGTCATCGAAATCACCACAGCCGGCGATCATTGTAGCGAGAAAAAGTATCCATATTTTTTTCATAGTGATCATGCTTTAGAATTTAACGTTAAGGCTCAAACCATACGAGCGCACGGTGATGAGCTGCCCTGTTTCCAGCCACGATACGGCTTCACTTCCGTTGGCAAGTTCTGCGGGATTCAATCCCTTGGGTGCCTTCTGATACAACATGGCCGGATTGCGCGCGATGAGTGCCAGGGTAATGGAATGAAAAGGCAGCTTACCCATTTTTTCTTTCAGGAAATTATATGACAATCTAACTTCTCGCAGACGCACATAAGAGGCATCGTACAACCATTCTTCGTAGATCTGCGTGCCTAACCGCGATCTGAAATAGGTTCTGGCATCGACAAACGCTGTCACTTCTTCGCCGGTGCTGTTGGAAATACCGCTGACTTTGATGCCACCGCCGTCGATGAGCGGATCGCGAACATTCTTTCCGTTTTCATTCAGCGCTGCAGTTTCGGGTGCCATGCCGGTCTTGGCCGATAGCATCTTCGACCAGCTGAAGAATTGGCCCCCGATCTGAAAATCGATCATAGCATTGAGGCTGATGGGACCATATGAAACCGTGTTTTGTATTCCACCGGTATAGTCGGGAAGCACGCTTCCGAAATTATGGTTGGCTTCGTACATCGGCAGATTCTGTGCGTCGAGCATGATCTTGCCTGTGGCCGGGTCGCGCAGGTAAGCTTGTCCGATCAGCGTACCATACGGTTCGTTTGTTCTCGCATTCACCGTGGCCGTTACGCCGGAGTAGGTGTTGCTGGCGACCTGGTAGTTATTGATCTCCGTTACTCCGTCGTTATACAATTCTTTGATCAGGCTTCGGTTACGGCTGATATTGAAGCTAACATCCCAATTAAACTTTGACACTTGCACGGGTGTGGCCGAAAGTGAAAATTCAAAACCTTTGTTCTCGATCAAACCTGCATTGATGATCGCCGACGTATATCCGCTGGCACCGGAGACCGGCAAGGTGAGAACCTGATTTTCGTTTTGCTGATAGTACCACGTGAAATTTGCCCCCAAACGGTTGTTAAAAAATTTCAGGTCTACACCACTTTCATACGACTTGCTTAAAGTAGGATGGAGGTTGGCATTATACAACACATCGGGTTCGTAAAGTGAAATGATCGTTGTGCCGCCAGCGGGAACATAAGGATTGCTCACGGCGTAATTCGGCGTAGTAAGGTAGGGCTGAAGGTCTGCACCTGCTGTAGCATACCCGACCCTGACCTTACCCATGCTCAGCGGTTGCCAGTTCAGCAATTCGCTGAAGACCATGCTACCGGAAATAGAGGGGTAGTAGTAAGAATTGTTGTTTTCCGGTAACGCCGAAGAATAATCGTTGCGAATGGATGCATCGAGGAACCAAATATTTTTATAACCTAACGATACCATCCCGAACAAGCTCCGGATCTCTTTGCGGTTTATCGTTGAGCTGACAGCGGGACGTTCGACAGATGCTGCGATATTGAAGAAGCCCGGGCTCACCAGTCCTCCCACGGTAGCCTGGTAAAGCGATGAATAATCATATTTCATCAGGTTTCCGCCGGCAATGGCATTCAAAGAAAGTTGCCCCCATTCGTTATTATAGTTTGCAATCAACTCGTAGTTCATCTCCTTATTCTGGTATTTTCCAACCCAATATCCATCGGTCACTTCGCGTCCACCTTTTGCGGTGCGCTTGTCGATGTTTTGGGTGAACATATCCGAGCGCGCTGTTCCCGTGACGGTAAGTCCTTTGATGATCTCATAGCTCAGGGCTACGTTGCCGAAGAATCGATCGCGGCCGTCGCGTGAAAAACTTTCGTAAGCATCGAAGTAGGGATTATTCCAGTAAAGCGGTTTTAAATTTGTAAGCACACCCGCCGACGTTGGATTTCGGATATTCCAGTAGTGGAATGTTCCGTCGGGGTATTTATAGTTCTTCAGCCTGTTCATGTCCACGCTGCGTTGAAACCACTGGTTCAGGTATGTCGATCCATAGTCGTAACCTTGCGGTGGCCGCTGTCCGTGGTTGTTAGCATAATTCAGGCTCGTCGATAATTTTAATTTAGTATTCACATTCAGCGATCCGTTAAACCCAAGGTTGTTTCGCTTGAGCCAGGTGTTGGGTTCAACCCCTTTGATATCGGTGTTATTGAAACTCAATCGGAACGTTGAGTTCTCGGCACCGCCGGTAACAGCAATGGTATTATTAATCGTATTTCCGGTTTCAAAGTATTCCCGGATGTTATCGGGGTGTGGTAAGTAGGGAGTGAGTTGCCCGAAGTCCGGATCGGCGGGAAACCAGGAATAGTATTGACGTACCGGCGTTCCATCCATTTTTGGTCCCCAACTTTCGTCTACGCTGTTGCTGGCATAAGGTGTTCCGTCGGCAAGGGTGGCGAAGGTCTGGCTGCTGCCGCCGCCGTAGAGATTTTGATTTGGCATAAAGTTGCCCGCTTTTTCTACGGAGAACGCACCACTGTATTCTACACTGATCTTTTTTGCCTGCTGCGAGCCTTTTTTAGTGGTGATCATGATCACGCCATGTTGTCCGCGTAGTCCATACAGAGCCGATGCCGCCGGCCCTTTCAGTACGTTGATCGATTCAATGTCATCCGGGTTGATGTCCTGGATTGCATTACCATAGTCAGGACCATTTCTCGACGAGAAATTACTGTTCGACATCGGTGTTCCATCCAGAATAATGAGCGGTCCATCGGCGCCAGTCAATGTATTTACGCCACGGATCTTGATCTTCGAAGTGCCGCCCATGCTTGCTCCTGGAGAACCGATCACATGCACGCCGGCTACTTTTCCTGCCAGGGAGCCAACCACGTTTTGTTCTTTTGTATAGGTGAGATTTTCACCTTTTACTTCCTGGGTGGCATAGCCCAACGAGCGCTCTTCGCGTGAAATGCCCAACGCAGTGATCACAATTTCATTCAGCGATTGTACATCGGGAAGCAGCGTGATATCGATCGTTGTGCGATTGTCGATGCTCACTTCCTGGGCTGCAAAGCCGATGAATGAAAACAATAGTATACCACCGGGTTCGGCGAGCGTGAGAGAATAAAGCCCTTGCGCATCTGTGGTGGTGCCGGTAGTAGTGCCTTTCAATACGATACTTACGCCGG
>JBMOKS010000430.1:0-10845 GCA_049324355.1 Bacteroidota bacterium
AAATTGTCGACCGCTTCACAGTATAAAATCGATTTGATGGTCACGATCTCAAATCCTTCGAGAGTAGGGAGCATGATCTTCTGATTCTGCTGTGATTCGGAGCGGATATTTTCCAGCAGCACCTGGGCATGGTGGGTGTAGTGTTCTTCCGTTCTTTCCTTCTTGATCTTGTCTACCGCCTTGATCAGTTCATCGATGTCAATAGGTTTAAGCAGATAATAGGCGGCGCTTTGATTGAGCGCCTGCATGGCGTAGTGATCGAAGGCCGTAACGAAAATCGTTTCGAAGTTTACGGTTTTGACTTTATCCAGCAGATCGAAGCCATTGCCATAGGGCATCTCGATGTCGAGGAAGACGACGTCGGGCTGATGTGCTTCAATGGCTTTCAATCCCGTGTCGACAGATTCTCCGAAACCACAAACGGTGACCTCGGGGCAGTATTTCTTCACGTAGTTGGCTAGTATTTCCCTACTGTCTTTTTCGTCGTCTACAATTACGGCTTTCATGCAACTTCTTTTTGTTTGTGAACGGGCAGGTGTATCAGCACGCGTGTGCCGGTACCTGCGACGGTATCCAGGTCACTGATCTGCACGTCGTAATGAACATGATACACTTTATTAATGATATTCAACCGCTCGCGGATGTTCTTCAGTCCGGTGGAATTGTGTTTCTTTTGATTTTCTGTCTTCAGTTCAGCAGAACGTTTTCTGCCAATGCCGTCGTCGACAATCTCCACCTGCAATCCCTGGGCATTTTTTCCGATAGACAGCGTAAGGTGACCCTTGGTTTCTTTGTATCGAAGCCCATGCCACACGGCGTTTTCAATATAAGGTTGAAGAAGCATCGGCGGGATCTCTATCGACTCAAGGTTGATGCGTTCATCGATTTTTATTTCATAGTCGAATTTGTCGCGGAAGCGATAATGTTCCAGTTTGAGATACAACGAAATGATCTCCTGCTCCTTTACCAAAGGAATAAAATCTTCCTGCGAATTTTCCAGTACCAGCCTCATGAGCCGCGAGAATTCGGACAAAAAACGGTTGGTGGTCCGTTCGTCGTTCTGCGCCACAAATTGATTGACTGAATTTAAGGCGTTAAAAATAAAGTGTGGATTCATTTGGCTACGCAGCGACTTCAGCGCCAGCATCTGGTTGGCCACTTTGCTGTCCATCGCATTCTTATATATAAAATATGAGGTGACAGCGATAATCAGGATGATCATTAACAGGCCATAGATGATCAACTGCTGCCGGAACACCGTTGCTTCCTGGATTTTCTCTTCACGTTGGCCCAGGGCCACGTCTTTGGTGAGCTCCTCAATATCTTTTTGTTTGGTGATAAGCTCGGACTTTTCGATGAGCGTCGTTTCGTTTTGCTCGTCGGTTTTTTTTACGGCGTCGCTATATTTTTTATAGGTGTTCAGAGCTTCTGTGTTTCGCCCGTTTTTCTCGTATAAGTTGGCCAGGGCCAGAAATGCTTTAGCCTGATCTTTCGGATTGTTGATAGTGTCCGCAATGTGCGCCGCTTCTTCAAGCTCTTTGATGGCCGCGCTGGTTTCTCCTTTAGCCGCCAGAGCCTTGCTCAGGCCGACCTTATCTTTGGTAACTTCAGGCAGGTTGTTGGATTCCAGGTTGTATTCTATCGACTGATTTCTCAAGTCGATCTCATCGTCATACCGGCGCTGCTCGTGTAGTGCGCCGGCTACTTCTTCCTTGGCGTCTTTTAACGATGCCTCATCTTTCTTTCCGAGTCGCGACGGGCTGGCATTCAGCGTATTTTGGGAGCTCTGCAACGCGCTGCGGGCTTTTTCAACTTCGTTGGTGCGGGCATAGATCTTGGCTTTCTGGTTTTGAATGGCTACGGCCAGCGACTCGTCCAGAACTTTGGAAGGTCCGATATCGTCAACGGCCTTCAATGCATTGGCGTAATTACCCATCTGATAATATACTTCCGAGATTTCGAGTTGGGCGGCCGCCCGTTCTGTCGACGTAAGCTTAAGCGACAGCGACTGCTGGTAAAAACGCATGGCGTCGTCATAGTTGCCCAGCCTGAGGTTGGTGTTACCTAAACCACGCAACGTAACTTTAAATTCTTCGGTGGCTGCAGTTGTGGTTGTTTCGGATGATTTTGGAGATACAAACGACGCGCCCGCCAGCTTCTCATAAGCGCTCTTGTAGTTTTCGGACGCCAGTTTCCACTCTTCTATATGTTCATTGATTTGGCCGAGCAATACATAACAACGCGCTTCGTTCAAACCGTTTTCCTGGGCTATGCTGATGCCCAGCGCTTCTTCCACTTTGTTTAAGGCTTCTTTCGGATTGGTTTCTTTCAATAAATAAGCATCGTTGAGTAGCTCGTTGACGCCCTCACCTGACGATCTCGCCTTGTAGCTGCGATAACGGTCTTGCTGAGAAGGAGCGCTGGCCTTTTTTTCTGCCGCCTCCTTCTTCTGCGCCCAACCAGGTTGAGAAAACAGCGCAAGAAATGCCCAAAGGATGATATAAATGCCTTTTTTGCTCATACTGACGTGAATTTACTACTTTATTCATCATCGTTTTTTGACCTTTTCGCTCCAAAAAGCAGCCTTCGCTCAGTGGTTTGCGGGGTTCACTCAGCAGCCGGTTGCCGCCACCAAGTGTAGCTATAACATGCATTATTTTCTGCGTTGGTTTACTTAAAAAACTAAAACGCCATGAAAACTATTCGCACCCTGAACGAACGCTTTTCGTTAGCCATCGTTCCCTTGTTGATGATCATTTTATTATTGAATGGTCAGCCCGCCAGATCGGAAGCTGTTCGTACAGAAGCTGCTGCTCCGGCGCCCGACCAAACCATTATGTTGGCTTTGTTGCTCGACACCAGCAACAGCATGGACGGACTGATCAGCCAGGCAAAATCGCAGCTCTGGAAAATTGTGAACGAGTTAGCCGGAGCGAAGTGTGACGACGGCGCCCGCCCCAACATCAAGATCGCATTATATGAATATGGTAATGACGGCCTTCCGTCATCCGAAGGGTATATCCGGTTGGTGAGTCCACTCACGTCAGACCTGGATCAGATCTCCGAAAAACTTTTTGGCCTGACCACCAACGGTGGAAATGAATATTGCGGTTATGTGATCAACAAATCGCTGAAGCAATTGGAATGGTCTGCTTCAAAAGCCGATTTAAAAATGATCTTTATCGCCGGAAATGAACCTTTCACGCAAGGCCCAATTCCCTATCATGCGGCTTGCGCGCTGGCAAAAGAGAAAGATGTTGTTGTGAACACCATTTTCTGCGGAGCCTTTTCCGAAGGCGTGGAAACTTCCTGGAAAAGTGGAGCCGACCTTACCGGTGGTACTTACATGAGTATAGAACAAGATCGCAGAACGGTATACATTCCTTCTCCCTACGACGATAAGATCGCTGCGCTGAACAACAAACTTAATGCCACCTATATTTATTACGGCAGAAGTGGTGCGGGTAAGAAAGAAGTGCAAGCTGCGCAAGATAGAAACGCTGCAGGCGTAAGCGAAAGCAATAATGTGGAACGTGCTATTTCAAAGAGCTCGCATGCATACAAGAACGAATCATGGGATCTGGTAGATGCTGCCAAAGACGATGAGAAGGCTATCACTCAAGCCGAAGAACAATACCTTCCTACAGAGATGAAGGGCATGACCGCAGCTCAAAGAAAGGCCTACGTTAAACAAAAGTCGGAAGAGCGCGTGCGCATTCAGGCCGAGATACAGTCGTTGAGCGAGAAGCGCAAACAATATATTGCCCAGCAAGCTCCGACCAAAGAGACCAACACGCTTGATGGAGCGATGCTGAAAGCGATACGCGAGAAGGGCAAGGCCAAAAAACTTTCCTGGCAATAGACCCTCCACTTATTAATATAGATAGCAGATCAATAACCCTGGTTTAGGCCAGGGTTATGACCTGCCAACCGCCGCCTCAAAACCCCCTGTTTATGAAAAAGATCTTTTCTCTTATCGTTATATGTGTGTCTGTGCAAACTTTAGTTGACGCACAGGTTAATGGCAATGCTGAGTCCGGTAACTCACGACTGAATGGAGATCCGGTCTTTACCACCAGAAACTCCAAGATCGCCACGATCGAAAATGATTCAGAAATCACCATCAGGATCAACGGATTGCTCAATGCCGTGGCCGACAGCTATGTGGCAACCTTCAATATTGTTCAGGGAGGGAAGACCCCGGCCGAAGTAGACCAGTTGATGATCGGCAGGATCAACAAGTTTTTGGAGAGGGCAAGGAAAGTGGGCATCGATTCAAACGATATCAAGGTTGATATGATCTCTTTCATTCCAAAGTTCGAGTACAAGCTGATTGATAAAAGAATATTCAGCAGAACCTATAACGAGGTTCCCGACGGATTCGAGCTGCAGAAGAATATCACGGTGCGATACACCAGGCCTGCCGTGCTCGAACACATCGTATCAGCAGCCGCAGAGGCGGAGATCTATGATTTGGTCAAGGTAGACTATTACATCAATGATGTTACTAAGAATTATGAGACTTTGCGCACCAAATGTCTTGAGTTGCTGAAGTCGCGTGTGAAAACCTATGAGCTTGTGGGCTTCCGGCTCGACACGCTGAAGAAAGTTTTTGCCGACGAATTCTCCACCATTCTGCCACAGACACGATATGCAGGCTACCAGGCCTTTTCCAGACCTTCTATCGATATAAGTAGCAGCAAGGTGCTGGGTGTTTCGGATAAGGTATATGAAATGCGGCACCCAACGACCCGGTTTTACAATGCCGTGAATGTTGATGCTTTTGATCTGGTGATAAATCCGGTAGTAGACGAGCCCGTGGTTCAGCTCACTTACAGCATTGTGGTGAAATACTTCCAGAAGAAACCCCAAACGCCGGGGGAGAAGGGCAGCTACTTCATCATCACACCGCAGGGTGACATAAGGCCATTGGATATGCGATAGGAGTTTTGGCGTTGGCGTTTGGTTTTAGGGAAGCAGCAGCGATGCCGCTTCCCTTTTTGGTGGCGTTACTGGAACTAAAAAGATGCAATTCAGTAGCTAGAAAAAAGGTTTTTTCATAAAAATTTGCGCAGAAATAATCTTAACTTATTTTTGCACTCCCGATCGCGTTCCGATCGGCGATTTTTACTCAAAAAAAGCCTCCTTAGCTCAGCTGGTAGAGCAACTGACTTGTAATCAGTAGGTCGTTGGTTCGATTCCGACAGGGGGCTCTTAGAAAAGCCGGTTTTTTTCACCTGAAGACCGGCTTTTTCTTTTTTTACACTGACGTAATTTTCTTCGTGCTGACGGCACGGCTCTACTCTAACCATTTTAGATTTGCTACCTGCTGCGAAATAGCTCGAAGAATTTTGATGGACACTTTGATCCTTGCATTTCATTTTTGAAACCACAACATCTATTTCGAAATTTCAAACGCGAGTTCTGGTTTATTATGTTTTCCCGACTTGGAATGAAAGAGTCTTCGCACACCCGATACGGGCACGGAGTCTCAGGAGCTAAAATTCTTAAGATTGATCCCTCAATGCTACTATCCCTGTCCCCCGCAATTTCATTGAGACCAGCAACTATTTTGCAGTGTACGATTACCGCGATCTCAAGCCTCTGAAGGATAAATGCAGGGGGGGGGCGACTAAAGCAAGGAGAAGTAACGTGCTCCTTTGGTTTTCTTCCTGAAAAGCCTTTTTTTGCATCCATTAAGTAAGTAAGGAGCCCAATTGCTTATTTAACCATTTAACTCAGTTATGAGAATAGCACTCGTATTCTTGATATTACTTTGGGCGACAATTTACGACTACGCTCAGGTAACCATTCCCGGCAACTACGGCAAGCTTCCGACAGTCTCCGGCCCGGCAATTCCAAATCCTCTGTACAATCTTTACCAGTCCAATGAGGATAGAAATCGCATTAACATGCAAATGCACGAACAGGATGTGCGGAATTATCAATTGCAAGAACAAAGACGAAAGCAATTGTTAAAAGAAGCATACAAAGAATTGGGAATTGAAGAAGAGTTCAACTCATCCGCACCGTTTAACTCTCGCGTCAAGTACTCCTATAGTCCGAATAAGCATTACGGTAAAATTCATTTTGAAAATGCCTTCAAGGAAATTACCGATATGATTGAGGGTAGAAAGCCTTATAATTTAAAGCGAGCTGTATTTCTTACTGAACACGCTTACGACACAACCCTAAACTATCAGAGATTTGAGAGGCAGATTTCAAAACTTGTTGAGATTATCCAACTCAAAATAAAGCACGACAAAATTTCTCCTGACGACAACATGGGAAAGATTTTGGCGGTATTTCAATTCATGGCGGATACAATCAAAGTATTTCATCCAGCTCTTGAAAAGACAATTACAACCTATCCAAAACTATACGACTTCGAGGATTTCTACGGTATTCACGACTATCACAAAATGTTTGTAACGAAGCTCGTAAAAACAGGAACCGGACAGTGCCATTCAATGCCGTTGTTGTTTCTTATCCTATGTCAGGAAATTAATGCTAAGGCTTATCTTTCATTTGCACCCGAGCATAGCTATGTTAAATTTCTGGATAAAACCAAAACATTGCACAATGTTGAATTGACCAATCAAATGATTACCACTGATCAATTCATTTTGCAATCCGGTTTTATCAGGTCAGCCGCGGTTAAAAGCAGGATATACATGGACACGTTGGGAATGGAAAAAGTCATCATCAGTACCCTCGGGGATCTCGCTAATAGCTACGCAAAAAAGTATGGACGTTATGATGACTTTACATTGAAACTTGCTGAAACTGTTCTCTCTCGCTTTCCAAATGAGATAGTCGCAAATATGCACGCTGCCAACTATTACAACATGCTCGACTATCGAATCAAAAAGCAATATGATTCGCTCGGCTTGGGCGAAGCACAATTTTGGGCTGATGAGAAGTTCAAGGCAGTGAGAAGATCCGCGATAATGTGGAATGACAGGCTGGATAATCTTGGCTATGCCGAAATGCCACCTGATATTTACTCAAAGTGGTTGGGCTTATTACGAAATGAAAGCATGAGACAACAATACTTGGAGAGAAAGAGATTATTGTTAAACATGGTTGAATACAAATGAGAAATCTGATCATACTTTTTGCTTTTTTTTCATTCGCTGCCAAAGCTCAAGCAACAAGATTTATCAGTGAGCAGAATCGAATACGCGCTAACTACGATAGTGCTTACTTGGAATTGAAAGATATGCTGGAAGGACGAACGAAAGCCAGTTTTAAACGGGCTGTATTTATCACTGAAAATGCCTATCTAAACAACAAGGAGACCTATGAGGATTTTAATGATGCCATAGCCTACCTCACTTCAAGAGCTAAAATAATAGCAGATCAAGGGCAATTAATTTATGAAGGTCGGGACAAAGAACATGTAAGTAAAAACGCTGCGGTTTTCAAACTCATGACGGACACAGTCAAATATCATCTTGACAGTGGGTATTACAGAATGACCATTCCATATAGTTATGACTTTGATGATTTTTTTGGGGAAAGTGATTGGACAAAAATGTTTGTCATCAAACTTTTGAGAACCAACAAGGGGAATTGTCATTCCTTACCGATGCTTTATAAAATTTTATGCGAGCAATTAGGAACTAAAGCCTTTCTTGCAATGGCTCCCAACCACATATATGTTAAGCAGTTTGCTCAGTCCACCGGATGGTACAATACCGAATTAACAAGTGGGCAGTTTCCGATCGATGCCTGGATTATGGCTTCAGGTTATATACATCTTAGCGCCATTCAGAGCGGCGTGTATATGGATACGCTGAGCCTAAAACAATCACTTGCTGTTTGTGTAACGGATTTAGCAAAAGGTTATGAAAGAATTTTTCCCGACGATCTCGAATTTCAAATGCAATGTGCTGATTTGACGTTAACTCATTATCCGATCTATACCAACGCCTTGATTCTAAAAGCGGAAATCTTGAAAAAACGGTTTGAAAAGCAAATGAAGAAAACAGGCGTTCAGTACCCTTCTGAAATATTTAGCGACCCTGAAGCAAAAGCACTGTTCGATAAAATGGAATCACTCTATTTTCACATTCATCAAATCGGCTACCGAATGATGCCTAAAGAAATGTATATCAACTGGCTGATGGATTTGAAAAATCACCGGGAAAAATATCAAAACAAAGAATTAGTTAATAAGTTAAATTCACGATAAATGAAAAGAGGACTACTGTTTTTGGTTTTTGCTTTGTCGCTTGGCATTTGCAAAGCACAGCAACCGTTCAAAGAGTATGGTTACAAAGTAAAAATTGCAACGCTGAGTAAGGGCAAGTATGTTGAGTTCTTCGATCAGGATACTCTTGTCCAAATCGGTTCTGTTATCATTAATCGGTTAAACGGGCGCATAGTTTCATTTGTAACTTACGATACGTCTTACCATGAATCCGACTTGAACCCCGAATTAATTAGCCGTTGGATGTCTCCAGACCCGTTAGCAGAAGAATTTTATAGTTGGTCACCATATACTTTTGGGTTTGATAACCCTGTCCGTTTTACTGACCCAACAGGCATGGCGCCTGATGACGTTATTTTGACAGGCAACCAAGCGAAACAGGCTTTCGCGCAATTACAGGCGGCGGTTAATGGACAACTGACGCTTTCAATGGATGATCAAGGAAAAGTTACTTACACAAAAAATGGCGATGGTGCACTTGGAGAAGGTGCTCAGAAACTTGCTAATGCAATCGACGATCATTCATCTCAAGTTGTTGTAAATGCTTCTTCGTCTACAACTTTGCCAGACGGCGAACCGGTACTTGCGGGTACATGGCTCGGTACTACTATTACTGGTCAAACAACAAGTGATGGTACACCGGTTGTTCAAGGTAATCAGCAAGTAAACCCTAAAATGCTAGGAGAAATTGATTCGTATTATGGTACTCCAGGTAAGTCTATTTTGCACGAAGTGACTGAATCCTATGAAGGAACAAAGCTGACTCAAATTACAGGGCAAGAATATAAAAACAGCCTTGAAAATCCTGGTGAATTTAAAACTGTGCACATCAATGCAACTCAGCCAAATAATAGCGATGTGAAGCTGTATGACCACAATAATAAATTCATTCCTTCAGGTAGTAATCGTATAATCGATGCAGTTAGAGGTTCGCTTGTGGTCAAAGCTCCTGGCAAACCTGAAAAAGTGATTACAAGCTTCCCTGTAAAAATTAAATACTAGATGATGATCGTGAGGACCATAGTGGGATTTATTGCAATATTGATCATTTTTTTGAGTTTTACATGTAGACCAAGTAATGTTGGTAGTCAAACTCGGGATTGGTACGAAGTCATTAAAATTGATTCGATAAATAATTTTTACTTGGTCTATTCGAAAAAAAATGATTCCATTTTTAAAGTGGTTTCACACAGGCCATTAGTGAAAATTGAGAAGTGCAATAAAATACGGGCTGGTTCAAGTTATCCGTTTTCACTTCATTCGACATTATCATGGGAAGGAGAATTAAAGAAGTATTCTCCAAAGTATAACACCCGTTTTGATTGTACCTACTATGATGACTCAACTAAGATCTGCGTGGAAGATGGGATGATAAGAGATTTATTTTCGGCAGATAATCTTCAAGGGCTATGTTTTATTGGCAAGTGAATAAAACAATACTTACCCTAGTACTATCGTCTCTTTTTTTTCTCTCCTTCGCTCAGGAAAAAGAACAGGGAAACATTGACTACAATTGCGAGGGAAACTTTGCAAACACAGGAGAGGCGGAACAATGTTGGGCGGAAAGATTTTTTAGGAACGAGTACAAGAAAAAGCGGTACAAGAAGTTTGGAAGTGAAATCTTGAAATCTGAGAATACATTCATTTTTGGATCAGACAAGTTTGAGGTTATAAATACAGATGTAAAATTGCTCAGTGTATTTTCAAGAAGGAATATTACATCCGTCAATCCTTGCAGGGCATTCCAACAAACGAAAGGCAAAGCCTGTTAAAATTAAGATTGCATGGTTGCATGAGATAACGATCAAAGGCACGGCTCCAACCGCAAGACGATTTAAGTTTTGCACATGGCACTTCAATATTGTCAACCCTTTCGTATACTTTATCGAGTTAACTAACAAAGATGCAACAAACGCCACGGACACTGAAACTTTTATTAAGGGGTCTAAATTGACCTTCTTTAAACAAGGCTGGGTAATGATTTAGCCTCTTAATCGGGGGAAACAATTAGCCTGAAAGATAACCTTATGAGACTGAAGACAGAATTTACGTTTCCCGTTACGTTATGTTTAGCTTTAATTTTAATCAACAGCAATACGACTGCGCAGAGTGCGAACAATCCCAAGAAAGGTGGTATATCGTATAAGGATAGGTTTTGCCAGCATTTGATGAGAAATCTCGCTTTTATAAAACGGAAGTCAGACCGAATTTTGCTATATTATTCAGTTGAGGGAGGAAGTATCTATGAGTACGCAGTTGAATACCTCCCAGAAAATAATCGGCTTACACTTTACGTAATTGAAACACCAGTAATCGGAAAAGTCAGGTCTTTCAGGTCATCGAAGCAAATCGAAAAAGATAGCCTCAAAAATGAATTCAGTAATATCTGGAAAAACGGCAACGTTGATGCTATCGAGGATATTACACATTATTGTAAAAGCACAATGAGGTCTAGTGCAATGATCATTGTTGAAGTGTCAAAGAACAAGAGAATAAACTATTTCACTGCCACTCACACCGATGTTGCGAATTGTAATCGACAGGAAATTTTAGTTCACCGAAAACTTCTCGATTTGGCATTCGAAATCTCCTTTAATCAATGAGACTTTATGAGATGAATATTTTGATGC
>JBMOKS010000430.1:10855-12241 GCA_049324355.1 Bacteroidota bacterium
CATTAAAACACTGCCGTTTACTTATGTCAGACCTATGTGAGACCAAAGGCATTTAACTATCTGATTATCAGATTATAAAAACTTCCTTGTAATCAGTAGGTCGTTGGTTCGATTCCGACAGGGGGCTCTTAGAAAAGAAAGCCAGACTTAGCAGTCTGGTTTTTTTTGTTAAAATGCCACCAAACTTGAAGACCTTCTGTGGGCAATCAGGCGAGTTTAAACCTTAACTTTGCCGCCGAATCAATACCTTTAAAGCTGGATGCCCGCAGCTAAGTCAAAGAAGTTTGTAATCCCTGCATTTCGGAGAGCTCAACGGCCCGGTAGTTTTTCCGGAAGCCTTGTTTTTCTGTTGCTTCTCCTTTCCACCAACTTATTTTCCCAAAGCCTGAATTTCAGAAACTACTCCGGCGAAGAGATCCTTCCCTCGTCTACGGTCTACGCTTCTTTTCAAGACTCGAAGGGCTATATATGGTTTGCCACCGATCATGGTGTGAGCCGTTATGATGGTTATGGTTTCACCCAACTGAGTCTGAAGGAAGGGCTTGCTGACCATGAGGTCTTTAATTTTTTTGAAGACAGCCGCGGCAGAATATGGTTTCATACGGCCAATGGCAGAGTATGCTATTTCAAGAATGGGCTCATGGTAAGTTCAGTCAACGACACAAAACTCGCCGGACTCGATTCAGAATCTTATATTACCGGTATGTGCGAAGATCCGCAGGGCAATATCTGGATTGCCACCATCAGAAGCGGAATTATAAAGTATGATGAAAAGAAAGGGGTTGTGCGGCGCTACAATCTAGACGACGAAGATGGCAAGTTGATCTATGCGCTGCTATGGGTCGGAGAGCGGCTGCTGGTGGTTACCGAGCGGAATGCGATCACCTTTAGAACCGGCGATGAAGAGATCGATGTTGAAAAGCGAAAAACGATATGGCCAGATATTCCTGCGTGGGGATATCCGAAGTGTATTGACCTTCAGAACGGGCGGGTGCTGATTTCCGATTATATTGCCATAATTCAGTATGACCTTCTTACCGATGAGATCACCACAATCCAGGATAGTGTTTCGACTTACAACCTTACGCAGGATCAGGATCATGCATGGTTTTGCACGATAACAGGAGCGCTGCAATATTCCAAGAAACAGCAAAAAATTACTGGTCAGATTTTAAAAGACCACAAGATCTCGTCTGTGCTGAAAGACTCGGAAGGCAATCATTGGTTTACGTCGCTGGGTGATGGAATTTTTTATAGCACGTCGCCGGAAGTTTTAAGTTTTACCGCAAAAGACGGGCTGCCAGGCAAGGTCAATTGTTTAGCGAAAGACGCCCAAAACAGGATCTGGATAGGATATAAAGAAAAAAATGCCATCAGTTATGTTGA
>JBMOKS010000431.1:0-12218 GCA_049324355.1 Bacteroidota bacterium
CAAAATGGAATGATAACGTATTTAAACTGAAGCCCCTTTGATTTATGTACTGTTAGGATCTGTGCAGCATTTACTTCTCCGGAGATCTGGATGGACTTCTTGTGCTTATTCTCTTCCCACCATTCGAGGAAGGCGCCAAGGTCGTTTCTTTCGCGGCTATAAAATTCCAGCACCAGGTCTTGAAATGCCTGCAGATACGCAAGCTCGCCCTGTTTACCGCCGAGATCAAAGATTTGGATCAACGTTTCCGTCAGTTCAATCAGCGCTAGTTTTTTCAGGAAAGGTTTCTCTGCAGTAAAAGCCGATGGAAGATTATTTTCAAAAATCGCCTGATTGGTAACTTCAAAGACTTCGGTCAAGGCACGCTCCGGTTCGTGAAGGCGCGCGAATTCAAACCCCAGCTGTGCCCTTGCAATGGCGTCGTCAGGATTTAACAAATATCGCATGGCACCCAACAGCAAGTTTACCGTGGCCGCACCGTCTATCCGGAGTGATTCGTTCGACACCACGTCGTAGGAAAATCCCGACTTCGCCTCTGTGGAGTTTTTGTAGTTCAACAAATAAGAAGCAATGCGTTGGCCTTCGTCGTTCTTTCGCACCAGGATCGCAATGTCTTTCAGCGCCGCTCCGTTTTCTTGGAGATCTTCCAGCATGCGCGGTACCTGATCGAGCGCGTGGTCACGCCAGTTACTTTTGATCGCTGCGCCTTCGCCGGCATTCTCATCGGGCATATCGGCTTTGATAAATTTAATTAGGACAAACCCATCATCTTTTTTTGAGATCTGCTGGGCAATGTCTGTATAGGCTTCGGCCGCGAGCGAAGTGCCGGTTTGTAATGCCACAATGGCCGACGCCGATTGAAATAACTTATTGTTAAAATTGACGACATTAAATGCGCTTCGGAAATTCTTGTCGAGTTCCTTCACCTCTACACGGCGTTCGCCAATCAAGTTAACGATATCTTGCTGCAGCAATTTCAAGTCGCCTCCCCGCCAGCGATAAATAGCCTGCTTCACATCGCCCACCACAAGGCTTCGGTATCCCTGATCGAGGCTGTTCACCAGCAGCGGCTGAAAATTCTTCCATTGCATGCCAGAGGTATCCTGGAATTCATCGATGAGATAGTTACGATAAAATGACCCTACTTTTTCATAAATAAATGGTGTGTCGCTGTCTTGAATCACGCCATTGAGAAATTTCGGCGCATCGGCCAGCAGCATCAGGTTGTTCTCGTCCTTGTATTCTTTCAGCTTGCGCGCAATGTCTGCAATCAGCCCAAAGACGTACATATTCTTCAGCGCTACCTCAGCGCTCAGCGCCGCTTTGAAGTGTTTATCGTAACAATCGATAAGGCCCTGAAGAATCGGAACAAGTTTTTCACCAGCCTGCTGCTGGATGTCGGATGCGTATTGACTTTTTTTACTGGGCCAGTTTTCAGGCTGCGAAAAATAGGAACGTATACGGTCGCTGGGTTCTTTAAATTTGCTTAAGGTCTTTTCGAAAGCAAACATTCTGAAAAAAGTAATCAGCCCGGAATTTTTTCCATAGCTAAAATCATCGGCGGTCCACCCTCGTTGTTGAATGATATCAACTGCTTGCTGCGCCATGGGCGCCGTTTGACCTGTAAAAAAATTCTTGGCAGCCCATAGCTTATCTTTCAGATCTTTGAAAAATCCTTTTTGGCCGGTTACTTTTCCTATGTCTTCTTCGATGGCTTTAAATTCTTCGCGGAAAATTTCCCGAGCGAACTCGATCAGACTATACCGCACATCCCATGCACGTTCGTTCTCGAGGTTTTCTTTGGCAAATTCAACCACCCAATCGGTAAGTTCTTTGTTGCTGCCCAACTCATCGATAAGGTTATTGATCACTTCTTCCAATACCGCATCCTGCTCTACTTCGAGACGATAATCTCCAACCAACCCCGCTTCTCGTGTGAACGATCGAATTACCTTTTGAAAAAAGGCATCGATGGTGCTGATAGAAAACTGAGCGTAGTGATGAAGAATGGCGCTTTGAGCTTCCTGGCTATACTGTTTAAAAGTTATATCATCAAGCTGAAGCTCCTGCTTGAGCTCTTCCGCAAGCTCATTGAAGCGGCCATTCGCAAAATTGTCGAGATACGCCAGAATACGGTCTTTCATTTCCTGAGTAGCCTTGTTGGTAAAGGTCACCGCCAGGATGTGCTTGAAATAATCGGCCCTATAGGTGAGCGCCAGTTTAAGATATTCCTTGGCCAGGGTGCGGGTTTTGCCGCTGCCGGCAGAGCTTCGATAGATGGAAAACGTCTTGACCAATAGTTTACAACTTAGGCGGAAGATTATTCAATTATTTGTTTCCTGCAAGTCTACCACCTTGTGATTGACAACTCATGACGGTTTGTTGCACCACGAACTCTCAGATTACTGCTGAATTAATTCCCCAGGAGCAGTCATAAAAAATGCTGGAAATCACATGTTTATGCAGGCCGTGAAATTCGGTTAAATCATTAAATTTGATATTGAGATAAATCCCACAGACCATGAATAAATTCAGGTACCTCTTTTTTTCTTTGCTGCTGTGCCTGCTGATCTTCCAATCAGGCCTCGCTCAAAACAAAAAACTGGACAAGACCTTAAAAAAAGTTGACAGCTATTACAATTCCGGCAGTTTTGATAAGGCGTTGAAATCGCTGAAAAAATTCCGGAGCGGAGCGTCCAAACTAGGCAATAGCAATTACATGGTCGACTATTACATCCGGGAGGCCAAGATCAATCTGGCATCGGGGATATTGCTCGAATTCGAAGCCAGTCTCAATAATGCGCTCAACATGAGCATCGCAACTTTCGGTGAAACCAGCACGAATTATGCTGTCACCATGCTGGATGTGGCCGACATCTATGTTGAATACGGCAACTATCGAGTCAGCCGCGACTACATCAACAAAGCCGAAGACCTGCTCAATAAGACCAACCAAATGTCTGACGCCCTGAAAGGCCGTATCTCGCTCATTCGGGCTGAAGCAATGATCGGTCAGGGATTTAGCAACGAAGCCCTGGCCCTGTTAGCTGAATCTGAAAAATATTTTGCCGCAAGGGCAGTAGACAAAGAAACCATCGTAGAAAATGGACAGCTAAAAAGCCGGCGAGTTCCGGACGAAGAAATATTCCAGCGCTTCAATGACTATGTGCGGCTGAAAACGCTTGTCGGAAGCGCTTACGCTAAAAAGGGAAGAATTTCTGTTCCCGGGGCCAATATCGAAAATCCGGATGTTGAAGCCGCATTCAAGGATCTCGAAAATTGGCTGAAAGGAAAAAGAAGATATCTTGGCGAAACCAGCCTCGCTGAAGTAGAATACAAATATCTGTGGGCCAAAGCGCTGATCGATAACGGAAACAAAGAACTTCCCTCCGAACTGGAACTGGACCGGACGCTCAGTGATCTGAAGAAAAGAACAAGCCCCACTAATTTTTTAGCGCATGATATTTACCTCGCATACCTTGAATTGTTGTTGAAGAACGACAACCGCGCCAGATACCTGAACATGAAGCTGGAATATGATAAAGTTATTTCAAAGAATTATCCCAAGACAAGCCTACACCGCATTAACCTGGAAGCGGTAGAGTTCGACGCCAAGATGTCGCGCGATAAGACCAAAGATCTCGAACGCAGTGCATTGGCCCTGCTCAATTCAAAGTCGCTTCCTAAATACTATCGTACTACGGCGCGCATTCTGGAATTCCTCTATGAAGTGGCGATCACCGAGAAGCGGTATACCAATGCCGAGAATTATTTAAACCAACTGGTGGAGGTTCAAAAAGAATTGTGCGGCGACAACTCGCCCGAATATCATCTCGCCAGAGTTCACCTCGCCAACTTCTTCCTCGACTTCACCAACAAAATCGATCAGGCCGGAAAAATATACCAGGAAAGCTATTACAATACTCTCGTAAAAGAGATCGGCGAACAGCACAAGGATCTCATCAACATCTTAAATCACCTTGCCCAATGGTACGAAATGACCGACAAGTATGACCTCGCCGAAAAAACGTTGAAGCAGGCAAAGGATGCAGCCACTTACAAATTCGGTAATGACGACATTTTGCTGGGTATTGAATTTGACAACATCGCCAAGCTGGAACTTAAAATCGGCGAATACGAACAAGCCGAAAGCGATGTTAAAAAAGCGATTGAAATTATCGAGCTGAAGGGTAGCCGCGACTATGTGGAGTGGCGGCCCTCCTATATCAGTGCGCTGGAAACGCAAGCGAAGCTCTACGGTATCAAAGGTCTGTTCGATGAAGCCGAAGCGAATCTCGATCAAACCCGTAAACTGATCTCCAAGTCAGACGTGAAGATCGGCGACGAACTTTCTACCGCGAAAGAACTCTCCACGTTATTCATTCAGCTTGGAAGATATTCGGAGACCGACCGATTGCTCAATAAACTGATTCCCGACTACGAAAGTCTTTTCGGAAACAATTCCCTACGCCTCATCGAACCGCTGGTTGACCGCGGTCGGATTTTGCTGGCGAAGGGTGATTATACTGAAGCTGAACGTATCGCCATTCGTGCCAACCACATTGCCGTTACCATTTACGGACAGAATTCTACCAAATCGGCTCCCACGCAGAAATTATTGGGCGATATTTATTATACACTCGGAGACTTCGACAAAGCAGAAGACAATATTTTGAAGGCCATTGCCAGCCAGGAAAAACAATTCGGACGGAATCATATCGAGGTCGCTAAGTCTATATCTCAACTGGCACTGATCAAATTCTACAAAGGCGACGACAAACAGCAGATTGAAAAGCTGATGATCGAGTCGCGCGACATCATGGCCAATAAACTTGGAAAAGAGAATCCACAATATGCCGAGATCTTGAAAAACGTTGCCGTACTCTACATCTCTGAGCGCAAATTTGACATCGCATTCAATTCATTGACCATTGCAGAGGGTATTTGGAGGGTGAAAACCGGCAAGAAAAACAACATCAACGCCGCCAGCATTTATACCCTCACCGGCGATGTTTATTATCAACTTAAGAATTATGGCAAAGCCGAGGAATTTTACAACAAGGCTAAAGACTTGTACGAAAAATTCTTCAGCACCACACACCCTGAATATGTGAAGGTACTTTCCAAGCTGAGCAAGGTATATTACATGGAGAAAGATTACAAGCGATCCAAACGCCTCGTTGAAGAATCGCTGACCAACTATGAAAACTTTATCAAACAATATTTCCCCGCGTTGAGCGAGCGGGAGAAGGCCAAATATTGGAATACGATCAAAGGTGATTTTGAATTCTATAATACCCTTGCCTTCAGCAACCTGGAAGATTTCAAAGACCTGACGGGAAAAGTGTACAATTACCAATTGCTTACGAAGGCCTTGCTGCTGAGTTCATCCATTAAAATCCGCGAGCGTATCCTTGGAAGTTCCGATGAACAATTGAAGTCACAGTATAACAATTGGATCCAAAAGAAAGAGTTGCTGACATTGGCGCTCTCCATGAGTCCAACCCAACTTACCGAGAGTGAAATTGACCCGGCGGCCTTACAACAAGAGGTTGAACGTTTGGAAAAAGACCTCAGCCAGAAATCGGAGATCTTCAGCCAAAGTTTTGAAAATAAACGTATCACGTTCGAAGACGTAAAAAAATCGCTGAAACCAAACGAGGTAGCGGTTGAGATGGTTAGATATCGCTACTTCAATCACACCTTTACCGACTCTGTGATCTATGCGGCACTGTATATGAAAAACGATTTTTCAAAGCCGAAAGCGATCATGCTGAAGGACGGTAAAAAAATGGAAACCCGGTACTTTAAATTTTATCGCAACGCCATCACGGGAAAAATAACCGACAACATCTCTTACGGTGCATACTGGAAGCAATTATCCGAGGAGATCGGCCAGGCCTCCACGGTTTACCTTTCCGCCGACGGCATCTACAACCAGATCAACCTGGAAGCCATTCCTTCGCCGGACGGCCGTTATGTGATTGACAATTCCAATATTGTGCTCGTGAGCAACACCAAAGACATTTATTTGCACAAGGTAAAGTCTAAAACATCGCAGAACGAAAATACGGCGTCGATGTTCGGAAACCCCACATTCTACCTCGCCTCCGCCGATGGTGAAAAGCCGATTGCATCGCTCCCCGGAACTGAAAAAGAAGTTTCGCAGCTGCAATTTATGTTGAAACAAAAAGGCTGGAACACGACTGAGTATGTTGAAAAATTGGCAGCAGAAGAAAAAATTAAAGAATTGAACAGTCCGAAAATATTCCATATTGCTACTCATGGATTGTATCGGCCCACACCGGTAGTGACCATGGAAAAAGAAATGGAAGGCAGCGAAGCCTTGCTGACGCAGAATCCGCTGATGCGAACGGGATTGTTGTTAAAGGGCGCCGGCGACTTGCTCGACAAAACAGACTATAACTACAACATGGAAAACGGTATTCTCACCGCCTACGAAGCCATGAGTCTGAACCTCGATAAAACGGACCTTGTTGTGCTCAGCGCTTGCGAAACCGGTTTAGGAGACCTTGAGGCAGGTGAAGGAGTGTACGGTTTACAGCGCGCCTTCCTCGTGGCGGGCGCAAAAGTGCTGATCATGAGTATGTTTAAAGTAGACGACGATGCCACACAAAAATTGATGCTCAAGTTCTATCAGAAATGGCTCAACAGCGGAAACCTGCGTACCAGCTTCATCGACGCAAAGAAGGAACTTCGACTTGAATATCCGGAGCCCATTTACTGGGGAGCATTTATGATGATCGGATTGGAAGACTAAAAACGACATGACAGATCTCACGGAGCCAGGTGTCTTTTTCAGGCACCTGGCTTTTTATTTCGACAGGGAAATTTTCACGATTTTCGATTGACAACGATTAACTTAAGCCTCGCAAGCACTATGTTAAGAGATCTGTTCGAAGAAACAATTTTGTCGCACCTGGCAGATAAAAAACTTTGCGATGCCTGGTGGCAGGAGCTGGAAACGGCATATTCCCACAAGAGGCGTCATTACCACACCTTGTCTCATCTGCAACATATTTTCGATCAGGTGACCCCTTATCGAAACAAGATCGAAGACTGGCACACACTGACTTTCTCGGTTTTCTATCACGATGCTGTTTATAATCCACTGAGAGGTGACAACGAAGAAAAAAGTGCGAAGCTGGCCGTCTCAAGACTTCGGTCGATCAACTATCCGGATCAGAAAATAACACGATGTCATGAACAGATCATCGCCACCAAACTTCACAACACCACTGGAGGTTTCGATACCGATATTTTTATCGATGCTGATCTTTCAATTTTAGGCGCCGACTGGCCAATGTATGAGGATTACTGCAAAAAAATCCGGAAGGAGTATTCGATTTTTCCCGGCCTGGTCTACAATCCGGGCCGAAAAAAAGTTTTGAAACATTTTCTTCAAATGCCGAGGATCTTCAAAACGCGGGAAATGTATAGCCGTTACGAAAGTCAGGCGAGAGCTAATATGAAACAGGAACTCGAAAATTTATAGACCATGAACAACTTCCTCTCTTGTGAATGGCGAAAATTGGTGATGGCCAACTATCCGGTCGATCCATCATTGTTAAAGAAATACATTCCCCACCGCACCGAACTTGACCTACACCATGGAGCTTGTTACGTCAGCCTGGTGGGATTTATGTTTCTGAATACTCGAGCGTTTGGAGTAAAGATCCCTTTCCATGTCAATTTCGAGGAAGTGAATTTGCGATTCTATGTGCGACACCAAGAGCAAACCGAATGGAAACGTGGCGTAGTATTTATCAAAGAGATCGTTCCACGGCCGGCCTTGACATTTATTGCGCGAACTATCTATGGAGAAAATTATGTAACCATGCCGATGAGACGGCGATGGACCTTGGAAAATAATCGCTGGTCTATCGAATATCGCTGGAAATATGGACAGTGGCATACTTTACAGGCACATGCATCATCAACCGCTTCAGCTATTCAATCCGGTTCGGATGAGGAATTTATCCTTGAACATTATTGGGGTTATACCAGAATTGGCGAACGTAAAACATCCGAATACAAAGTGGAACATCCCAGCTGGCAGGTTTATCCGGTGACCAGCTACGAGGTAGCGGTGAATTTCGAAAAAGTATACGGAAGAGAATTCGGGTTTCTCACACATGAAAAACCCCAATCTGTGATGCTCGCCGAAGGCTCGGAAGTATTGGTAAAAACGAAAAGTGTATTGCGATAAAATTCAATGTTCAAGGTTCTTAGTTTCAAGTTAAAAACAACCCGAAACAAGACAGTCGCGAACTTTAACTTCGAACCTCGACCTACAGCTCATCGCCCAAGGAACGCCGGTTTTCTTTTCTCCAAAAATGCTTTCACACCCTCTTTGTAATCGTGCGTGCTGCCGGCTATCTCCTGGCAATAAGCTTCGTAATCCAGCATTTCATCTACTGAAGATATGGTGGCTTTATTCAGCATCTTTTTGATCAATCCGATAGCTTTGGTCGGCGCCTGCGCGTAGTGACTTGCGTATTCTTTTACTGCAGCATCGAGTTGATCGGCAGGTACTGACTTGTTGATGAGTCCCATAGCAGCAGCTTCGCTGGCTTTGATGCGCGAGCCCATACTACACATTTCAAAAGATCTAGCCAGGCCAATCAGCCGGGGAAGAAAATAACTCGAACCAGAATCAGGAACGAGGCCGATGTTAATAAAAACTTCGATCAAGGTTGCTTCCTCTGCAGCCACAGTAATATCGCAAGCCAGTGCCAAAGAACAACCGGCTCCGGCAGCTACACCATTGATACGCCCAATGATCGGCTTGGGCAAATGACGCATGGCGCGAATAATGGGGTTATACCTTTTATGCAGCGACTCGAGAAAAGACCTTTTCTCCTGTCCGGAAGCAGCCTTCAGATCCTGCCCCGAGCAAAACGCCTTACCTTCTCCGGTCAATACCACCACGCGCACGGCATCATCTTTCGCCACGGCTTTCAGGGCATCTTGCAGTTCGTATGTAATATCGTCGTTCAATGCGTTGTAAACTTCAGGGCGGTTCAACGTGATCGAGGCAACCCCGTTGTCAACGGAATATTTCAGGAATTTAAAGTCGCTCATAGTGCGTATGATTAGGTTCGTTTGGTTCAGAATAAGATGGCCATCGCCGACATGCTCGTGCACAATCCCAATATGCTGCCCCACATCACCTCACGCAAGGTATGCACGTTCAGATAAAGCCGGGAAGACATGATCACACCCGCGAGCACGATCACTACGATCAACGGGTAGAATAATGTATTCATCTCGAAGATCCTGTTCAGTATCAGGATAATTCCCATAAAACCCCAGATGGCCAGGCTGTGCAGGCTTATTTTTATCACAAAGGTGGCTAGCGTCGCAGTGATCACCAACAGGTCGATGACAATCATCAATTTCAAAAAGTTGTCCTGAAGGCTGATGCGTGTTCTCGAAAAAAACAAATACGTGATGGCTGCATAGATCACGCTGATGAACACAAATGGAACGATCCGTTCTTTGCGGTCGGGCATGGCAAATGTGCTGATGGTGCCGAATGTTTTGAATATTCCCAGTGTGAGTACCGGTAGCAAAAACGTCACGATAAAAATGAGAAAAATAAAAGTGCGGTGCCCCGACGACGAGACGGGTTCCAAGGCAGCGGGCAACGTCACTGCGAGCAGTGAGAAAAGATACGTAGCCATAAGCAAAGGATGAAACAAATATGAAACAAGGCGCGCCAGAAAATTCACGTTAGATCTCCTTTCTTAATCGCGCTACCGGTATGTT
Source organism: Bacteroidota bacterium (assembly GCA_049324355.1). Classification (GTDB taxonomy): domain Bacteria; phylum Bacteroidota; class Bacteroidia; order Cytophagales; family Cyclobacteriaceae; genus Chryseosolibacter. Next base: position 9,793 of record JBMOKS010000431.1, read on the forward strand.
AAGTTGTTCGCGATACTTTGCTACCGTGCGCCTGGCAATGTTGTAGCCTTTTTCATTGAGAATGGTTTCGAGCTTATCATCCGAAAAAGGTTTGCCTTTATCTTCGCCTTCGATAATATCTTTGATGATCTGCTTAACCTCACGACTACTCACCTCTTCGCCCGAATCGGTCGTAATACCTTCTGAAAAGAAATATTTTAAAGGAAAAATTCCAAAATCAGTCTGCACAGCCTTGCTGCTGGCCACCCTGGACACTGTCGAGATGTCCATGTTGATCATGCTGGCAATATCTTTCAGGATCATTGGCTTCAACTTGGTCTCATCGCCCTCCAGGAAATAGTCATATTGAAAATCAATGATAGCCTTCATCGTTCGCAGCAAGGTCTGCTGACGTTGCTTGATGGCATCAATAAACCACTTGGCGGCATCAAGTTTCTGTTTCACGAAAGAGACAGCTTCTTTGAGTTTCTTATCCTTTTTATCGCTCTTGTCGTAGGCCTTGAACATTTCGGTATATGACCGGCTGATACGAAGCTCGGGAGCGTTTCTGCTATTCAACGCGAGCTCAAGTTTGCCATTATTATTGGTAAGAATAAAATCAGGAATGATATATTGATTCTTCACCATCGACGCTCCACTACCGCCGCCAGGCTTGGGGTTCAGCTTCACGATCAGTTCCATGGCGTCGCGCACGAAGTCGTCGTCTTCGGTGTCTAGCTTCTTCTGTATCTTATGGTAATGTTTTTTGGTAAACTCTTCGTAGCACTCGGCGATGATCTTTTTAGCCACAGCTACATCGATATCGTGACCGTTATCCATTCGATCTAACTGTAACAGCAAACACTCCTGCAGGTCGCGTGCGGCGATGCCGGGCGGATCGAAGGTTTGAATTTTCTTAAGAACAACCTCTACTTCCTGTACGTTGGTCTCAATGGCTTGCGAGAAGGCCAGGTCATTCACGATAGCCTCAAGGTCACGGCGAATGTAGCCGTCGGCCTCAATGCTTCCGATCAGCTGTCTGCCGATGATATACTGGCGTTCTTCCAGACCCAGGAAATCAAGCTGGCTCATCAGTTGCTCGTGCAGAGACGAAGCCATTGGTATCGGCATTTCGCGATCCTCATCGTCGTCGCCGTCGCCCTGCATTTTATAGCCGCTATAATCGTCGTCTCTCAGGTAGTCTTTGATATCGATCTCATCTTCGCTACCCGATGATTCAGGCACGTCATCGGTCTGGTCCTGGTTATTATCCTCAACTTTTTCTTGCTCCTCCCCCTCTTCCAGTGCGGGATTTACTTCGAGTTCCTCCTCGATCCTGGCTTCCAGTTCGGCAGTCGGCACTTGTAACAGCTTGATAAACTGTATCTGCTGTGGCGACAGCTTCTGTTGTAGCGACTGACTTAAACCAAGTTTCTGCATGGGTTCGTAAAATCCGCTTTTTTAGTCCCTTTTGGGATGAATTCCTACTGCAAAGTTATTAATTCGGGTCACTTATAAAATTAATATCCAGGCTACTCGCAGAATTTTATACCGTTTTTAAGTCGGGAAAAGTCCCGGCCTCGAGGGGTCGATTTAGGATATCTTCCTGAAAATCAAGCTATGAAAATCCCCAAGTTTTTTCGTTTTTTGCGAACCTTTCACCTGGTGATAGACCAGTAAGGGTTAATCTTCAAGATATGAAACGTACCAAGATCAAAGATCTTCTCGAAACCGCCCCCAAAGGCCAGTTGGTGACCGTAAAGGGCTGGGTCAGAACTTTTAGAAGCAACCAGTTTATTGCCATCAACGATGGCTCCACCATTCAGAACATACAGGCAGTAGTAGATTTCGCCAATACAGAAGAGTCTCTTTTAAAGCGGATCACAACTGGTGCATGCGTTTCAGTTACCGGCGAGTTGATAGCTTCGCCCGCCAAAGGACAAACAGTGGAAGTAAAGGTTAAAACTCTGGAGATCCTGGGCGACTGCGATGTTGAGAAATATCCGCTTCAACCCAAGAAACACTCTCTGGAATTTCTTCGCGAAATAGCACACCTCCGGTCGCGAACCAATACATTCAGCGCCGTCATGCGCATTCGTCATGCCATGGCATTCGCAGTACATAAGTTCTTTAACGATAAAGGATTTTGTTATATCCACACGCCTGTGATCACAGGCTCGGATGCCGAAGGAGCCGGCGCGATGTTTCGTGTCACCACCCTCGATGCAAAGAACCCTCCTGTGAACGAAGATGGAAGCGTGAATTTTAAAGAAGATTTTTTTGGCCGCGAAACAAATCTTACCGTGTCCGGTCAGCTGGAAGGTGAAACGTATGCGCTGGCCCTGGGCGAGATCTATACTTTTGGACCGACATTCCGCGCCGAGAACTCAAACACCACGCGACATCTGGCGGAATTCTGGATGATCGAACCTGAAATGGCATTCTAT
>JBMOKS010000432.1:0-7515 GCA_049324355.1 Bacteroidota bacterium
GATACGCTCTTGCATTACACGATCTGGAATCCTCCCGGCAATCGGATAAGAACCTACACCGGATTACAGGATGAAATGTGCCTGGTGGAAAGTGTAAGAATTGCCCTGCCAGACCTTATTGGATCGATAACGCATTTGGAAGCAATGCACGAAATGGATATTCATGGAAGCGACTTTGAATTAAACTGCCTGAAGTTACGCGACAAGGTGAACAGCATGGTGCATGGCATCGTGCATGCAAAAAGAAATGTATCGGCCGCAGTTTTTGCCAATGAGCTTAGATTCTACTACGATCCAATTAAAGTAGACTACAATAAAACGTACATCGGGCCGGGTGCGGTAGAGATGCCAATGTTTGTTTTTGATCACCTGTTGTGGAATTGCGATTTGCAGGATAAGTTGTATACCGATTTCAAAGAGGGATACCTTCCGTATAACCTGCATTTCATCCGGCAGATATACCATCGTTTCAAAGGAAAGCCGTCGTTACTGTCGCGCGTGGAAGAAAATCTGAAAAACGATCCTTCGCCGCAAAATTATAGAGCCGCGGTAGCCATACTCGAACTATGTACCGTGCTGAAAAGTTTTCGTATGCCGCATAAACGAGTGGCTGAGGAAGCCTACAACCAGGGCGAATCTCATCACCGAGAGAATGGCAGCGGTGGATATACCGTAGACATCCTGCAGCATATAATTAAACTACAGCAAACTAAGCTCTCGTCATTGCAGGCACGCGTATCGGAACATAGGGTTAAGGTCCATCATTAGAAGTAATGAAGTTGCCTCAACGGATATGTTTCGGCTGGGTGTCTCCTTGGTCGGATGACAAGCCCACTGCAGCGCAAGGTATTGCCACGCAAGTGAGTTAAGCAGCAATAAATATTGTGTCAGCCTATATTTATCAAATAAAAAAAGACAACTATCTAACACTCAACTATGGAAAAGTACATTACAAGACTCCTCAAAACAGATCAATTGATCAGACGTAAAGCCACCGGTTCGCCTAAAGAGCTTGCAGAAAAATTAGACATTTCTGAAAGCACTGTGTATCGCGTTATTAAGATCCTGAAAGAAAACATGAAGCTGTCAGTTGAGTTCAATAAAGAACACAACAGCTACGTGTATTCTCGCGAAGATGAAAGACTGAATTTTGAAACTCTTTCGCTGGCCACACACGAATAGTGCGAAGTAAAAGACATGCCCTTGGTGGTCCACCATAAGATCGGGCCACTAAGGCATCGTCTTGTTTTTTTTTGCCTTCCATTTTAATACTACTCGTCATTTGTAACATCGCAAACTTCAATTCTTAGTAAAAGGGTTTGCCTAAACAGTAGCCTTCCGCGCCATGCTCAACACGGTTTTGCTAACTGGTAATTTCGCGGGACATGAAACTCAATTAAATTTCTGATTTCACCAGCCTCTCATTTTGGACACCACAGCAGCTTTTAAGGGGCCTTTTGTTTTTTGTTTCTGGAGTGGCGCGAGTTTGACAGGTACGTCGTCGAAGAGAAGATGGCCATGCATGGCGCATTTCGGAAAGATCACCAATAAATCCGGCCTGCGTGTCGATTGCGTGTTGACGCAATATATTCAGGAAGCTGCAAGGCTCGACGCAAGCGGCTTAAAGCGTGCTGTGAAGGCAAAGCCGGTGCAGAAAGAAGGGCCAATCATTCCGAAGTATTTTGTAATAATGTTATCAAAAGCAAAAGCTACTTTTAATGCACTTAGCTACACCAACAAGCGTCGAATACCTTGAATGACTCACTGACACTAAAACTGTCGTTACCGGAAACCGACGATTGGAGTAGTTGAATGGCTGGTCGCTCGGCAAATCAGGGAATGGAAATTTGAGAAGAAATAAACTTAACACATGGTTGATGCGGTCACACCGTTGCAGCTGGAAAAATTCGCCGATTAAAATATTTCTTACCTGAATACCCTCTGATTCATATCTAATTAAATTATTGGTTTTTGTCATACGATATTTGTCTTGCGATTAAGGCTACCGGATTTGGCAACGACTTGAAGCCCTTGTTGTTTTGATTATACCCGCTAGCAGTTCGTACGCAACTATTAAATGTTAAGTAATTCCGCGTCACCAGCAAGACGCTGTGAAGATAAAACCTGAGTTGATTAGGTAGGGAGTTGTTTGTTTACAGGTTCGCCCGTCAGTCAAATGTCTGATGGGCTTTTTTTATTGCTGCTTGTTACAGGATGATGTCTGGATGGCAGACTGCAGATTGTAACGTACATGTGGAATTTTTTTCCGCTTGGATGCCAATAGTTAAGGTCGGTTGAGTTTCATCTCTGCACGAATGATAGATAGCAGCAAAGATTGAACTGCAAATTACGTTCGATCCTCGAAACGACCGTGAACTCATCTATCGTGCAGTAGACAATGTTGATAAAAGTTTTTATTTCGTGCCTGATTTGAAAGCGACCGAAGTTGTCTGGCGACAATAGTTATTGTACGTGGTGTGAAGCAGCAATAAATTTCAAAATCAAGGAGCCCATGAAAAATTGACAGCACTTTATTCCTTGTCTATACTGCGCTAAATTTAATAACCTCCCATCCACACAAGCGTAGAGCGAGTTTCTTATCACAGGACGCTCTGCGGTAAAATTTTTTTTGATACAATGATGAAATTCAAAATCCTGAACCCCTCGCTAGTGATCCTGTTGATGTTTATATTCTCCGGCACTTTAGCACAGCAAACCGTTAAAATAACAACATCCGGTACCGGATACCTGGAGTATTTACCTGCCGACTATGGCAGCAATTCCAATAAATACCCCGTTGTTATCTCCCTTCATGGCGTTAAAGAAAGAGGTCCCGATACAAATGATTTTTCCATACTTCAAAGTTCTGTTTTAAATGTAGCCAATGTTGGGTTGCCAAAATATGTAAAACAGGGAAAGCAATATTCCTTTATATTGATCTCTCCCCAATTGAAAAATTGTTACAGCAATTGGCCCGCCGATTACGTGATAGATGTATTGAATCATTGTAAAAAATATCTGCGTATCGACGAAAACAGAGTTTACCTTACAGGACTCAGTCTCGGTGGTGGTGGCGTGTGGACAACCGGTAATGCTTATCCAGCAACCTTCGCTGCCATAGCGCCAATTTGTGGAAACCGTAATACCCCCTCTGAGGCTTGCGATATTGCCGCTGTGAATTTACCGGTGTGGGCATTTCATGGCGATGCCGATGCCGTAGTGAACTACACGGTTACAACCAAAATGATCAATGCCATCAACGCGTGCAGTCCTAAACCCAATCCTCTGGCAAAAGTTACTATCTATCCTGACCTGGGTCACATTATTTGGGACAAAGCTTATAATGAATCCAACCTGCTGAGCTGGATGTTGTCGTTCAGTAAGGGAAGTACTCCTTCAAACCAGGCACCTGTTGCTCATGCTGGTTCCGATATCACTAAGATATTACCAGCCAATAGTGCTACCATACAGGGCTCGGCCACTGATGGCGACGGAACAATTACGAGCTATGCTTGGTCGCAGGTGAGTGGCCCATCCACTGCCACAACCACTGGTAAAGGTTCACCGAGCATTACAGTTTCGGCGCTCATCGCCGGTACGTATACTTTCCGGTTGAAGGTTACCGACAATGACGGTGCAACGGATACTGATGATGTAAAAGTTACTGTGCAGACCGGTAACATAGCGCCGACGGTGAGCGCAGGATCTGATAAAACTATTACGTTGCCAACTAACGCGTGCTCCATGCACGGTACAGCCTCTGATAGCGACGGAACCATTGCATCTTATTCGTGGAGTAAGGTTTCGGGCGGAGCAGCGACCCTTAGCGGCACCAATACGGCTGACCTGCAGGCGTCGGGCCTTGTTGAAGGAAGTTATAGTTTTAAACTAACGGTCAAAGACAACGATGGTGCTTCCAAATCTGATAATGTTACGGTTACGGTGAAGTCGTCAACGAACGTATCTCCCGTGGCCAATGCCGGCGGCGACAAACTTATCCGGCTGCCGGTAGATGCTACTACGCTATCAGGTTCAGGCAACGACCCCGATGGAACCATATCGAAGTATGCCTGGACAAAATCTTCAGGTCCCATCTGCAATATGGTATATGAAGACAGGCCCTCAGTAAAACTTAGCGACCTGGTGAGTGGAACGTACGTTTTTAAGCTAACGGTTACCGATAATAAAGGTGCGATCGACACCGACTTTGTAACCGTTACTGTAAGTCATCCACCCGTTGCTTACGCCGGACCAGACAAGAGCGTAACATTGCCGGGTTCGGTTAACCTGAACGGATCGGGCTCCGACAGCGATGGCACCATTTCCAAGTACTTATGGTCGAAATATTCGGGGCCCGTGGCCACAATCTCGAACACTTCTTCGCCTTCTATTACGATCACCAATCTTCAGCCAGGAACCTATGTGTTTAAATTGGCCGTGACCGACAACAAAGGCCTGCAGGCTTATGACTACGCCACTGTAACTGTTAAAGATGGAGCGACTTCCTCAGCCCGCAGGGCCGGCGAAATTGCGCCCACAGAAGAAACGGAATTTGCGGTAGAAAATAAAACTCTGTTGGAACGCCAACAATACAACCTGAGCGAAACGTCAGACCTGAAAGATTGTACGGTCGTGGTGTTCAATGACAGAGGCGAGAAGATCTATTCCGGACCGTGGTCGGCAGAAACTTATGCGAGCACAGTCGGTCAGGGCGGGTTGTATATTTATAATGTCTTCAAAGCCGGTCGCCGTGTTGATTCGGGTAAGGTATACATTAAAGAATAACAGACCACAACAGACGACTATTAACAGATTTTCGTTTTGTTCCTCCTTTATGAGAGAGTCTGCGCAAGCGGGCTCTCTTAATTTTTAAAAGTTTTCGGTGTTATCGTGAATACTGGTGTGAATGTCTTTTGCTTTTTCCAGCAAGGGCAATTGTTCGGCGATGATGAGTGTGGAGGCTGTTTCGTAATTCGCCCACCTAGCTTTATCTACTTCCGGAAATTCACGCCTCTTTCCGGAACGCGGCGGCCACTCCAACTGAAAGGTGTTGCATTTAATTCCCTCCTGAGGATTCCAGGACCCTATAAACGTCCAGGCATGCACCAGCTTGCCTCCTTTCTGCCGAATTGATCCGAGTGGCTCAAACGGAGGTTGAGGACTTAATCCAGTCTCTTCGGTAAACTCGCGCTGTGCAGTAATCAACAGATCTTCATCGCCTTCCGGAAATCCTTTGGGGATGCTCCAAACACCCGTTTCTTTGTTGGTGAAGAATGGCCCACCGGGATGAACCAAAAAAAATTCGAGATCAGCTGCATTCCAGCGACACATTAACATTCCGGCGGAGATCTTTTTCATCGATGGTTCTCTTCAATTTCCAGGTGACTTTGTTGCATATACCCTGACGATCTCAAGGTCGCCTACCATCCGGTCTTTTAAAACAATGTAGTGAAAGCTGTTGATCCTTCCCATATACTTCGCGCCATTGGAGAGTCGAATCACAATTTTTTCTCCTTCTGTCAACTTACCGCTGGCGTACTCCGCCGCGCTTACGGCAACTTTACAAATGACGGGTATACCCTGAAGAAAATCATCATCTGCATTTTTGTCCAGCTGATACAGGTTCATGGAAAGTATTGTTGACGCTTCAAAAGTAAACTAAAAACGAATTTGAAACAGCTGTTTAATGTATATTCTAAGCGGCGTAATGCGCACTAGTGAGAAGTGAAGGTAAACGTGTTAAAGGTCAAAAGATAAAAAGCGGGGAAAAAAGTATGCTGCCAGGAAAAATAACTCGCGCTAATCGAAACTTCGTAAAGGCTTTGCACAAAAGGTTTTATTTTCTCAGCATTATTTTCGCAGGATGGCGATTCGCTGATATTGTTGTTTCTCGGTGTCAGCAAATATTTCATATGCGATGAATATTTTGCTTTACTGTGTTAAAAAATTGTACCTCCGCAACCGGTGAAAAAGCCCGGCTTTTCGAACCGGGCTTTGTATAAGGTTAATTGATGATGCTGGGTGTAACATCCCAGAATAAAGGCGTGGTAACCAGATCTCCACCGATTGCAGCCGCCGCCTCGTTATAATTTTGGGTGTTAAGGTTCTGCTCGTTCACAGGATAGGTGTAGCGAATCGGCATGTCGGCGATAGGGTCTTCGGGCATGGTTAGCGCTGGATAGTCCAGTCGCCTCCATTCCGTCCAAGCTTCGAAACCGCGATTAAATAACGCGATCCATTTTTGAACACCGATCTTCTGCCTGAAGTCACCTTCTGCCGTGGCGTAAGCCACCGCGGGATTGGCAAGATATTCAGCAGCTTCGTCTTCCGATCCTCCCCAGTAGGTAATCGATGCTGTGATGGCATTGTTATAATGCTCTTGTGCCGTGCCGCCCACATTCATACCACGTTCTGCTGCCTCCGCGAGGAAAAATTCAGTTTCTGAATAATCCATCAGCAATGCTTCGAAAGACGGGGCTGTGATCGCATCGGCAGGTTTTGAGAACGACGCATAGTTATTACTGCTACCGTAAATGCCGCCGATAAAGACGGTGCCTTTGGGGGTTTCGCCGTCGTCTTCAAACTCGGTGATCGTTGTAAAATATTTGTCCCGTCGTGGATCTTCCAGTGTATTCATAACATCGACCAGGGTGTTTGCAGCGACGAAATCCTTGCGGCCGCTTTGCACGAGGTTCACCCAGATAGGGTTTGTATTCGGGGGAGCATCCAGGTAACTGAACACGGCATTGTCGTCGTTTGAATTGATCACATTGGGCGCAGCCTGTTCCACCACAGTGCGAGCGGTTGTTGGATCAACGTCGGCTATCATCATGCCCAGTTTCAACTTTAATGTGTTGTTAAATTTTATCCACTTCTCTACGTCTCCGCCATAGATCAGGTCGGCTTCTCCGAAACTTTCTCCGGCAGGATCGAGTTGAGTCAACGTCTGATCGAGCCTCGCGATGAGATCGTAGTGAATGGTCTTAGCGTCTTCATAACGCGGGAAAACGTTTTCAACGTCGATGGCTTCAGAATAAGGTATATTGCCAAAGGTGCTCACCAGCACGAAGTAAGTGTATACTTCCACCACCTCGGTTATTGCCCATTGATTTTGATTCACAACGGGGTCTGTGAAGGTAGGGTCGGCGTTTTCGATGGCAGTCTTGGCCTCTTTAAGGTCTCCAAGCACATCACGATATAACGCATTCCAGAAATTTTGTGGAATGTTGCGCGTACTTAAATCAAACCGGCTTTCGTCGGTGTAAGTGGTTTCTGTCCATTGTTGCGCAAGCAAGCGAAAGATATTAGAGTTCACGTTGGGCGTTGTCATAATATCCACCAGGTTTTTCTGGGCATTAGAAAAGAGTGTTGCTGCTGGCGCTTGCGTGGCACGCTTGGGGTCTTCGTTCCGGTCGAGCAGATCGCCACAAGCCGTGAATATAAACAGGATGATATATATTGAAAGTAACTTTTTCATGGTGATGGTGTTTAGAAGCGAAGTCTCACATTAAATCC
>JBMOKS010000432.1:7525-12215 GCA_049324355.1 Bacteroidota bacterium
TAAATCCGATGTTACGGGTGTTGGGAATAGAGCCCACCTGGTATCCCTGAATATTGCCCGAGCTCATGTTGTCTTCAGGGTCCGCATAGGGTAGATTCTTATGAATGATCCAAAGATTTCTGCCGATCACCGAAATGTCGATACCTCTGAATGGCCTGAGATTTTCGATCACATGGGCAGGGAACGAGAAAGTAAGCGAAGCCTCACGCAGTTTGACGAAGCTGGCATCGTAAACAAATCCTGCAGCCGGATTCCTGACGTATCCGAATAGTCCGTAGTTTACTGCACTCACGCGAACGTCGTTGGGTGATCCGTCTTCTTTCACACCAGCCAGGATAACGCCCCCGCCATCGCCGATAGGAGCCCGCACGTTGGTTCCGAATTCATTCGTTCCGGCCGTCTCAGGATAAAGACCGGTGGCAAGCCCGTAGTACATGTCAAGTGAAAAAATGTCGCCACCACGTTTGGCATCAATCAGGAAACTGAGACTCACATTTTTTAACGTAAGGGTGTTAGTAATACCACCGATCCAATCGGGATTTACGTTTCCGATGATTTCATTGGACGTTGCGCTTTGCAAATAGTATCCGTTGGCACCAACGATCTTTTCGCCGTTTTCATGGTACACGAAGTTTGATCCGCGAATGGTGCCATAGGGTTCGCCAAGCGCTGCGTTGATCGAAACCCCTCCTTGCATGGAGGCCAGTTGTAAATTATCAATTTCAAAAAGTTCTTTTACTTTATTTCGGTTGCGTGTCCAGTTCACGTTGATGTTCCAGCTGAAGTCATCTGTCTTTATCGGACTGCCGAAGAGGGAAATTTCCACACCCTGGTTCTCTACATTGCCGGCATTGATGAATTTGGAATTGAAGCCAGTGGCCGTCGAAATACTTACGGGAATGATCTGGTCAACCGTGTTCTGGCGGTAGTATGTAACATCGAACCCGACGCGGTTGTCTGCAAAAGCCATTTCCAATCCGGTTTCAAAACTCTTGGTGCGTTCGGGTTTTAGGTCCGGATTATTTTTTGTGCCGGTCCGGGAGAACAATGGTATCGCACCAAACGAAGCGGGTTTGTCGAAGTAATCTTTTAAGCTGCTGGTCGGAGCGGTGTTACCAACTTCCGCATAGTTCACTCTCAGCTTGGCGCTGGTAAGCCATGGATTATCGCCCAGGAGTTCAGAGAACACAAAGCTTGTCGATATGGAGGGATAATAATAGGCGTTATTTCCTTCTGGCAATGAGGAGGCTACGTCCCGACGGGCAGCAAGATCTAAATAAATAAAATTTCGGAAACCCAGCGTGGCGCTTGCGAAGATACCATCCACTTCGAGATCTGAATATCGCTCTATCGGTGGCGTAAGTGCATTACGAGAGTTGGTCAAGGCATACAATCGCGGAACCACCAGGCCCCCGTTAGTAGAAGCAAATACCGATTGGATGGTCGTTCTCCGGATATTGGTACCCAGCACGCCTTTCAACGTAACAACTTCGCTGATCTTGTGATCGATATTCAACATGAGGTCGTAGTTATATTCGCGGAAGGAACGGTTGAACCGTGTATAAGCCGGTACACCGATACTTCCTATGGCGATACGTTCTTCCTGTACTTCGTCATAAGAATCCAGTGATATGCGTCCCATGAGACTTACCCAGTCGGCAAGCTTGTAATCCAGGCGAACGTTGCCGAAATATCTTGAGCGGCTGTCAGTTTCGTAATTTTCATAGCGGGTCCAATATGGATTGTCCCAGTAAATAGGAACGAGATCAGTTGGATCGGCCCAGTTCCAGGTGATGTTCTGGCGGGTCCTGAAATAGGCGTCTTTAAGTTCACTGATATCGACGTTGGTCTGCCACCACTGCCGGAAATTCGTGGCCATGTTCTTATCGTCATAACCGGTACCATAGCGTCCTTTGCCCTGTATTCCGGTGAAGTTGATGCTCGCTGCTGCCGTTAGTCTCTCCGTCACATTGAACGAAGCTCCGAAGTTTACAAAATCCTTGGTCACCCGGCTGTTGGGCAACAATCCCTCTTCATCGTTGCGGGTGTATCCTAATTTAAAATAACCCTTATCACCGCCGGCATCGAGCATAATACTGTTGGCTGTTGACACAGGGTTTTCAAAAAATTCCAGCGGATCGTTTTCAGCCGCTACCCACGGACGAGGTTGCTGATAATAGGGCGAAGTAGGATCAAATGCCGACCATTGATAAACTTCTAATGCAGGATCAAAGGCTGCGCCATACGAGGCGTCTTCACTCATTGGCGCCACCAGGTCTTCCTGCCCGTCGCCATTAATATCACGGAAGAGAAAGTAGCCGTCGGGTGATTCATAGTATCTGCCATAGCCGCCACCGTACTGTTTCTGGTAAGTGGCAAAAGTGCTTTTGTCGATAAAACCAAAGGTAACACCTGTATTCAGCGTTACACCAAGACCTTTCTTTCCTCCTTTTTTAGTCGTGATCATGATCACACCGTTGGCAGCGCGCGATCCGTAAAGCGCGGTCGCAGCTGCGCCTTTTAGAACGTTGATAGATTCAACATCATCGGGATTAATATCGGCAGCATAATTTCCATAATCGTACCCGCCGCGACCGGTAACCTGGTTGGTTGAATTGGTGTTGGAGTTGTCGATGGGCACGCCGTCTACAATAAACAGTGCCTGGTTGCTACCTGTTAAAGATTTTGAACCTCTGATCACCACATTGGTGGAAGCGCCAATGCCGTTATTTCGGGTGATCTGAATACCCGATACCTTTCCGGAAAGTGCATTCACAAAGTTGGGGTCGCGCGAGCGGCTCACATCGTCGCCGGTCACTTTTTGAGCGGCATAAGGCAACTCGTTTTTTGTTCGCTCTATGCCCTGCGCTGTCACTACCACCTCGGTTAGCTGTTGCACGTCGGCCACCATTTGAATGTCAACCGAAGTTCTGCCGTTGATAGTGATTTCCTGGGTTTGTAATCCGATAAAAGAAAATACCAATATGTCGCTGCCTTCCGGAACAGTCAGGTCGTATCTTCCGTCTACGTCAGTCACGGTGCCGGTGGGTGTACCTTTCACTAAGACGTTTACGCCAGGGAGAGGCTCCCCCATATCATCTGTCACTCTGCCTGTCACTGTTCTGTCCTGAGCCGATACCCAAAAGGAGATGAATAAAAGCCCGATCAAAATTGATCGTGATAAAAATTTCCTCATACACTTCATATTTAGATTAATGACTCTATGTTTAGATCAATACATGAGAAGAAAAAAAAATATGCCTTCCGCAGTTTGAGGTATAAAATGGAGCATGAAATACCGAATTTTAGGCTAAAGGCGCTGGCTTTCAGGCCTTATGATGGCTTTGAATGAAGGCCTAGATGCTTGTGTGAAGTAATTTACTCGTTACAACTTTTTGACAGTTCAATGCATCAACAGGATGGATGATGCTAATCGGTTTCAGGAATTGCTGGTTGGTGGGCATCTTTAATAAAAATCAATTTTCAACCTTCCCCCATGATCAGAAATTACTTAAAAATCGCCTTTCGTTCCTTATGGCGCAGCAAGGCCCACACGTTTATCAACGTAATCGGTTTGAGTCTGGGTGTCGCCTGTTGCCTGCTCATCGTTCTGTTTGTAAAAGACGAATGGACTTTCGATCGTTTTCATGCCCGCGCCGATCGTATTTACAGAGCCTATGCCATAGAAGATTGGGGAGTGAATCAAAAATTCTTCGATACCAGCACACCCTTTCCTATGGGGCCGGCGCTGAAAGATAATCTGCAGGAAGTTGAAAGTATGGTGAGGATCAACAACATTGCGCCGCAAGTGAAAGTTGGCAACGATCTGTTTTCTGAAACCGTGACGGTCGCCGGGACAGATTTTCTCAAAGTATTCGACTTCGAAGTAATTTCAGGTGAGCGGGAGTCGGCGTTAAATACCCAGTCCGCTGTTTTGCTAACAGAGACGTCGGCGAAGAAATTTTTCGGCGGCGCCGAAGCTGTTGGTAAAACAATCGCCATTCAGATAGGTGAAGCGTTTGAAGACTTTGAAGTGAAGGCTGTTTTAAAAGACCCGCCTATAAATTCGAGCATCCGTTTCGCTATAGTGATCTCCGACCTCAATTATCCGAAATTGTATAATGAGCGGATCTTGACTTCCGCATGGTTCAATATCAACCCTGAAACTTATATCCTGCTGAGAGAAGGTGTTGACGTTCAAAAAGTACAAGCAAAATTCTCCTCAATCTTCAAACCACTGTTGGGCGATGATTACGAGAAGAGTAAGTATTTTGTGGGCCTTCAACCCCTGACATCCATTCATCTTGACACAAGTTTTCCGCCGGCTCTAGCGCCTGTAAGCGATCCTAAATACTCGTACATACTTTCGGCCATTGCCTTGCTGATTTTGATCGTTGCCTGTATCAATTTCGTCACCTTGTCTGTTGGCCGGTCTATGAAACGTGCTAAAGAAGTGGGCATCCGGAAGGTAGTGGGTGCCGTAAGAAGACAACTGATCTTTCAGTTTGTGGGTGAGGCGATGATCATTACCGTCTTTGCCATGGCTATGGGATTCTTGCTTTCTTTGCTCAATCTTCCACTATTTAATGACCTATCTGGAAAACAGCTATCGTTGAGAGTGGATGGATTTATGCTGGCCCTGATGTTTTCGTTGGTTGCCATCATCGGCTTGTTCGCGGGTAGCTATCCG
>JBMOKS010000433.1:0-12107 GCA_049324355.1 Bacteroidota bacterium
CGATGAATAATGTAAGCATCGGGCGTTAAACGTAACACTTCATTCAGATCTTTTATCGATTCACCCCAAAGCTTTAGCTCCTGGGCGTATATCGCTCTCTTTTTGTGCGCATCGGCAATTTCATTGTCTAGTGCCAATGCACCATGGTATAGCTGCAGGGCTTTGTTATGATCGCCTTTGTGCTCATGCGCCACGGCTTTCAGGTACAATGCCAGCGGTTCATTTTCAACATCGGGGATCTTATCGATGATTGCTATGCTCTTATCAAAAGCTTCTGTTATGATCAGGCAAAAAGCTTGTTTCAGCTTGAGTCCATCGCCTTCTGGTAGGCCGTATACCCGTGTGAGCGTATAAGCTCCTGCATTTTGAAGGTCGATCTTTTTATCAATCCAGGTTTGCTGGCCCACAAAATTGTTGTCGCTGGCGGATGTGACTTTGATCACTTTCTGAAAATCCGGAAACGCCTGATCGTAATTTTCCAATTCGGTCGACAATACACCTCTGTAATAGTAAGCCATCAGATTCTCTGGGCTAACACGAATAAGATTGGTGAGATCACGTATGGATTGCTTTTTATCCTTATCGGCAACAAGCAGGCTTCTGAATAGCAGCGCCGTCTTCTGAAGAGAATCGTAGACGAGCACCTGGTTGAGATGTTTTAGAGCACGTGATTGATCTTTCTTAGACAGGAGATCGAGCAAGGCCAGTTTGATGCGCGCGTCATGATAGAGACTATCTGCAGCGAGACAGTCCCTATAGTTATTGATCGCACTCTTAACCTCGTTTTGCGAAAGATTAATGTCGCCTCTGAGATAATATGCAGTTCCTTTAGAAGGATCAAGTTTGATCGCCCTTTTTATCGCTTTTTCACTTTCTTCATACTTATTTTGTAAGTGAAGTATCTTGGCCAACTCAACATATCCTTCATAGAAGTCGCTGTGAAGTTTGAGCGAGCGCTGCATATCGCGTTGCGCCGAAGTAAATTTTTTGAGTTGCTTACGCGCAGCGGCACGATAATAATAGGCTTGCCATACGCCAGAGTCTTTGCTTATTACGGTATTGAGACTTGCTTCAGCTTGTAACGGATTATTTTCGAGCAAATTATTCAGACCTTCGTTTAGGTCTGCCTGAAGCATACCCTCTAGCTTCCAATCGATCTCGATTTCTTCGAATTCCCAAAGTCTGCTGGCTGAAAATTCTTCAAATGCTTCTGCAAACATCCCATTTTGAGCTGGCAATAAGACCGGGGATAAAAGAAATGTCAAACAACACAAGAAAAGAGCAAGCCAATCTCTCACATTCATAACGATTTGCCGGGTAAACCGTAAAGGTAAGCAATAATTTTTCACAAGAAGGGTTTAACTAAATCTTGATTAGCTTTACGAACAAGGCCACCGATATGTGTTGGGATGTAAGACCACTAAAAACCAAGGTTGACCTGAACGACACATTCGCGCAGCCGCACTGACGGGGAAGAGGGGTGAGTTGATCGATCAGTTTGTGAAAATCAATGCGGTAATCGACTTCACAGACCCACCCTGGGGCTTGCATATGGATGGCCTTGTGCGTTGAGATCAGTGCATGGGTGACGATGACTTGTTATATATATTGTTACCCTTCACATTCGCGGTGCCGGAGATCCCATTGCGCTCATAACCAAAGTCTGTCATCCTTTCGGCTGGTTCGCATGAGCTGGATCTACGGGAACCTATATCGACCTTGAGGAACCTTCAAATTCGTCATAGGAGCGATGGAAGAAGTTCAGTGATAATATCAGGATCAAATACAAAAGACAGCAAATGAAAACTCTATTAACAATCCTTTTCCTTATTAGCTTCAATTTTATTTATGCGCAATCTTTCAGTCAGGAGGATATGGTCGGTGAATGGAGTTGTGATTCTGTCACGGTTTTAGATGTTCCGATGGATGCCAAAGAGAAACCAGCATTCGAAGTGCTAAAAAAAGGATTTGTGAATTCAAAGTTTTCATTCAAGTCGGATGGTTTGTTCACGCTTCAATTCCCAAAAGAAAGCCCCTCGGTGTTAGACGGATTAAAATTTGTCAACAACAAGAAATGGTTGTTCGACGCAAAGACGTCTGCAGTTATCATTGGCCCTCCGAATGAGAACCTCATGCAGATCTTCGTTAAGAGCACAGGCGGATCGGTGTTTTTTATACTCGCAGATACGCCACTGCTGTTGAAGATGTCGAAGATGAAATAGGGATCAGAACCGATTTTTCGATTTTATTGTCACACACCAGTATCATATTATCCGGCCAAATATTTCCCGCATATTTTCATATAACGACGAAGATGAATTTTTTATAAGCTAATGAATATTAGTTAGTGTCACTTTCATACTCCATCTAGTGGTACACATCCGTTGCGGTGTTTCTTTCATTTTCACACTATGCTAACAAGATACCTAAAGAGGTTAACAAAGTGCTGATGCTAAAAACTTAGCTCAGCTACTTTTATATAAGCGTTGCTGTATTTGCTCGCAGCGATGATCCCATTACACCTTAACCAAACTATTCCAGTTATGAAGAAACTTTTTTACTTAACCTTTTTACTTCTCCTGGCAGGGCAAGCGATGGCGCAGATCCGCGTGACAGGAAAAGTAATATCGCAGGATGACAATGCGGTGCTCCCGGGAGTATCTGTGGTCATCAAGGGCACCACGAAAGGTACGATCTCCGACGCGTCTACAGGCACATATGAGATTCAGGTACCTGACCAAAGCACCGTACTCGTTTTTTCTTTTATCGGTTATCAAAATCAGGAAGTAGCTGTTGGCACCCGCACAACCATAGATGTAGGCATGCTTCCTGATGTTACGCAGCTATCTGAGGTAGTAGTAACGGCGCTTGGTATTTCTAAAGAGAAGGCCAAACTCGGATACGCCGTTCAGGAGTTGAATGCCGACAAAATACAGGCTACCAGCCAGGGTAACTTGCTCAGCGCGATCAACGGAAAAGTGGCTGGCATTCAGATCGTGAACTCCAGCAGCGCGCCGGGTTCTACGCCCTCGGTAGTTATTCGTGGCATGTCGTCGCTGAATAACAACAGGCCACTCTATGTTGTAAATGGTGTGCCGGTCATTTCCGGCGGTAACTTCAATGATACTGACTATGTGTCGTCAGACGGTACCATGGACATCAACCCCAACGATGTTGCATCGATCACGGTGTTGAAAGGAGCTTCTGCTACGGCATTGTATGGCTCACGCGCACAGAATGGTGCAATCATCATCACCACCAAGGATGGATCCAACAATACTCAGAATTTCGGTATCGACTTGAAAGTTTCGCACTCGGTCGATAAGGTTACTCAACTTCCGGACGTGTACTGGGGCTACGACCTCGGCTCATCAGGAAACAGGGTGTATACCTCGGGCAGTTGGGGACCGCGCTATGATCAACAAGCTGCGTGGGGAGCAAACCCCTGGGGCTTTGATCCTGCAGCACAATTGCCAACATTACACTATGATAACGTGGATCGTTTCTGGAACACCGGAAATACAGACGAGACCGGCGTTGGTATAAGTGGTAAATCTGCGGCTGGCAATTTCTATACCGGCTACACGAACTTCAAGCAAAAAGGTACTATCCCTGATTCAGAATATGAGCGTCATTCGTTCTCTTTTAATGGGGCAAACAATCTCACAGACAAGTTGAAGATCGGCGGAGCTATCAATTACACTTTCTCTAATGCGCACAATCCACGTATCGGTTATTCAGGTCTCGTCAATGCATTGTATTGTGTTGCGCCTTGGGTAGATGTGAGAGCTCCTTATTATGATGAGCAGGGCAAGCATACATTCCCTAACCTGTATAGTAATCACCCGATGCAGCTGGTGAAGGAAAACAATACAAACACTTCCGTAAACCGTTTTATAGGAAATATGAACGCCGACTATAAGATCACCGATGCTATCGGCCTGTCGTATCGTGTTGGCGCTGACTTCAGAAATACCATTGAAGATTATTACCGGGAAAAAGGTTTAGGCATTTGGGCTATCGACGCCAAGCCTTATAACGAAGGGCTCGGCGCTATGTGGGAAAGCAGAACAAATCAGTTGGATTATAACATGGACGTGATTTTGCGTGGCACCAAAGACCTTAGCGCGGACCTAGAGCTCAGCGGTATGATAGGCTTCAACTACTATGGAAGAAACTACACGAACCGCTATGCGTATGGCGACTCGCTGCTTATTAAAGGTTTTCGCGACATGAGTAACCTGGCCAAAGCGAAAGAAGAATATTTTACTGACGATTATCAGCAGCGCAAATTCGGTTACTATGCCGATGCTACGTTGTCGTACAAACAATACCTGAACATTAGTGGTACGGCTCGTTACGACCTTACATCGACACTGCCCCGCCAGAACAGAGGTTACTGGTACTGGTCTACCAACGTAGGTTTCATTTTGTCGGAGTTGGTGGATCTGCCGAAAGTTTCCTTTGCCAAGATCAGAGCTTCGGTGGCTACTGTGGGCAATGACACGTTTGCCGAGCGTATCATTGAAAAAACATTCTTGTCTAACAGCATCTTCAACAATCCGCGCGCTTCGGTAATGAATTCGCTGATCGACAAAAACCTGAAAAACGAAAAGACATTGGAGTGGGAGATAGGCGCCGACTTGCAATTCTTCGATGGGAAGATCGGACTAGATGCCGCGTTCTACAACCGGTCTACCATCAACCAGATTGTGAGTGCGCCTATCACCGGTTCTTCAGGATACACCACCCTGCTAACCAACGGTGGAAACATTCGTAACAGAGGTCTGGAGGTAATGTTATCGTTCAACGACGTGATCAGCGCCGGCGATTTCCATTGGGACGCTGCTTTTAACTTCACCCGCAACAGAAACAAAGTGGTGGAGGTGAGCGAGCAGTTTGGTAACGAATACACAGTTGCCTCTATTGGCTATCCTGGTCCGATGACAATCGTAGCCAAGAAAGGTCAGCCTTA
Source organism: Bacteroidota bacterium (assembly GCA_049324355.1). Taxonomy (GTDB): domain Bacteria; phylum Bacteroidota; class Bacteroidia; order Cytophagales; family Cyclobacteriaceae; genus Chryseosolibacter. The sequence continues at coordinate 4,976 of JBMOKS010000433.1, forward strand.
CGGTGTGATCACTGGCCCTGACTACAAGCGCGATGCCAATGGCAATGTGTTGTTGAGTGACGCCGGCAGACCGCTGCCTACAGCCGATTATGTTCCGCTTGGAAACATGAATCCTAACTTTACTTTAGGCATCACCAATACCTTCCGCTTTAAAGGCTTTACTCTTAGCGCTTTGTTAGACATCAAGAACGGCGGCGACCTGGTGAATGGCACCCGCGGCGACCTGATCTACTCCGGCCGTGATGCCATCACGAAAGACAGATATTATAGCGCTACCAGCGCAGACAATGTCACCAAAGTATTTGACGGTATTATTGAATCGTCAGGAGAAGTGAGCAATATTCCGGTAAGACTGGACAGAACGTATTATCGCTGGTTAGGTACCTCCATTACAAGCATTCTTGTAGAAGATGCATCATGGGTAAGGCTTCGCGACATCTCATTGAGCTACAGTCTACCTGCCGGTTTATTGAGCAAAACACCTTTCAAAGGTGCCGAGCTGACCATCGCAGGTCGAAACATCTGGTACAAGACCAACTACTCCGGTGTAGATCCTGAATTCAACTCGTTTGGTTCGGGCAGTAACGTGACCGGCGGTTACGACTACTACAGCTTGCCGAGCACCAAGAGTTATGCAGCTACGCTGAAACTTAAATTCTGATCACTTAAATATTGATAGTAATGAAAAAGATTAGCAATACATTTATCAAGAAGTTGTGTGCAGTTGTGCTGGCCATGGCGGTGATAACGGGCTGCCACGACTACCTGGACGATATCAACCAGGATACCAACACACCCACCGGCATAGACGTGAGCATGCGCTTAACTTATGCACAGAACCAGGTGTTCGATTTCGTGGCCAACGGCAACAACATCAGCGGATCGTTGTTTGCACAATATCTCACTAACGGCGACGGCCGCTCTTCGGTAGACGTATACGATTTCACCGGCGGCGGCAGCGGATTCTACCTGTACAACGACGGTCTGCGCGATATCCACAAAATGTATGAAGAGGTTAAAACCAAACCTGTATCTTATGCACACTATGTTGGCGTGGGCAAGGTGATGGAAGCTATGGCGCTTGGCGCACTGACCGATGCCATGGGTGATATGCCATATTCACAAGCGTTGAAGGGAAGCGATAATATCTATCCTGGATTAGACTCGCAGGAACAACTGTATCAGACTATACAAACCTTACTTAGCGATGGTATCACAGATTTGAAGAAAGACAGCTACAAGCTGAAAGGTGATTTTCTGTTGGGCAACGATGCCAAGCGCTGGCTTGTGCTGGCGCATTTGCTCAAAGCCCGTTACTACAATCACCTGAGCAAGAAAGACCCTGTGGGCTCTGCCACCAACGCGCTCGCTGAGATCGATGCCGCCATCGCAGAAGGCTGGACTACCAGCACTAACATCGAGATGCTGTATGTTGGCAATACCGATCACCAGAACCCTTATGTGGCTGCACAAAAAGATGCTACCATCAACTCATCTATCGGCTTTGTGGGCGACCTGAAGAACAGCGACGACCCACGTTTGTTTGCGTATTTCTATCCATTAAAAGTTGTGATCCACAAGGACCCATCCAAGAGAACACCGCAGGAGATTCAGATATTACAATTCAGACCAGACCTTGCAGGTGTAAGCAAAGACACTACCGTATTGGAGATCGTCAGTGAAGAAATTGGGGATCCGGTTACCATTGGTATTTATGCGTCGGCTTTGGGAATGATGTATTCAGATGCGAATGCTTCATTGCCTGTGTTTCTGGCCGCAGAAGCGAAATTCATTGAAGCAGAAGCAGCGCTTCGAAAAGGTGGTTTAGCCACCCGTGCAGCTGCTGCTCACAACGCAGCCATTCAAGCTCATATGGATTATGTGATGCCGAAAATGAAAACCAAGCTCGAAGCCTATAAAGAAAAGTTCGCCGGAGACGACGCCATTGAAGTAGGTATCGACGCACTGTTGGCTTCGGCAGACGACCAGGCCGATGACTACGTTGCGACCTTCGGAGCTGAGACAGGTGCCACCATAACATTAGATGATGTGATGCTGGAAAAATACAAGTCAATGTACATTCAGGGTGTTGAATCGTGGACCGACCTCAGAAGACATGATTTTAAATATCCTTCATACCTGATCTCCCCGCGCACAGACGGTAAGTTCATCAGAAGATTCCCATACCCTGAAATAGAAAAGGAATTGAATAAAGCTTCATTCCCTGCAGACGATTTACTCACAAAACTCTGGTGGGATCAGTAACAAAACCTTTTGCGTTAAGGTTTGAGGTTTCGTTTTAAGCAAGAGAAGGCCACCGAAAGGTGGCCTTATTTTTTTATGTGACACGCAAATTTTTATTTGACGTAGCGGACATACTTCAAGGGATAGTAAAATTCCTCATTCGTGGTTGAGCCTACTCGATCTTCTTGAGCCCTTTAGACTTTTCCTTTTTCTCAGACTTCTCCTTATTCGTCATTTCTTTGTCCTTGCTCTTCAACGCGCCTTCTTTCTGTTCGTGGGCCGATTTTTCTTTCCACAACATTTTGTCATCATCCTCGCCTTGATCCCAGTCTTCGTCGTCATCGCGATCCATGCCGTGGTCGCCATCGTTGTCTTCATCCCAATCGAAGTCATGGTCTATGTCAATGTCGATGGCTGGTACGTCGATGTCGATATCCGGGATATGGATATCGAAGTCGGGTATGTGGATATCAATGTTATTGAAATGATCGGTGTCGAGGTGGACTTCCAGTTGTTCAAGCGCTACTTCAACAGCCCTCATAGCTGATTCGATTGAACTTTCCAGCGCGTCTTCATCGATATCGATGTCGATATCCATGTCGCGAAGGGCCGATCCTCCTGCGATTTTTACCAGTCCGGCAGCCCGACCAGTTTCTTCGCGGTCGTCGTCCGATTCGACTTCTTTTAGCGACTGTATTTGTTTCTTTTCTTTTTTATCGGGTTTCGGGTCGTTTTTTTGCGAAAAACCCGATACAGATGCCAGGCATATAACCAGGCAAAAGGCGGAGATGCGGTTGAACAGGCTCATAAAGCACGTGGTTTGGTTGAGTACAGTGATATACTGTGACTTCGTAAATAGGTTACAAGGTATTACCTTTAAATTCTTAAAAAGAAGTCATTTTAGCTGTTCTACGCATCGATTTCAGATTTCGAACCTATCGCCGGCTTGTATTGGGCGCCATTTCGAACACTACGACGCCACGTAAGGCTTGCCGATCAAATGAATTTCCCAGGGCTCGGTTACACCTTTCAGATTGACAGTTACCGGTGCATTAGTCAGGCTCGCATTGTTCAATACTTAGTAAACCGCCGATGATATAATAAAGTTATTGTTCAACTCCTTGGTGGCAGCCTGAAGCCGGGAGGCCACATTCACCGCATAGCCCATCACGACGAAATGGTCGTGAGCCCCTAAGTGAAGGTTGCCAGTGGCTACTTTACCCACGTGAACACCGATGCCAACTTCGATGCGCTGGCCAAGGTTCTTTTCAAAAGACCGTTCGTTCAGATCCTCCAGGGTCTCCAAAATCGCCATACCGGCAAATACAGCCGCGTTCACGGCATCCTTAACATCGCGATCGAGCCCGAAAGCTGCATAAAATCCATCACCAGAAGTTTCGATGATGCGCCCGCGGTGGATTCGAATGATATTCTGAAAGGTTGAGAACAGCTTCTTCGCAATATGGATCACATCAGGCGCTTGATGTTTCTCCACCAGGGGTGTGAAATTCCGGATGTCGAGAAAAAACAGGGCCATTTCCTTCTCCGATTCCGTCTCCTGATTCCAAAGATCCCAGCGTGCACTGGCAGGTGTCTCACGGCTGCTTTTGCGTGCACGTTTGTGGGGGTGATTTCTTCGGGATACTGTGTTGCTGAATAGTGTAAGCTGTTGCATAAGGTCTGTTTCAATTACTATTCAAAGAAACCACCACCTCGTGACAACCCTGTGTCAGGAAGAAAGGCAGTAGGGAAAAAATTTCTTAATTATTTTAATTATATCCAGATTCCACATAGGCAGGGCAATCAACCCATTGACTCCCTCAGCATCTCAATACTCTTCGGTACTGCAATAAAGGGATCTTCTTTACCTTCAAACTCCAGCGAAACGTATCCTTGATAGTTTACTTTCCTCAAGATGTTGAAGATGCGCTTATAATCCAGGTCGAGGCTATACCATTCGCCGCCGCCATAGTATGTTTTGGCCTGCACGAAGCTGGTATAAGGTGCCAACATGTCGAGTTTGTCATAAGGATTTTCGAGGAAGTTGCCGGTATCCATCATGATGCCGAGCCAGGGTGAGTCGATGGCTTTTTTAATTCGAAGCTGTCCTTCGGGTGTAGAACATAGGCCCCAGTGATTTTCAAGTGCCAGGAGCACACCGTATTGTTCTGCAGTTGGGAGGCATTGTTGAATGCTGTCGATGCACCATTTGAAGCCATCGTCTTCAGTGTAGCCCGGTAAGATAGGTTCAATACCACGGTTCTTCATGAGTTCATCAAATGATTTGATAGTGCCCCATCGTCCTGAGTTCAGCCGCAGACAAGGGATGCCCATGGTTGCAGCAAGCTTGATACATTTTTTTGTATGCTCGATCTCTTTGCTCAGAAATTCCTTGTCCGGCGAGACAAAGCTTTGGTGGATCGAAAGACAGGTAAATGTGATCCCATTGACAAAAGCATGGCGTTTTAGTTTTTGTATGTAAGCATTGTCTTCGCCATCCATTTGGCGATGCAGAATGTCGATACCTTCCACGCCGATCCTGGCTGCCTCGTCGATCACTTTTTCAATCGGGAATTTTTCTCCTTTAAAATGCCAATAGGAGTAAGAGGAGATTGATAGCTTGATTCGGGGCAGGGAAGCCGGTGTAGAAGCATTTGCCCAACTGAAAGAGGGGCCAACCGCCAACCCCGCGCTGCCAGCCGATATTTTTTTTAGGAACTGCCTTCTGGAGTGACTCATATGATTGATGCTGATATTTCAATGTATCACTAAATTTTCACTTACTTTAAAGCACGATAAAAAAAATTGAAGCGTGTTTCGTGTGAAGGCACAGTCCGTTTACCTTAACAACTTCCTTTCGTTCAACACATACAATGCCGTGACAATCGAAGAGATCACTTCCTACATATTTATCAACGACAATGATCAACCGGCCGACATCGCGCTGGTATTCGGAACCTGGAATGCCTGGAAAGGGTCTGTGGAAAAAGCGGCTGACCTATATCAAAAAGGTTTGGTGCCAAGAATAATTGTTAGTGGCGGTCTTAATGAGGAAACGGGAATTGTAGAGGGAGCAGCCATGGCCGGCGAAGCCCTTGCATTGGGCATCGCACGGCGCGACATTCTCATCGAAGATCAATCGAGAAATACTTTGGAGAACGTGATTTTTTCGTTGAAGATCATTGATCGTGAAATCGGTTTGGTAAACATCAAAACGATCACTGCCATTGTGAAGAATTTCCATGCTCGCAGATGTATGATGACCCTGCGTAAGCACACTCCTCCATTTATTCAATTGCGGATTGCCGCATATGATTCGCCGCATTTTGATTTCAACAAAAGCAATTGGATGCAGTCAGAGAATGGCCAACAGAAAGTGCTCGAAGAGGTTGAAAAGATCAAAAAGTACCTGGCACAGGGCGATCTTGCGGAATTGTGACTTCGGATTGCGACGTGAATTGTTTCGCCCTTTCGATCGACTCCGCGGTGACAACACAATTCAGGCTTCTCCTTGCCTTTACCTGTCAGGAATGAGGCATGCTCCGCTTTCTGCTCCAGACGTTGGTGTAAATACTTAACGCAAAAGCTATGAAGAAAGAAGTGGCGGTTATGGTGTCGACAAGTTTTTCATTGATTGAAATGCCTGTAGTTTCAGTGATCAGAAAATGAATATAAGAATTACTTTTTGTCGGGTAGCCCAGTTTGTCGCGAACCTGCCAATGCCAGTCCGTTAAGAAGCAGTATCCGAATCCGTAAAAAATCCCCAGCACAAACCAGGAAAAAGCAGTGAGACTTAACGTCACGAGGTTCCATTTCCGCAACTTGCTTGAAATCCAGCCAAACAAGTTGAAGAAAATGAGGCTTATGTGAAAGGCAAAGAAGAAGTAGTTGGCTATTTGATAGATAACGGCTGCGTTCATGACTTGGCAAATGTAATTAAGATATTATTCAGCATAAGTTATAGCTGCTTGGTAAGGCCGGTTGGTATGGCATGTTAATTTTCGCCTATTGTCTTAAAAGTTGGCTATGAAAAGAATTCTAGTTCCTTGCGATTTTTCGAAACCTGCCATCCATGCATATCGTTTTGCGTTGAGCTTGGCGACGAGGTCAAGGGGAACGCTTTACCTGATCTTTGTAGTAGAGCTGCCAGTATTGCACGATACATTGCTTATGCCTGTGCTTTCGATCGAACAAGACTTTATAGATGATACGAAAGCCAAAGCAGAAAAAGACTTCAAAAAACTCGTCAAAAAATACAAACCAGGCAGCGTAAAGATAAAAACAGAAGTGATTTTCGGAGCCGTTACCAGAATGATCGTTGATTATGCTCGCGAAAAAAATGTCGACATCATTGTGATGGGATCACATGGGGCCAGTGGCATCCGGGAAATAGTCGTAGGATCGAACGCAGAAAAAATTGTTCGAACTGCTACTGTGCCCGTCATGGTGCTCAAAGAGTATCATAATGACCAGGTGAAAAGAATAGTTTTTCCATATGTGCCGGAATTGGATGAGCAGAAGGATCTCATCAAACAAGTAACGAGGCTGCAAAAATTCTTTAGCGCACACCTTCATCTCGTATGGATCAATTCGCCGGCGCTCTTTCACCGGGATGTCGACATGCAAACGCGAATGAGGGTGTACGCTAATCGTTTCAAACTTAAAGCGTTTACCGCACACATATTTAACGATGTGAATGAGCGGGAAGGCATCATTAATTTTACAGAGACGGTAGGTGGCGACCTCATTGCCATGGGCACTCACGGCAGAAGAGGAATATCGCATTTATTCAATGGAAGCATAACCGAGTCGTTGACCAACCGTGTGAAATGGCCGGTGTGGACGTGCGTGATGAAATAAATTCGAGATGGGGTGGATCGCTAGCATC
>JBMOKS010000434.1:0-3107 GCA_049324355.1 Bacteroidota bacterium
GATTTACCGGACGCATGCAAAAAGGCAAAACGATATGTAGAACGGTTTCTGGTAAGCAATAAAACGAAGTTGGGATATCACTATGTTTAGCAAACTTCAATACATATCGCAGGGAATCACTGCCCACGAACAACACGTCAATATTCAATCGGCATTGGATGCAGGATGCAATTGGATACAATTGCGTTTTAAGAACCCCGAACCAAAAGTATTGATGCCGTTGGCAGCACAGATTAGAAATTTGTGCGACTCCTATTCGGCAATCCTGATCATTAATGACCATCCAGTGGTAGCTCATGAAGTAGATGCGCACGGCGTACATTTGGGTTTAAACGATATGAAAATAACGGATGCCAAAAAAATTGTAGGGGCAAACAAAATAATAGGAGGCACCGCCAATACGCTGGATGATGTAATGCGGCGACATGAGGAAGGTTGCAGTTATATTGGCCTTGGTCCATTTAGATTCACACGAACCAAAGAAAAGCTGAGCCCGGTTCTCGGGCTTAATGGAATCTGGAAAATCATGAGTGAATTGGTTGCGCGAAAAATTGAAATTCCTGTATACGCCATCGGAGGCATTGTCCTGGAAGACGCCAAGGCAATTTTGCAGACAGGTGTATGGGGCATTGCTGTGAGTGGCGTCATCACACAAAGCGCCGATCGAAAAAAATTAGTTTTCCAGTTTAATTCTTTATTATATGAAGCAGTTGATAATAGCCAATAGAACATTTAGTTCCCGCTTGTTTTTGGGCACGGGAAAATTTGGTTCGGCGAAGGAAATGGAGGAAGCTGTTCTGAGATCAGGCTCAGAGCTGGTTACCGTTGCGCTGAAACGTGTTGACCTAGAGACGAAAACTGATGCGCTGTTGTCGCATTTAAAACACGATCACCTCAGTCTATTGCCAAACACGTCCGGCGTGCGCACTGCAAAAGAGGCCGTGTTTGCAGCTCAACTGGCGAGGGAAGCATTAGAAACAACCTGGATAAAATTGGAAATCCACCCCGACCCGAAATACCTGATGCCCGATCCGATTGAAACGCTTAACGCCACAGAAGAATTGGCAAAACTTGGATTTGTGGTGTTGCCATATGTTCATGCGGACCCAGTGTTATGTAAACGCCTGGAAGACGTGGGTACCGCTGCCGTGATGCCGCTGGGTTCACCCATTGGTAGCAATAAGGGGTTAAAGACAATTGATTTTATTCAGATCATCATAGAACAAAGTAATGTGCCGGTAATCGTTGATGCCGGTATAGGCGCACCTTCTGATGCAGCGTTGGCTATGGAACTCGGCGCAGATGCTGTGCTCGTGAATACAGCCATCGCCATTGCGGGCGATTCTGCATCTATGGCCGAGGCATTCAAACTTGCTGTGCATGGAGGCCGCATGGCATTCGAAAGCAAGTTGGCGGCAAAGACTCATCGCGCAATTGCTTCAAGCCCGCTGACTGAATTTCTATTATGACAAATTTCAGCTATATTTTTCAGCACCATCGCTGGAATGAAATACAAGATTCTATCCTGAATAAATCGGCGGACGATGTCGAGGTTGCCTTGGCGGCTTCACAACGCAATTTAGAAGATTTTAAGGCATTGATATCTCCGGCGGCAGCGCCTTATTTGGAGGAGATGGCGCAACGCAGTCAGCAGCTCACACAAAAACGTTTTGGTAAAACCATGCAGCTGTTTGCGCCCATGTATTTGAGCAACGAGTGTAACAACATTTGTACCTACTGCGGTTTTAGCTTTGACAATAAAATAAAACGGAAAACCCTTACCGAGGCAGAAATAGTTGAGGAAGTTATGGCGATCAAGCAGCACGGCTTCAATCATATACTGTTGGTAACAGGCGAGGCCAATCATACTGTCAATACCGATTACCTGATCAATACGATCAATGCCATCAAGTCTCACTTTGCAAACATTTCCATAGAAGTGCAACCACTTGAGCAATATGAATATGAAAGGTTACACCGGGCCGGCGTATATTCCGTTTTGGTATATCAAGAAACCTACCATGAAGCGAAATACAAAGACTTTCATCCAAAGGGAAAAAAATCAAATTTTTTTTATCGACTCCAAACGCCCGACAGAATTGGTCAGGCTGGAGTGCACAAAATTGGTTTAGGGGTATTATTAGGGCTCAGCGATTGGAGAACGGATTCCTTTTTCTGTGCGCTTCATTTAGACTACTTGCAGAAAAAATACTGGAGAACAAAATATTCGCTTTCGTTTCCGCGTATCCGCCCTGCCGAAGGTGTAGACATTTCTGGCCTTCACATCAGCGACAAGGAGCTGGTGCAGCTGATTTGTGCCTATCGCTTGCTGAATGAAGACGTTGAAATATCCATCTCAACCCGGGAGACGGAAAAATTTAGAGACCGCCTAATTAAACTGGGTACCACATCGATGAGTGCTGGATCGAAAACAAACCCCGGCGGATATAGTGTTGATGTGCAGTCGCTGGAGCAGTTTGAAATTGACGATGAACGTTCCCCTTCAGAAATGGCTTCCGTGATTCTGGCAAACGGGTATGAACCGGTATGGAAAGATTGGGATAGGGCGTTAAGCCAAGATAACTAAAGGTCAACCAATCGACTTAAGATCTTAATGATCGAAGAAACGGGTAAGAAGCAATTGCCGAATTATAACGAACTTCATATTCGCCAGTCGTCCCGTGCCATAGGTTGTGAAATCCTTCGGTCATTTCTTTAAGCTACTTTCTTGAGGATAATTTATGATACTTGACCACAGGAACGTGGTAGATAATAAATGTAATATGATTTCGTATAAGTTTATCTTTACTACGCCGCTGATCAAATGATGAATTGTTTTCGGTCTTACCATGCGATAAAACCTTTCTTTGAGGGTCTTACTTCTTTCTTCGTCCAATGTCGTCCTGGTCCATTGCAAAATTAAAGTCGAAAAATTTGAGGTCTTTTATGTCTTTTTCTCTTGCAGCGAGTTTCTTCATTTTTTTAAGTTCCGACAGTCCGATGATAGAAACCTGAAGTCCGCTAAACGTGGCTATCACTTTTGTGGAATAGCATGCATCAAAATCCAATCCGACGATATTACAAAGAATATCGATTCGATTGGGAGG
>JBMOKS010000434.1:3117-12075 GCA_049324355.1 Bacteroidota bacterium
AAACCAATTTGAACGACAGTGTTCGGAGCTACCACAGCTTCCGCTGTTACAGTAGTTATCGCAATACCGAACTGACCAAGAACATCGAGAAGCTTCAAGCCGCTATTGGGATTGATCCAAACGTCGAAGTCGCCCATTTTTCTTCGGTGACCATGATACACTACAGCATACCCGCCTACGAGTAGATATTCTATTTTGTGCTGATTGAGGAGGTCAATCATTTTTTTTATATCTGGCTCTAATTTCCCGCTTTCGAATTGATATAACCTATGTTCGATCTGCTGTAATAAAACGTTTTTAGTTTCGTCAGACATCCGATTCCAGTAGATTGAGTCGTCGGGCGCCTGTCCGAAGTGAAATACATGTATTATTTTTTCAATCATTTGAAACCTCTTTAACACCGGTTATAGTATTCTTCTTTGCGAAGAGGTTCAGAACGAACGTCTTTTTTACGTCGGCGTTAGAGAAAAAATCGTGTTGCAAAAGTGTAGCGTCGTCGACTTTGAATCCTTCAATGGGGAAGAATTTTTTCTGAGAAAAACTATAGACAAAACCTTTATAACTACTGGGTGGGTTATTGAACTGAAGTTGATCAAATCCCTGACCTACACCGTCATTTCTGATGTTGTAGGAGGCGTATTGAAAAAAGAAGTTACTGCTTTCGTAGGCACTGACAATAGACTTGAAATTGGCATAGCAATGACCGGTGGAGTCGAATGTTTCACCATACACAACGAGGTCGCCGCCAACGTACTCAATGTTCATGAGCGTCTTATGCTTGCTATTGTCTTCGTACCACCAGCCTTCTACAAAGTCCTTCGATGAAAACAATTTCCTGACATAGCTACTGTTATCAATGAGCTGGTTGAGTAAAAAACTGGCTGTTACTACGAATATGCTGACAATAATTACAGTAAAAACCGTTGTAAGCTTTTTGTTCTGGATTTTCTGTTCAAGCTTATCCAATAAAAGAACCGTCACAATACTGCTGATTGTGCCAACAATCAAGCTGTATAATTCTTTAAAGTCATCGATGTTCATAAGTTTTTCAGTTAAGGTTGGGGGGTTTAGGTGCTGCCGATTTTATATACCTCACGATTTTTTTTAAGTCTGTGTCACTTAGATAGCTGATAGGTGGCATTTGGCTATTGTATCTAAATGATCGAGGATCTTTTGCGAACATGATCAGGTTGTCTTCGCTCCAATACGACGTAATATTCCTGGGATAGGCGAACTCAGGACCAACTACCCCGCCGATGCCGTTCACAGAATGGCATTGCATACAGTTTCGCCTGAAAAGGTCAAAGCCCTCTTTCAGATCGGCAGTGGGCCATGCGTCAAAATAGAGCAATCTGATACTTACAATGCCATAAGGCCAGGTAAAACGATAGTCATCTGATTTTACGTTGTCCCATACCAGATAATAAGGACCCAATTTTTGTTTTATTGAATCAGGCCAGTTCGTATCGAAATCTTTGAAAACAAGAAATCCATTGGCACCTTGGTACAGTTGTTTCAACGCCAGGGAGGGTCTATACCCGTCGGTACATTCGAATTGGATGTAAGCGCTGGCGGTGTCAAATCTATTTTTTTGAATAATGCTGTCGACCAAACTTTGGATTGAAAATCCACGGTAGCTTTTGCTTTTCTTGTGATAACGATCATAAGCTACGTTTACGATAATTGAATTATCTTTTTTGGCGTCTAGTGTTTCCGACAAATTGATATTGACATGACTCAGCTTCGAATCAGCTGTTATCGGTTTTTTTTGTGAGCAGGAAAAAAATAGCAGCGATGTAATGCTCAGACAACAGGTCCATAATAAAATGAATCCTGGTATGGCGCTCCTGACATTGAACGCAGGGTTTGTCATGTTTAGCATTTGAGGATCGACGTATAAAAAATGCCCACCATGGCCAGATTCACTACCTGGACAACGATGGGCTCGTATGTCTGAAGGTACTAATTTTTGGAAAAGGAGCAAATAAAGTATGTGACTTTCCTGAAGGGCTGCGATGTTCAGCCCTGAAGTTTATTTTAGTTGGAACCCCAGCGCCAGATCCTTCCGGGCTAAGAAATCGCTTCAACTGCTTGCTGGGGAAACGATACGTAAAAGGCTGCACCTTTACCTGTTGTGCTTTCGCACCAGATCTTTCCGTTCATAGCTTCGACGAACTTTTTAACAATCGACAGTCCAAGGCCTGTAGACGGCTCATTAGCGGTAGGACGGGCGCTCAGTTTTTCGTACCGGTTAAAAAGTTTCTTTTTATCATCGTCGGTCAAGCCCGGTCCCTCATCGCGGATCTCGAATATAACGTGATGGTCGCAGTGGGTGAGTGTTAGATATATGCTCCGGTGTGCGGGTGAGAATTTAATGGCATTAGAAAGCAGATTTTCAAAAACCTGCTCGGCGTAGCCCGGGTCGATCTTCACCAAGGCCTGATGCTCGAGGCGAGAATGAATCTCAATATTCTTTTGGCGTGCCGAGGCCGTCCAGCGGTCTACCAAATTGTGCAACAACGTCGAAAGGTCGACGTACTGAAAGGCGAGGTTGAGTTTTTTCGACTCAATAGCTTCTACATCCAGTATCCTCGATATCATTTTATTGAGCCGGGTGGCGGTGTTATCCATGGTTTCCATGCAGCCCATCACTTCGGGATTTTGTGAATCAACAGACATTTTAACAATTGATAGAAGTCCCTTGATCTGATTTAAGGGATTTTTCAGGTCATGGGCTACAATTCCTATTAAGTTATTTTTCTCTGCATTCAGGGCCAGCAATTCTTTATTCTTGATCTCCACTTCTTTTTCATGTTCCTCAATCTCCTTGTTTTTTCGCGAGAGTATGGCGTTGATGGATTTTTGCCGGAAATACAAAAACGCCAGCATGATCACCGCTAGGATGACTATAATAAGTATAGCAATATTGCGTGCATTGCGTGCATTGCGTAGTTCGCTGTCCTTTTTTAAGTAGTCTATTTCCGATTGTTTTTTTTGTATCTCGTGATTGAGCCTTACAGTCGAGGTAAGCGATGAGGCTTTTACGTTTTCAACACTATCTCTATAAACCGAGAAAAGTTTATAGTACCTCAATGCTTCACGTGGGTTGTTTTCCGCTTCCGCAATCTGCCACAACAGTTTGTAGCTATCGCGTAAGATCGCTTTGAGATTATCTTCGGTGGCTTCACGAAGGCTTTCGGAGGCAAATTTCTTGGCCAGGTCATATTGTTTTAATTTGAAATGTGCTGAAGCCAAGGCTTGTTTTACGAGCCCAACACCGCGGCGATCGTTTGTCGTTTGCGAGATATGCAGGCTCTCGTGATAATATAGGAAGGCAGAGTCAAAATTTCCCATACCCTCGTGCACATTTCCGATGTTCCGCATGTTCACTCCCTGTGGTCCGAGATTACCACTCCTGATCCTCAATTTCAGAGCTTGCCTGTAGATCGCCAGCGCATTGGCAAAATCGCCCTGAAAACGATATGAGTCTCCAATGTTATTCAACATCGCTGCTTCGCGCAGCGTGTTCTTCAAAATGCGCTGAAGTGCTATTGAGCGATTTAAGAAATCACGCGCCTGTGTATAGTCAGACAAGCTATTGTAAACAAGGCCAATGTTTCCAAGTATATCGGCTTCATTCTGTTTTGCTTTTGGATCGCCTTCTACCAATTTAAGTCCCTTAAATAAGATTTCAAGGGCGCTGCCATAATTGCCCTGCGACCATAGCACAAGACCTATTTGCCGATAGGCTTCGGCTACTCCTTTTGTGTATGAAATTTTTTCGGCAATGATGCGTGCTTTGTAAGCGAATCGAAGGGCTTCTTCGGGGTAGCGATTATAGGTATCAAAGGCTTGTTGATTCAGAATATTGACTTCTGTTGAATCATCGCTAAGACGTTTTTCGAGCACAGCTTCCAGGCTATCGAACACGGTGAATTGCGCCTGTAGGCTAAGTTGGAGAAAAACCAGCAAAGCAACTATCGGGGAGGTACGATGCGCCATGACTAAACTTACGAAACATCAAGGTGGTATGCAACGATTTAAGTTCGGCGCGGCCCCTTCAGGAACACAATATTGCCACCTACCCCCGGTCCACCAGCATAGATTTGATCTCCTCCGTTTTCTGTTCAAGCCCATTAGGAATTTCAACTAGAAAACGGGTTCCCTCGCCAAGCTCGGACTCAATTCGAATAGTGCCGTTCAACATTTCTATAGCTTCACGAACGATGTAGAGACCTAGACCGGCGCCCTCCTTGGATTGGGTGGCGCGGAAGAACATGTCGAAAATTCGGGGTTGAAGTTCTTTACTTATGCCTATGCCATTATCAGAAAATTCGATGACAGCCTTTTTTTCGTCAGCCCTGATGGAGATATAGATCTTATTTTTCTCTTTCGTACGATCGGCGTACTTGATCGAATTCGAGATCAGGTTGTTGAAGATGACCGAGAGCCTGTACTCATCGGCGTAAAAAATTGAATCAGACTTTATTTCGACAATTTTTTCGATGTCTTTGAACCCAGGCATGAACTGCATCTTCTGAAGATTTTCATCCAGGATTTTGCTAAAATCAACAAGTTCTTGTTTAACATCCTGGCGTGCGTTTCTGGAATATTCAAGAATGTCCTTTAAAGTTGTGTCAAGTTTAAGAATACTTTGCTCCATCATTTGGAGGTAAGTAGCCAGACTGCTAAAATCTTTTTCTTGTTTGGCAAGGTTAACAAGGCCGAGAACTGACATCAATGGTGCCCTTAGGTTATGGGAGACGCTGTAAACAAAACTGTCAAGCTCGCGATTGATCTTCGACAGCTCGTCGTTGCGTTTTGCCAGCTCTTTTGCTGCCTTTCGTTTTGCACGCTCGGCGTCTTTCTGCTTTAAAGCATTTTCTATCACACTGGGAAGTCTAGCCATGCTGGATTTGAGCACGTAGTCGTCGGCACCAAGTTTAAGTGACTTCACAGCAAATTCATCCGACATCGCGCCGGTAACAAGAATAAACGGTATGTCCGGGTAATTGGCTTTGGCAATGACCAATGCCTCTGTGGAATCAAACATCGGTAGTGCGTGATCGGAAAGAATCACATCCGGTTTGAAGGCGGGTAAGGCCTGGATAAACGATTCGCGGGTGTGTACCCGCAAGCTCGTCAGCGAAAATCCTGCATTTTCTAAAATCTCTTTGGTGAAATCATAATCTTCTTCATCGTCCTCAAGACAAAGCACTCGCAACGTAATTTCCATTGTGTTTTTGCCTGTTTTATTTAAGTCGGATAAGTAAACCACGAATATCGTTCCCCCTTGATATCAAAGCGGCTCTAAAGGTAAGATTGCGGGATTGCGGAAATATTTCCTCGTTTCGATGAACAGCGATAAGGATCTGTGGATGTAAGAAAAGGCAAATAATCACACTTTCTCAAAGGAAAGCTAAACCTGTGTGTCATTAAACTCAGTGTTGGTGACACAACCGTTCAAGGATTTTTTAGGCATTTAATCGCTCCCCTGACTTTTTAAATGGTTACGTAGAATTGTTGTCTAAGATAAAGAACCAACAAAATTTAAAAACATGAGAAAGTTATTTATTTGTTTTTCTTTATCGATCATCTTCACCAGCGCGTTCAGTCAGGAGACAGGCTTCGGAATTAAAGGCGGACTGAATCTCACAACTTTAAATGTAGACGACCCGGAGGCTTCATACGATTCCAGAACAGGATTTCATGCCGGTTTATTTTTGCGAGGAAAATTTGGTAAAGTAGGCATTCAGCCCGAATTCCTTTTGTTCACACAAAACAACGACATTCAAAGCACACTCTTCGGAACGGCACAGGAAAGCTTTACATACTTAAGCGTACCCGTGATGTTCAAGTTCTACCCGATCGCAGGGTTGAATCTCCAGGCAGGTCCTCAGTTTGGCTTTCTTCTCGACGGTGAACGTCAATACGACACGTTCTTTGCCAGTGGCTCTGAAGACATTAAAGACTACTATAAAAAGAGTGATACTTCAGTTTCGTTAGGTGCTGGATACGACTTCGGCTTTGGCTTAGGACTTGACGTTCGTTACAATCTTGGGATAAAAGACATTAACAATGCAGCCAACGGTGAGCCCGTGAAAAGCAGAGTCTTTTTGATTTCGTTGGGTTGGAATTTTATTCCGAATTAGTTTCCCACAACACTGTTCTCATGAGGTCTGTCCGGTATCGGCAGACCTCTTTTTTTGGGGCACGCTGATGAAAGTGATAGCAGAGTTGGTCATTCTTCATAAAAAAGCAAGCTTTAACTAGGTAACAATTCCGATTAATTGCTATTAAGTACTAATGGAGCAATTAACCACTCGTCAGTCAGCTGTTCAGCGTCAGGAATTCCGTAAAGATCGCGGTGGGTCATTTCAGGTTGAAGACCATCGCCCGGAGGCTGCTTCGGCGACAGAGATTCGCAGGCTCGTCACCAATAGCCCTCAGGTATTACGCGCTGCGCAGTGGACGGCTATTGCAAACAAATCATCGCCATGCTGTGCCAACCAAAGTCCCCCGGTTCAAAGGGTTCAGATTACCAAGCAGCCAGGAAAAACCAAGAATCAAAAACCTACAAAAGCGGCTAGGTCTTCACCCAAGCGCCCAAGGTTTCCAGGTTATGTGAAAAAAATGCGAGAGAAATCAATAGAAATAGTGAAGCAGGCTAACGACGCGCGTAGGGCTATCGCTATACACATGGCTCACCGGGTTCCATGGGATAGCATTCGCGAAATAATCGGCTCCGGAAAGCAGGCACGAATCGATACTTTGATTGAGGCACTAACGGTTCCCAAGCGTGATTTTGGCGACCCAGCCAAACTTGGTGTTGCAGCCAACGATCCCTCGTACCACCAGGCCATTATGAACCTTATAAAAAAACACGGCTCAAATTCAGAAGAAGTTTTGACGGCCTTAAATGCGTCGCCGTATAACCTTAAGCCCGGCGATGGTATAAAAAATAGTGCCATCGGCGCGGGGCGCGATCCACATTTTGATGAATCGAAGCCAAACAAGCCTATGACGCCCACATCAAAATCTATGGCTGATAAAAAGTTGTTCCCCGATGAAAATAAGAATTTCCCGAGCTCCGATATGCTCACAATGGGTGAATATAGTACATGGGAAGAAAATTTCAAGAAAGACTATCTGCAGCCTGCCATCGATTTTGTCAACCGTCTATAACCTGGCAATTTTGTAAATGAATCACTCCTGCGTATAATAAATCATACACACAGTTTCAGATAAGTGCTATTGAACTACGGTTTTGTCCTACCACGCGAATAACTTGAAAGATTAGTTTTGCCTGAAAACCAGAGAACAGAGCTATGCATGAAAATGAAAAACAGAAATGGAACCTAAGGTATAAAGACGCCGAGTTTGCTTTTGGTAAAGAACCCAACGTCTTTTTTAGAGAATGGATTTTAAAACTGAAACCTGGCCGAATATTGTTGCCTGCCGATGGAGAGGGCAGAAACGGTGTATTTGCTGCGGAGCTAGGGTGGGCAGTAACTTCGTTTGATCTCAGCAATGAAGGGAAGATCAAAACGCTGCAGCTTGCAAAGGAGAGAAATGTTTCGATCGAGTACATCGTCGGTGATTTTAGTGACCTTGACTTTGAACCCGCAGCTTTCGATGCTGTTGCTCTTATATATGCGCACTTCCCGGCAAACAAAAAATCGGAGTTTCATACGAAACTAAAACCATATCTGAAACCAGGTGGTATCATGATCTTCGAAGCATTCAGTAAAAAACACCTTGCATACCGCGTGAGCAATCCTGGCGTTGGCGGGCCAACCGATATCGATGTGCTGTATGACGAAAACGAAATAATAACCGACTTCAGCGATTTTGAAATATTAGCCCTTTGTGAAGAAACGATCTCATTGGATGAAGGAAAGTATCATGTAGGACAAGGCAGTGTGATCAGGTTCATCGGAAGAAAAAACTGAAATGGAAGGTCTTTATTTTTTAGCGTCAACTACGTTTGTTTTACCCTATTTTTTATCCATCATTATATTCGAGCTCAACGCTGCCAATGCCCAAATTCGCTTTAGGCCTGGAACAAAAAAATTTGTTTTAGAAATCAGGTCCGGTGTTGAGTCAGCAGTTTGGTGATTTGTGCCGAGCTGACTTTAACCTTGGCTTTTTCTATAAGGGTTTTTTGACTAAACTGATAACCAAAAATCGAAGTAACAGCATAAGCCAGGCTGGAAATGACTGCTTTGAAGCATTCTTTCAGAAATTGGGGCCCCCTTTTTTCGGGGGTGAAGAGCGGAAAAAAAGGGGAATGAATCAGGAGTTAATAGGCTGGCCTGGACGTTGGTATGCTGCTTAACTTGCACCAGTGTTGACCTGAAATTTCTAATAAAACCCTCAAGCTCATGAAAACCTCAAAAAAACTGTTCGCCGCTGGCATTATTGCCGTAGTGATCGCCGTGGTGGTGCTCTACCTGGGAAGCGCCGCCAAAGGTTCTTCTGCGATCGTGGAACCGATCGGAAAAGATTCTTACAAAATAGAGCGTGTTATTCCCCACGATAAAATGATCAAGCTGTTCAAGAAAAATGGCGGCGACGATATTGTGTTGAATATTTATCCCGTGAAGCGCTCTTCTGGACTGTCAAAGAATGATTTTGATTTGGCTATCTATTACAGCGATTCGTCGCGTGAGAACCTGCTAGGTCAGGAATTGAAGCTCGATACGAAGGATTTTAATGCGCTTTCGAATTTTTATCGCTCATATCTGAAAGAAGTTCACAAAGCTTACGACAAGATCCCGAATGGCTACCAGTTATCGATTTCTCAAAAGAAGCTGGGTCAATTGAAAAATATGGTGCTGTCGGTTTCGCTGGAAGATTTCGAGGCGATCGTCCGCTTGGATTCCTGCCGTTACCCTCCGGGATGTGCTGCGCCCACGCAATTGAAAATGACTTCGGTGTATGACTCCTGCCGCTATC
>JBMOKS010000435.1:0-12051 GCA_049324355.1 Bacteroidota bacterium
CAGATAATAGGCGTGTTCCCATACGTCAATGCCCAGAAGCGGAGTTCCTTTCAGATCCCCATTGTCCATCATGGGATTGTCCTGGTTGGCTGTTGAGCCGATCTTCAGCTTTCCATTATCTTGAACGAGCCAAGCCCACCCCGAACCAAAACGTGTCATGGCGGCTTGCGTGAATTGCTCTTTGAATTTATCGAAAGAACCGAAAGAACCGTTGATCGCGTCTAGTATCTTACCCGATGGCGCACCACCATTGGGCTTCATAATCTGCCAAAAGAAATTATGATTCCAGGCACCGCCTCCGTTATTCCTGGCTTTCATTGACAGCTTGGATGCGTTGGCAAAAAAATCTTTTTCGGATGAAAAGCTTAAGCTTTCTGCAGCAATGGCATCATTGACATTTTTGATGTATGCTGCGTGGTGCTTGCTGTAGTGGATCTCCATTGTTGTGGCGTCGATGTTAGGTTCTAATGCTGCATAGCTATACGGCAGCGTGATCTGCGAGAACTGCAGTGCGCCTCCAATTTCCTCAGCAATTTTTTCCGGTTGAGCAGCGCGTGCAATCAAAGAAGTGCCTAACGTTGTAGCAACCGCCGTCTGAAGAGAGCGTTGAATAAATTTTCTTCGGGAAGTTTTCATACTATAAGATTGATAATTTGGAATTTACGCTTTTTAGTGGGGCTTAGGGAGCCGTTAAAGTTAACCAAAATTTATTTAGCTTGCAGTAAGCAACTAACGTCTCCCGGATTATGAAAGAAATACTATATGAGGAAATTCCCTCGCTGGACTTGGCGAATTTTTACTCGGGTGATAAAGCCCGGAAAGACAAGTTCGTAGCTGAACTTGGAGCAGCCTATCATAATATTGGTTTCGTTGCCGTCAAGAACCATTTTTTGACGGATGATATGCAGCAAAGATTATATACGGCCATCAAGAAATTTTTTGCGCTGCCAGACGAGGTCAAGAAAAAGTACGAACGTCCTGAGCTGGCCGGTCAGCGTGGATACATTGGCAAGGGAAAAGAGCACGCAAAAGGCCGTAACACCGGTGACTTGAAAGAGTTCTTTCACGTTGGCCAGGAACTTTCTGAAAGCGAATTGAAACTGGAAGGATATCCGGCAAATATTTGGCCCAGCGAGGTTCCCGAACTGGAGAAAATAAGCGTGGAGGTATATCAAGCTCTGGAGAAGACAGGTATGCACATGCTGCGCGCCATCGCCATTTACCTTAATCTTCCTGAAAATTATTTTGACGATAAGATCAAAAAAGGCAACAGCATTTTACGGCCTATCCATTATTATCCGATAGAGAATCCCGATGCCGTACCTGCAGACGCCGTGCGCGCCGCCGAACATGGCGATATTAATTTGATTACTTTGCTGATGGGAGCCAGTGCTGATGGTTTGCAAGTTTTGAGACGCGATGGAAAATGGATCCCGATCACGGCATTGCCAGAGCAGCTTGTTGTGAATGTCGGCGACATGCTCGAACGGCTAACCAACAAAAAACTAAAATCAACGATACATCGCGTGGTCAATCCGCCACGACACCTGATGAACACGCCACGCTATTCAATTCCTTTCTTCATGCATCCGCGCTCGGAGATGAGCCTGGCGGCATTGCCTAACTGTGTTGACACAGAAAATCCAAAGCAGTGGAGCGATATTTCAGCAGGTGAATTTCTGGATCAACGACTTGCCGAAATCGGCCTTAAGAAAAAATAATGTTTCAGCAAGCATAAACTTTTTTGTTCCAGCGCGTCAGATATTATATTTTTTTGAAGGATGTTTTGATCCTGGCACTCACAACATTCGGAGGCCCACAAGCCCACTTAGCCCATTTTCAAAAGATCTTAGTGAGCAAAAGGAAGTATCTCACAGAAGAGGACCTGATGGAGATCAATTCGCTCTGCCAGATCCTTCCTGGCCCCGCGTCTACGCAAACACTAACGGCTATCGGTTTTAGGATTGGTGGTCCGAATCTCGCTTATCTCACGCTATTGGTCTGGATCATGCCCGCAGTTTCTCTCATGACCACTGCGGCGATCGTGATGAGCAATATTCAACAGAAGCACTGGTCGATCGAATTCACTCGTTTTATACAGCCCATGGCCGTTGGTTTTGTAAGCTACGGTGCATGGATGATTACGCAAAAAACTGTGAAGACCAAAACAGGGGTGGTGTTAATGATCACCGCTGCCGTACTTTCTTACCTCTTCCAAACGCCGTTTATTTTTCCGGCGATATTATTGGGCGCAGGCCTGGTCACCGCCCTGAAGTTTCGGGCGCAACCCAAAGAACAAAAACAAAAGCTGGTCGTTGATTGGTCGAACTTTTCACTGTGGGCCGGGGTGTTGATCTTTGCGGCCTTGCTCGGTGGAATTACAAAAGCGCTTCCTGTTAAGTTGTTCGAGAATTTTTACCGTAACGGTAGCCTTGTTTTTGGCGGAGGCCAGGTGCTGGCGCCGCTGTTGTACACCGAATTTGTTGAGGCTAGTGACGGCTCAGAAAATAAGGTTGCGCAAATCAAGACAAAGATCAAACAACAGTACGCTCCCAAGCCGCTGCACAGTCCGATCACGCCTAACGAATTTCTCTCCGGCTATGCGGTAGCACAAGCCATTCCGGGCCCTGTATTTTCGTTTAGTTCCTACATCGGCGCGTTGTCATCACGCAGGTTTGGTGTTGGTGGAGAAATTCTGGGCGCCTTGATGTCGGCGTTAGGAATATTTTTGCCCGGCACGTTCCTCATCTTCTTTGTCATTCGGTTTTGGGAGAGCTTCAAACAATTTAGGGCGGTGCGGGCATCGCTCGAGGGGATCACGGCAGCGAGTGCCGGTCTGGTGGCGGCGTCGGCAGTCATTCTATTCCAGCCTCTGGAAAATACGATCATGAATTTCGGAATCACCATACTCACATTTTGTTTGCTGGCATTCACAAAATTGCCATCGCCATTAATAATTATCGGCGGATTAGCCCTCGGATTTGTTGTTAAATGAAATACTTATTTACGTCCTCCGTAGAAGAGTGTAAAGAAAAACGTGGGATATACTGCGTAATTCTCTGCTGTGGGAACCATCACGATCTTACCGGTATAGGCATCCAGAAGAAAGCCAGCTTCGAAACCTGTTACTTGGCTTTTAATCGTTCCTAATTCGAAATTCATCGCAGCCTTGAGGTTGGCACCCAGTTTAATTTTTGATTCTGACAAACCTTCAAACAAACGCCCGGGGCCATAGATCTCATCAGAAACTATGCTGGGATTGTATTGTTCGCGAATGGTGATATAACTTTGTCCGTCAGCGGCGCGCTCGATGTAATAAGGTGCAACAATACCAATTGTAGGACCTACCGCAAAAACACCTTTGATTTCAACGCCTTGCTGAGGCGCTTTTTTGAACAGGATCAGGTCACGGCCATATTGAAAGCGTAGGGCATACAGATAGTTGCTCTTTCCGTAAATGAAAAAATTTCCGGTTTGTAGGGAATTCTGGCGGACTTCCTGGGGATGTTTTACGTTCATGATCTCCAGGCCGAAGGTTTCGAGGATGCGGTCGTTCAGTTTGCGTGCTTTTTTAAACACAAAGCCACCGATCAAACCACCGTAGGTGTTCTTGTTGATACCCCAGGTGAACTCGCTCTGGTAATCGTAACTGTCCTGCGTTTGCGCATTAAGGTTCAATGCAAACGAGGCAAAAAAAACTAAAAAGGCGGAAAACTTTTGGAAACCCTTCATCCTGATCCTAAGAAACTTTCAGATAAATTTAAGCTTTAATTAATTCTATAACGAAAAATATAACGTAAAAAGTTGTTCCATATGGCATCGATGAAGGGTTTTTATCACGGCGGCTTACGAACAGAGCAAACGCACTTAAAATCGGGGAATAAGGTAATTACCGACGCTCCGCCGGATAATA
Organism: Bacteroidota bacterium; assembly: GCA_049324355.1. Lineage (GTDB taxonomy): Bacteria > Bacteroidota > Bacteroidia > Cytophagales > Cyclobacteriaceae > Chryseosolibacter. The sequence goes on from JBMOKS010000435.1 coordinate 3,914, forward strand.
ATGGCAAAGGGGAGGCATTTAGCCCTACAGATCTGACCTGTGCTTCACTCAACAGTTGTATGATGACCCTAATGGGCATCTTGGCAGAACGTGAAGGAATCAATTTGGAGGGTCTGCGATCGGATATTGTAAAAATCATGGCCTCCAATCCCAGAAAAATTGCGGAGATCCAGATCACATTCTATCACGACAATCTCATGGCCACCGATGTTCAAAAAGAGAAGCTTAAGCGCGCCGCGCTGACCTGCCCCGTGGCACTCAGCCTCAGCGAGTCCATCAAGCAGACGGTAACTTTTAATTTTTGATTGCCTTTTTTATCGCGTCATAATTTATTTCAAGATGCGATAGGTCGAGAATGGATTCCCCCTTCCAAATGATGAGAATTTGAGGAGATTCGTGCTCAACTCCGAAATGATCGGCGATAGTATTGGAGATTTCACGGAAGGATAGTAAGTCTAGAAAATAAGGTTTTATATCCTTCAGGTCATTGGCTTTCCAATGGCGCTCGAGCCGTTCTAGCGTCATGCGACTCGTAGAGCAACGCGTACTGTGTTTGAAAATAAGTACCGGTTTTTCTGCCGACTCTTTTTTTATCTCTGAGAGTTGTTGCAATTCCTTCAATTCGGTCCACTGCATAAATCAAAAACTAATCGTTCCACATTCCCTGCTCACCTTTGTCATAGCGGGGTTTCCTGACTTTTTCTTTGAGGTGGTCAGGCTGGTTGTCGCTCTTCTTAAATAAACGCGCCCACCAAAGTTTAAAGTTCGTCAGCATGTCTCTTTCTTCGGCAACGTTATTTTTGTTGGTTTTAACAAACTTGGCGTCAGGATGAAGGTCACGCCTGCCGAACAGATCAAACTTCTTCATCTTGATATTGCCTTGGTAATCGGTCGCCTTCACAAAAGCTTTGCCCGGCTCGCGAACCTTCAGCGCGTCGTCTGAAGAACTTGAATTACGGATATAGTGATATTGCTTCACCTTCACCTGTAGACCTGCGACTGCCTGAGTAGTTTTTGTTGGCTTGAGCTTCTTTAAAGCTCCTTCCGCAGTATTATCGTTCGTTACGTAATCTCTCCGCTTCACCTTCACTTGCAAACCAGCAACGGCCTCGGTGGTTTTTGTGGGCTTCAATTTTTTCAGAGACTCATCGGCGGTGTTGTCATTTCGAACGTAGTCTCTGCGTTTAACCTTCACCTGGAGGTCACCTACTTCGTACGTTGTTTTGTCGGGTCTTTTCTTCTTCAGACTCTCTTCGGCCGAGTTGGGATTTTTTACGTAGCTTTTTTTGAATTTCGGCAGCTTGATATAACCTGTGAATTCTTCGCCCTGGTTGTTATAGCCTGGCGTTAAGGCATAACGTTTAATATTGCCGGGGTACCCGCTTTGCTCCTGGGCAGACGCAGGAGGTGTTCTTACCGGAATGGGCGTTTCTTTGTTGTTCCAAAGTTTACCACTCACACTGTCGCCACCTTTCTTGGGCTTTTTGGCTTTTGTATACCCTGTAAATTCTTCACCCTGGTTATTATAGCCGGGACTCATCTGATAACGTTTGATCTTGCCCGGGAAGCCAGCCAGTTTCAGGTGAGCTTTAGAGGGCGTTCTCACTTCTATCGGTGTTTGATAGTTGTTCCATAGTTTTCCACTTCTGCTGCCACCGCCTTTATCGGGTCGGCGTGCCTTGATATTACCTTGGTACTTTCCAATTCTGTCGGCACCGATGCCTGGTGTCCTGACTTGTATCGGATTTCCTTCGTTGTTCCACCTTCGTCCGCTGATGCTGCCACCGCCTTTGGGAGGTCTGCCTGTCCTGATATTGCCAGAGTAATCTGTTCCTTGCTTGCCCATGCCTGGACGAGCTTCAAACAATCTTTGTTTGCCTTTATATTTTCCAATGCCATCAGCGCCAATGCCTGGTGTTCTTACCTGCACAGGATTGCCTTGATTATTCCAGCGTTTACCACTAACGCTGCCACCCCCTTTAGCAGGCCGTTTTGCCTTAATATTCCCTGAATAGTCTGCGCCTTGCGTGCCTAAACCCGGACGTGCCTGGTACAACCTGAGATTTCCTTTGTATTTTCCAATGCCAACCGCGCCAATTCCGGGGGTTCGAACCGGTAAAGGGAATTTGCCTGTGCGCTTTTCACCGGGCTGGCTTATGCTTTGATATCCGGTGCCGGGCAGTTTGGTGTGCTGGGCACGGTCTCCTGAACGTAGCCTCTTTTTCTTGGGGGGAAATACGGGAGTGCCCTCCACCGTTTTGCTGCTGTAGTTCCGTCCTCTGATCTTTCTGCCGGTAACATCACCTTTCCACGCCCGCTGCTCGCGCTTGCGGGAAGTTACGTAGCCACCGGTGGGGCCCTTGTAAGGGCGATCGCCTACACGTTTTCTTCCATAGTATGGTTTGAATGTTGGCAGAATGACCTCGCGACGGGGTGTCTCATAATTTTTTGTTCGCAGCGGTCGTCCGGAAATATCTTTTGTATAGGCGCGCTCTCCCTTGCGCTTCGGCCTTGGGAAATGGGCCCATGTGTTTGGACTCCTTCTTGCGATGAACGAACTGGAGGCCGAACGTGGCACAACCTTTCGCTTCTTTCCCGGGCGCTTGTCGGGGCCTTGCAAGTGTTCAAGCCGCGCCAGCACAGCGCGGTTGGATTGAGGCTTTTGAACCGAGCGCGGTCTACGCGACGGATTGTTAACGAAACGCCCGGATTGCGGATAAAAATTCGGTGTTCTTCCGGTTGCCGAGCGTGGAATAATGCGCGGTTTTCTACCTCCACCTTTTCTCGGCCTTTCTTTTTGGATTTTATTATTTCTAGCCACAGCCTGATGGTTGATCATCGGCGTAGGGTCGTCTCTCAAGCTGCGCGATGACGTTCTCGCTCTGATGCGTCGGCCCGTAATATCACCTCTCCACGCTTTCTGCTGATTGCTGGGCTTCCTTGAAAAGATTGGGCTAATCGATCGGCCTGCACGTTCGCCGCCCTTTGCTTGTTTGCGGGGAACGTAGGCGCGCTGGCTGGCGTCGCTTTTACTTTTGGACCTTACCCTTTTGCCGGGTTTTCCTTTTTGCCCAGACCTTTTAAATGGATTTTTAAATCGACTCTCGCGATTGGAAACAGGCTTATCACCTTTGGTATTCTGTGCGTGCAAAGGCGTGCAGAAGGCCAAAATCAATAAAACCAGGGCTACCTTTAGCGCCTTGTGTCGGCTTGGGGCTTTATTGGACGTTCTTAAGTTCAAAAAATAAGCTGTGAAACAGGCTAAGATAGCTAAAATTTCAGCAACTCCTCAATCTTGCCTCTAAGCCTCGCTTTGGGTAAAAAGTTGGTTTCCAGCGTCGGGGCAAACGGAATTGCGGTATCCAGGCTGGCCACACGCATAACAGGGGCATCCAATTGATGGAAACAATGCTCACCGATCCATGCGCTGATCTCGCCGCCGATACCTCCCGTTAACGTATCTTCATGCAGAATTATTACCCGGTTTGTCTTTCCCACCGTCTGCGCAACGGCTTCTTTATCCCACGGTAGCAGGGTGCGAAGGTCGAGCACATCGGCGCTAATGTCAGGCATCGCATCAAGTATTTCCTGCGCCCAATGTACGCCCATTCCATAGGTGATGATGGAAAGATCTTTTCCTTCTCTCACAAGGTTTGCCTTTCCGATTTCTACGGTATAATAATCGTCGGGAATGTTGTCTTTGACCGATCTGTACAGAAGCTTGTGCTCAAAGTACATGTACGGATTTGGGTCTTCTATGGCTGCGCATAGCAATCCTTTGGCGTCATAAGGGTTGGAGGGGTATACGATCTTTAGACCTGGTGTATGAAAGAACCAGGATTCATTGCTTTGCGAATGGAACGGGCCAGCTGCAGTGCCTGCGCCCGTTGGCATGCGCACTACAACGTCTGCGGCCTGACCCCAGCGCCAATGGATCTTGGCAAGGTTGTTTACGATCTGGTTAAAGCCTTCGGTTACAAAATCGGCGAACTGCATTTCGACCATGGCTTTCATGTTCTTGATGGAAAGCCCAAGACCTGCCCCAACAATGGCGGCTTCGCAGATGGGCGTATTCCGAACGCGGGGTTTGCCGAATTTATCCACGAATCCTTCCGTGATCTTGAACACACCACCATACTCGGCGATGTCTTGCCCCATCAGCACGAGGTTATCGTAGCGCTCCATGCTTTGTCTTAACCCGTCGCTAATGGCGTCGATGAAACGTCGTTCGGTTGTCTTGTCGGAAGATGGTGTTATGACATGCTGGATGAAGGGAGCGTGAACGTCGTTTACTTCAATTTGGGTATCGGCTTGCGGATAGGTTTCCCGGAACGCGATCTCCAATCCGTCTTCAATTTTTTTCTTGATGTTTTTTCTAGTGTCGTCGATATAAGATTGATCGATCACACCTTCTGCCAACAGATATTTTTCGTAATTGTCGAGAGGGTCTTTTTTTGCCCACTCGTCCATCAGTTCCCTGGGAACATATTTGGTACCTGACGCTTCTTCGTGTCCACGCATACGAAAGGTTCGGCATTCGACCAGTACGGGCCTTGGATTTTCACGGATGTTTTCGGCCAGCAGCTTAAGGGTGTCATACACTTCAAGAATATTGTTACCATCGATGCTCACTGCCTCTATGCCATAACCAATGCCTTTATCGGCAAAGCTCTCGCACCGAAACTGTTCGTTGCTGGGAGTTGAAAGCCCATAGCCGTTATTTTCTATGATAAACAAAACCGGCAGGTCCCACACGGCTGCAACATTCACAGCCTCATGAAAATCACCTTCGCTTGTTCCGCCGTCACCATTGAAGACGGCCGTTACTTTTTTCTCTCCTTTAAGTTTACTGGCCAGGGCGATACCATCGGCAACACCGTTTTGAGGCCCAAGGTGCGAGATCATACCTACGATATGATGCTCGTTCGTACCAAAATGAAAAGAACGATCGCGTCCTTTGGTATAACCCATCATTGTACCTTGCCATTGCGCAAACAACCGGTCGAAGGGCATCTTTCGGGATGTGAATACGCCCAGGTTGCGGTGCATGGGGAGCACATATTCATCCGAGTCGAGTGCCATCGTCAGGCCAACAGCGATGGCTTCCTGTCCGATGCCACTAAACCATTTGCTGATCTTGTTTTGGCGCAGCAGGATTAGCATTTTTTCTTCGATCATGCGCGGGAAGAGCAGCCCTTCGTATAAGTCTTTTAATGTTTGATCTGCGTATTGTTTGCGGTTAAAATTCATGGGGTAAATCAAATTGCGCGGCAATTTAAAACGTTTACGGTAGTCGTCCTAAGCCACACCATCAAATGAGTGACGATTAAATATTTTGGTAATTCCGTTTGTATTTCTCCGGGATTATCTTTGGTATACGCCCTGCCGGCACCGGTTATTTGCGACATGATGATGTTTGAAATGACCCGGAAAAACCTTAACATTTCTATCAGAATAAGCTCCCTTGAAACAACGTGCGCGCCTATTATTGATCGGTTTCCTTGTGCTGCTGCTCATCGATACGGTTGAAGGTCAGCAATATCGCTTTCATCAATACCGTGTGGAACAGGGCCTCCCCAGTGACGTGATCAAGGCTGTTGCGCAGGATTCGCTCGGCTTCTTATGGATTGCTACAGATGAAGGCCTTGTCAAGTACGACGGACTGAATTTTACTACGTATAAGTCGGCATTCAGGAGCCAGTATGCAAAGGGTTTCGTGACCACCCGCGATGGCCGATTGCTTTCCATCGGCGATCTCGATATGATTGAAATTCAGAACCGCGTAGACACAGTGATTTTTAAAACTCTTCTTCGCGGGGCCCGCAACCCTACCGACACCACGATATGGTACCCTAAATCAATCTACGAAGATCTTGTCGGCAACATCTGGCTGGCAGAGCCGCAGTCGGTAATCCGATTCGATGGGAAGGATATGAAACGGTTCGATTTCGGGATGGAAAATCGTTCACCGGTCTTCATCCGGTCATTTTCATTTTTTGAAGACAAACGGGGTAATTTTTACTGCAGTTCTTATCAGGGCAATGTGTTTGTGCTGGAGCAGGATAAGAATGCTTTCCGGAAAGTTGAAGTTGCATTTCCGCAAAATGTCAGTCACGTACTGGTTGATCATGGCCGGCTGTGGATCGCCGCAGGTGATGGACTATATGAAGGTAGAATTGAAAACTTAAGTGTCGTCGACATCAGGAAAACACTTCCAGTTTTAAACATCTCGCATCTGCTGATCGCGCCCGACTCGATGTTATGGGTGAGTACTTTCGGCGAGGATCTGTATCGAGTCTCCCGTAAAGGCAATAATAACTGGGAGCTACTTACTTACAATTTTAACGGCATCAATCATTGTTATCTCAGCGACGAAGAAGACGTGTGGGCTTCAACCGACAAGGGCCTGGTGCTGATTCAAAGGAATATTTTTGCACTCCCCGACCCCGAGTCGCAAACCCATTTTATCGAGGCAATTGCCGAAGACCGTGAGAACAATTTGATCTACTATTGCAACAAAGAATCCCTTTTCAAGCTCGATCACACTCCTGACGGGAAGTACATACGAAAAGAAATGTATACAGGTCGCAACAATTATTTTCAGGGTCTGCAATTCGGTGATAAGGGACTTTGGGCCGCCAGTGCTTTCGATGTGTTGTTGTTTGATCAGGATCGCCTCGTTAAGCGGTGGAATTTTGAGTCGGAAGGCAACTTTGTGCACGACATTTTTCTGGATTCCAAACAGCGCCTGTGGTTAAGTCAGGCGGGAAATTCTGAAGTTAAAGTGATCTCCGATTCATTTAACATCAGGCGTTTTAAGATACCGGTAAAAAACCAAAGCGAAATAAACCTGGTACGGGAAGGCCGTGAGGGTATTTATGTGGCTGCCAGCGGTATTGAAAAATACCTTTTTTACAAACCGAACAACGAACGTGAATTTAAAGACATCAGCCTGCCGGTAACATTTCCGGTCGAGGGCGACTTTAATATTCACGATATGACCGTTCATCAGGGTATTATCTGGATCGCTTCCACCGAAGGATTGTTGAAGTACGACCACCGATCCATCACACGTATAGATCTTGAAGTGTTCACTAATTTCTCTGTCAGTTCGGTTGAAGAACTTGATCACAACAATATCCTTTTTTCTAACTCATATGGACTTTTTCGTTATGACATCTCGTTGAAAGAGTTTTGGCTCTACGACGAAAATTCCGGGTTGCCTTCTAACACCATTACCCGGAGGGGAATTTTTGTCGACAACGAAAAACATTTGTGGGTCGGTACGTCATACGGTATTGCCAATACGCTGGAGTCGATCGTCAAAGATATTCAGACACCAACGCCGTATTGTGTAGAGGTGCGGGTGAATGGGCAACGCAAGTTGTTTCATGGTGGTGTGCAGGTGCCTTATGGCTCTTTTATAGACTTAAAGTTCTCATCTATCACTTTTCCGGAGAACAAGCTTCACTTTCAATGGAGGGTCAACAACGAACTCACATGGCACAATATGGATAATCGCGAGTTCAGCTTAGCCGATCTGTCGGCGGGTTCTTACCGGATTCTGGTGCGTGCAAAAAAAAATACCGGTTTGAGTTGGAGTAAGCCCACGATGGTTAACATCTCGGTGGGTAAGCCATACTGGCAGCGGCTCGAATTTGCTTTTCTGCTCATGCTGTTTGTGCTGACAGTCTCGTGGATCTCGTATTCGGTAAGTTCGAAAATATTGAACAAACGAAAAGAATTGTTGCAAAATCTCGTGCACGAACGTACTCTCGATCTGGAGAAAGCCAATGAAGAACTCACTCTCCGTAACACAGAACTCGACCGGTTTGTCTACAGTGCTTCACACGATCTCAGTGCGCCCCTAAAATCTGTATTGGGCTTGATCAACGTGGCGCGTATGGAAAAACCTGGCGAGACACAGCAGACCTATCTCACTCTGATGGAACGCAGTGTGCGCAAACTCGAAGAGTTTATCCAGGAGGTAGTGAGCTACTCACGAAACACGCGCATGCCGGTGAAGATCGAATGTTTCAAGTTTGAGCACATGATGAAGAGTTTGTTGTTGGATCACCAATATACTCAGGGTTACGATAAGATCAACTTTATTATTGAAGACCACAGCGGCGGAGAAA
>JBMOKS010000436.1:0-10760 GCA_049324355.1 Bacteroidota bacterium
AATCCTGAATGAATTGGAACGCCTGGTCGAAACGACTGAGTTGTGGTGCCATAATGATGGCAATGATCATCGCTACCACGATCACAATCTTTCCGACGTTCACCTGGTTGGCTTCGGAGGCATTGCGATTGAAATACTTTTTGTACAGATCAAGGGTGAATATGGTGGATATACTATTGGCTTTCCCGGCCAGCGACGCAACGATGGCCGCTGTCAGCGCTGCGAATGAAAGTCCTTTCAGTCCTTCAGGCAACAGGTTCAAGAGCACAGGATATGCTTTATCTGATTTTAATACTTCCTTGATCGATCCATCGGCCAGCACCACGGGCTGTATCATTTCTGTCTGGAAAAATCCGTTCTTATACAATACATACGCCGCGATTCCGGGAAGTACTACAATTACAGGCATCAATAACTTTAAAAATGCTGCAAACAACAATCCGGTGCGAGCGGTGTTGAGATCGGCGCCCAACGCCCGCTGAGTAATATATTGGTTACATCCCCAGTAGTTCAGGTTGGCTATCCACATGGCTCCTACGATCACCGCCAGGCCTGGAAGTTTCTGATAGGCGTCTTCCATACCACCCTGACCATCGGGTATCATCATCTCTCCCTGGTTCAGGATCATATGAAAGTGATCGCCGGCATTTTGACGGAGGTAGCCAAGCGCTTGCCATACACCTCCGCCTGTTACTTTTTCTGACACGAGTTCGAGCGCAAGATATGTTGTAGCCAATCCGCCCAGCGTCAACACCACCACCTGGATCACGTCGGTATATCCAATTACCTTCATCCCGCCAAGGGTGATGAAAATGGCAAAGATGGCGAGGCCGATAACACAGGTTGTAAAACCCAGGCCACTGATGGTATCAACTGCCAAGGCGCCGAGGTAAAGAATAGACGTGAGATTCACAAAAATGTAAACGAGCAGCCAGAATACCGCCATGATGGTAGCCACGAGCGGGTTATACCGCTGTGCCAAAAATTGTGGCATAGTATAGATCTTATTTTTGAGATAGATCGGCAGGAAAAATACCGCTACGATCACCAGCGTTGCCGCAGCCATCCACTCATAAGAAGCAATGGCCAGTCCCATCGCGAAGCCGGAGCCTGACATACCAATGAATTGCTCAGCTGAAATATTGGATGCGATCAGAGATGCTCCGATCGCCCACCAGGTGAGCGAACCTTCGGCTAAAAAAAAGTCTTTGGAGTCAACCTCCGCTTTCTTTTTGCGCGTGTATATCCAGTAACCATAAAACGAGACGATGAGAAAGTAGACGAGAAAAACGACATAGTCTGAAAGCTGTAACTTCTGCATAGGGTTTAATCAGGTTTGGGTCAATTAGTGTTAAAATTCTTTTTTGAGGGGGTGCAGTGTTCGGGGCTATTGAAACGTTTTGTGTTGGTTCAACAAATAAAAATGATGCTTTTTTTGAAAGATGCAAAATTTTCTTCCGTTCCAAGAGAGGGGTAGCGGTGGTCTTGGCTCATGAAGACTGAAGTGTTATCGCCGGGAAATGTGATCTCATCACGTCTCAAACGTTTGTGGTAAGCAATTCACCGACCATTATCGCCGTCTGAATTCTTCGAAAGAATTCGAAATTTTTCTGCTCATAACCTCGAGGAATTCAAGTTTGGCATGTTAACTTATGATACATTATAACACTAAAAGCGGGAGTAGCTCAGTTGGTAGAGCGACAGCTTCCCAAGCTGTAGGTCGCGGGTTCGAGACCCGTTTCCCGCTCAACTTCACTTCTTAAAGCAGAAGTCTAGCATGGATTATATCAAGACGGAGAAACGTTCTGCTAAACAGGCCCTGGCTTTTTTGGTTTACGTTAAGATTTCTGCAATTCTGTGAACGTGACGGAAAAATAAAATGCCAGGCTCATCACCCGGCATTTTATTTTTATAGATTTTAAATTCGTTTATTTCAACTTGTCCAGCACATCCATCACTTCTTTGACGGCTTTGCGGCTGGCTTCGAGCAGTGCTTTTTCGTCGGCGTCGAGATCGAGTTCGATAACTCTCTCAACTCCGTTCTTGCCCAACACAACGGGCACGCCCAGGTAACAATCTTTGATTCCGTATTCGCCTTCGAGCTTTATACAAACCGGGAAGATGCGGCGTTGATTTTTCACAATAGATTCTACCATCTGTGCAGCAGCAGAGCCCGGAGCATACCATGCTGATGTTCCCATCAGTTTCACCAGCTCACCGCCACCTACTTTGGTCCTTTCGAGAATGGCGTTCAATTTGTCCTTATCGATGAGTTCCGTAACCGGAATTCCCGACACCGTAGTATAACGTGGCAGTGGCACCATCGTATCGCCATGACCGCCAAGCAGCATGGCCTGAATATCTTTCGGAGAGATGTTCAACGCTTCTGCGAGGAATGCGCGATAGCGAGCGGTATCGAGAATACCCGCCATACCCATTACTCTGGCGCGCGGCAACTTCGACGTAATATGCGCCTGATAGGTCATCACATCAAGCGGGTTAGACACCACGATGATAATGGCATTGGGAGAATGCTTAACGATATTTTCAGTAACCGATTTTACGATACCCGCGTTGGTTCCGATAAGGTCATCGCGGCTCATGCCCGGTTTACGCGGAAGACCCGATGTGATTACCACTACATCAGAACCTGCTGTTCTTGCGTAGTCATTAGTTGCGCCAATGGTACGGGTATCATACAGATCGATTGGAGCTTTCTGCCAGATGTCAAGCGACTTGCCTTCCGCGAGACCTTCTTTGATATCGACCAGAACAATTTCATTGGCCACTTCGCGATAGGCCAAAACATCGGCACAGGTAGCACCAACATTACCAGCGCCAACTACAGTTACTTTCATAAAGTTATAGATTTAGGTTTCGAAAAATCTGAAACAAAAGCCGGCTTTGAGCTTTTCAACAGGAAGGATAGTGATTGTATAAGATTGACCATCAGCACGTTTGAGAAGAAAATCAGGAATGTTCCCGATCAATTCGGCCGCCAATTTATCAATAAGAAGGGATTTTGGAAACTTTAGACCAGGGACTTTTTCTCTCCCGCAGATTGCCGGATGACCAATACTTTCCGGGTTGCATCGTCTACCTTGAACTGTTCGCTGATACGATGGCCCACCACCCAAACGATCTCGCCGTTAGACTCAATGACGGTGATCTTTTTTTTGTCGGGCAGAGGTAGTTTTTTATCAATGAAAAAATCACTGAGTTTTTTATGACGATCCATGCCCAGCGGAACAAAAGCGTCGCCTTCTTTCCATGATCGCCACACCAACGGAAACCTGATCTTATCGTGGTCCAATTGTGCTATCGCCGGATCTTTCGCCAGCTTGAATTTTTCTATTGACAATTCTTCCAGTTCCAACTGCTGATCAACAGACTTCGCCCGATATTGGCCATACGCAATCAGGGTATACAGTTGCTCATTGGAAACACGAGAGGTGACCATCAGACTTTCCCGGTCGATCGTCAGTTGATGGGTAGATGAATAAAAAACTTTTCCTGATTGTCCGGTGGCAACCATATCCCGGCATTGATCCAGGTTGAATCCCTGGTCTTTGATCAGCTCCCAAAGCAAAACATGGGGCATGGCAAACTGATACAATTTATTTTTCAGGATCAGGTAGCCATCGGCTCGCGCCTCCACTGCTTCCCGTTTGAACTGCACCAATGCCTGCGCGGTGAGTTTACATGAACTTTTCAAGCGCTCCAGTGTGTTGCGGAAGGTATCGGTAAAGCCGGGGTTGACCTGCCTCACCAGCGGCATAATTTCGTGACGGATAAAATTTCTTTGATAGTCAGTCGACGCGTTGCTAGAGTCTTCCCGCCAAGTCAAATTGTTGTCAACCGCGTACTGATAAATCTTCTCTCGGGTTGTAAAGAGCATCGGGCGGATGATATCTCCATTCTTGACAGGAATTCCACACAGTCCTTCCAGCCCTGTGCCTCTGAAAAGATTGACAAAGAACGTTTCTATATTATCATCGAAGTGATGGGCGGTGGCCACCACGGCATAATGATGGGTGGCCTGCACGTTCTTAAAAAACTCGTAGCGAAGATCGCGCGCGGCCATTTGGATAGAAATCTCCTGGCCGGCTGCATAGGCTTGCGTCTCGAATTTTTTGCTGTAAAAAGCTACGCCGTTCTGCCGGCAAACCTCAGCCACCAAAGTTTCATCGCCGTCGGACTCACTTCCTCTGAGCTGAAAGTTGCAATGAGCTACCGCGATGGAGAAGCCGCTCTTTAAAAAAAGATCCAGCATGACCATCGAGTCTATGCCCCCGCTAACGGCCAGAAGTATTTTATCTGTAGTTTTGCAAAGACTATGGCGATCGATATGGTTTAATAGTTGCTGTAGCACGGGTTCAAATTTACAATAATCGATGTACGAAGCACGATCCATCCGCGTCCCCTTGATTTATACACTTTTTAGCGTCGTTTTGCTGATGATGGGTGTTTCAGGAGCTTTGGCCCAAAAGAAGGTTAAGCTAAAAGATGCCGACCAATTGCGAGGAGGGCGAAGGGGCGATGAACGCTTCGAGAGGGTGATCGGCAACGTAGTGTTTGTGCAAAACCAGACCACCATATACTGTGACTCCGCCCATTTTTATAAAAAAAGAAACTCTGTTGAAGCCTTTGGCCGCGTAAGGATCACCGATGGCGATTCGGTAACCATTACGGCCGCGCGACTGGAATACGACGGCAACACCAAAAAAGCAAAACTCCGCGACGATGTGGTGTTCAATAAACTGGCAACAGCAACGCTTTATACGGATTACCTCGATTATGAAAGACCCAACAGCATGGCCTATTACTTCAACGGTGGCCGGCTCGTAGACAGTGTCAACGTGCTCACCAGCAACAAGGGATATTACAACGTGAACTCAAACCTGGCGTCATTCAAGAAAAATGTGAAGGTGGTTAATCCAGACTACACAATGTTATCAGACAGTTTGCGATATAATTCACGCACCAAGATCATTTTCTTCGTTACCAAAACAACCGTAATCAACAAAGACAGCAGCACGTTTGTGTATGAAGGCGGAGAATACAATACGCGCACCAAGGTGTCGGACATAAAAAGTGGCTTGGGCGAGTCCACTGAATATACCATCGCTGGTGACAAATATGATGGAGACGCTATCCGGAACATCGTGAAGGTAAGGGGCAACGTTGTGATGACCTCGAAGAAGGAAAACCTCATCATCTACGGGCAGGCGTCCGACTATTTCAAAAATACCGGCGTCACGAAAGTATACAACCAGGCCTACGTGGCAAAAATAACGGAAGAGAACGACACGCTCTTTATGACGGCCGATACGCTGGTTTCTATCGATAGCAAAGATCCGCAGATGAAAAGATTGCTGGCTTATCACAACGTGAAGATCTACAAAAGCGACCTGCAGGGCATTGCCGATTCGCTGGAATACCGCTCAGCCGATTCCACTATTTACTTCTATAAAAAGCCAATACTGTGGACGCAAGGCAACCAGATGACGGCCGACTCGATCAGCATGTTGATTGAAAAAAATTCCATCAGCAGGATCTATATGGTGGCCAATTCATTTGTCATCTCACAGGACACTTTGTTTCATTTTAACCAGATCAAGGGCCGACGTATGACGGCCCACCTGGCCAACAGCAAGATCAATCGGGTGGAGGTTGAAGGCAATGGCGAAAGCATCTATTACGCGCTCGACGATAAGAATTTGAGTTTGATGGGCATGAACAAGATCATTTGTAGCAACATCACCATCCGGTTCAAAGAGGGACGTGTCCATAATCTAAGCTTCTACGTAAAGCCGGAAGCAAATTTTATCCCACCGCACGAACTTAAGAAAGAAGATAGGACCCTGAAAGGTTTTGAGTGGAAGGAAAATCAAAAGCCGGAGAAGGCAGACGTGGTAAAGGGTGCGAGAAACGAGCCGAACTTGAAAAGTGAAGCCCAAAAAAAGAAGCTGTGAAAATTCACAGCTTCTTTTATATTTATTCAGGCAGGGAAGTTATTTTCTTCCACCACCGAAGAAACCGCCGATACGAATTCCGATGTAGCTATTCTTAATATCGTTCGTTTCGGGAACAACGTTGTAATCAATAGAAAGGGTGAAGTGTTTGTAGTCGAAACCAACACGGGGATAGAAACCAAATTCATTCGACGCCGCTGCCGCCGTCACTGAACCGCCACCCTGGCCCGCATCAATAGACACCGCAGCCAGTGAAAACAGACCAAAACCTGCACCTGCAAATGGTCTGAAATCATTATTGTTGAAATAATACTGGGCGTTCAGCGTGTATGAACCAAGGCCGGCAACATCAAGATCGGCTTCTGTATCCGTTGCCGAACCGCGTGCAATGATTGCACTTTCCATACGGAGGTTTACAATGAGTTGATCCATTACCCGGTAGCCAGGCTCAACGTAAAGCAGGACACCACCTTTGGCGCCTTTTCCACTTGCGCTTGCATAACCGCCACCAATACCTACGCGGAATTTTTTAAATTCCTGGGCCTTCGCTGCAAAAGTTGAAAGAACAGCGACAAATAAAAAAATGGTAATTTTTTTCATGGGGGAAAGTTTTAGTTTTTTGTGGGTATAAAAGTGCAGCTACATTTCGTAGATAAAAAATGAAGTTTTAAAGCAAACTTACGTTAACATTCGTCCTCCTTTAGCAGTAAACAACCTGCAAATTTTATTGGAATAGAACTTTGGGGAAAGATTTTCCCGTAACCCCCGACCACCAACCTTACAATATTTTTGAGGCGTCGCAAACGGTTTCTGCATAATTTTATTGCGCATTTTCTATAAAAACTTCATTTTATTCTATGATATCCATCTGAAAAAGTTTAAATTTTGTTGAAACTTCATACAGGCCCCGATGAAGATACTTTTTTGGTTGGTGTTGGTTTTATCGAGCGTTGGGTTATACGCCCAGACCTTTGAAATGGCTACGCTTCAGGATGCCTATAAAAGCACCATCGGAGAAACCTTACGAGTGCCCGTCAAATTCAAAAACATCACCGACAAACCCATTATCCTGGTCATCCGGAAAATCGATTCACAGATCGGTGGAACTCAAAAAAATTATTTCTGCCTCGACAACAACTGCTTTGATCAAAAGATAGAAGACTATTCCATGAGAATTGAAGCTGGTCAGACCGTGAGCAGCTTACAGATCGCCCTCGAGGCGGGGTTGTCGCAAGGGGTCAGCAGCGTGAAATATCTGGCCTATAACAAGTTCAGCCCGGGCGAAGCCATGGAGTTCGAGGTTCACCTAATGGTGGAAGAAAAACTCGAAAAACAGAGTATTTACAATTCGCGTCAGATCGTGATCCACGATATCTACCCAATTCCCATTTTTGACCATGCCTTTGTCGATTATAAGCTGCTCGACGATAAATCCAAGGCCAAGATCGTGATTCACAACCTCTTAGGCAGCGCCATCGACGAATATGACCTCCCCTACCTCGAGACCAAGGTGAAGATCAGGGCTGAATCGCTAAGCGCCGGAATTTACTTTTATACCCTCTATATCGACAACGAAGGTGTAGTTACCCGCAAGCTGATCGTCAAGAAATAGCCACCAAAAAACAAATCACCATCATACTGGATATCCGCCAAAACCCGTTTTTCTGTTAAACTGCGTTATATTATATTTGCGGGCTTATGCGAAATCTATTACGGTCTTTTGGCTTCATTTTGATTGTTCTGGTCGGTTTTTCCTGTAGCAAATTCAGGAAAATTGAAAAAAGCGAGGACTGGCGCGTTAAATACGAGGCGGCATTAAACTATTACAATAAGAAGGATTATTACCACGCATCGGTGCTCTTTGAAAGCATTATGCCGATCGTGCGGGGTCTTCCAGAAGGCGAAAAAGTACAGTTTTATATGGCCTATTGCCAATTTTATGATAAGCTATACTTATTGGCCTCCGAGCAGTTCAAGACCTTTTTTGAGACCTATGGACGGAGCAGCCTGGCCGAAGAAGCCCGGTTCATGTATGCGTTTTCATTGTATGAATCATCGCCTAATCCGAACCTGGACCAAACGAGCAGCATCGATGCCATGGGGGCCATGCAGGAGTTTTTGAACCGGCATCCCAACAGCAAATTCAAAGACCAGGCTATCGACGTCATTGTCACCACGCAAAGCAAACTGGAAAAGAAAGGTTTTGAGAACGCTCGCCAGTACTTCAAGATGCGTCACTACAAGGCCGCTATTGTGGCATTAAATAACTTTAAGAATAATTTCCCGGACTCTGAATACCTGGAAGAAACCTATTATCTGGTGGTAGTCGCAGAATACCGGCTGGCCGAACAGAGCATTTACTCCAAACAGACCGAACGTTATAAGGCCGTAGTGGAGCATTACAAAGAATTTTTAGACAAATACCCCAACAGCGGATTTTTAAAGGACGCTGAGAAGTTATATGCAGAAAGCCTCGACAAAATCAAGAACACCAATTCATAATCATATGGCAGTACAATCATCTGTTATCACCCGCGACCTTGATAAGATCGCAGCTCAAACCGGAAACGTGTATGAGTCTGTTGTTGTGATCTCCAAGCGCGCAAGACAAATTGCAGTGAACATCAAAGAAGAACTCAATAACAAGCTGGCGGAATTCGCTACAACTGTGGACAACCTCGAAGAAGTTTTCGAAAACCGCGAGCAGATCGAGATCTCAAAATTCTATGAGCGCTTGCCCAAGCCCACCACTACGGCAACAGAAGAATTTCTGGAAGGCAAGCTGAGTCATAGAATGCGCAATGACCTGGAAGAAAAGCAAGACTAATTTCTTGCTTTGTCGTTTTTTATACAGACTTCGGTCGGTGGCATACTAACTTTACCTAATGGCAACGCTAATCGGTAAAAAAATTGTTTTAGGAGTTTGCGGCAGTATTGCAGCATACAAAGCTGCTTACCTCACCAGACTGCTTGTTAAATCGGGTGCCGAAGTTAGGGTCGTGATGACTCCGGGAGCTCACGACTTCATCACACCACTGACATTATCCACGCTATCGAAAAATCCGGTCCTGACGGATTTTGTCAAGGACAAGACTGGCCAATGGAATAATCACGTAGACCTCGGTCTCTGGGCGGATGCCATGGTCATAGCCCCTGCCAGCGCCAACACGTTGGCCAAAATGGCCAATGGCCTTTGCGACAATCTTCTTTTGGCAGTTTATCTGTCTGCCCGTTGCCCTGTGTTCTTCGCTCCGGCCATGGACGTGGATATGTTGCAGCATCCTGCCACGCAGGCCAATCTCCAAAAACTGAGCAGTTTCGGCAACCTTATCATCGAACCTGCTTATGGCGAACTCGCCAGCGGACTGGTGGGTACCGGCAGAATGGCGGAGCCTGAAGAGGTCATTGAAAAGCTGCGATCTTATTTTAATCATGGTCAGCGCCTGAAAGGCAAGACCGTACTGGTTACGGCCGGTCCCACACACGAGGCTATTGATCCCGTTCGCTTCATTGGCAATCATTCCAGCGGCAAAATGGGATTTGCCATTGCCGAAGCGCTGGCCAACGAAGGAGCTCACGTTGAATTGGTTACCGGACCCACCCAATTGTATACTGAACATCCTGCCATTAACGTTAAGAAGATTACATCGGCAGAAGAGATGTACCAGGCCTGCGCGGCAATATTCCCAAAAACCGACATCACCGTGCTCTCAGCTGCCGTAGCTGACTATAAGCCACTGATGAAAGCAGAACAGAAGATCAAGAAGAAAGAGGAAAACATTGTGCTCGAACTGACGAAAACGCATGACATCGCGGCTTCGCTGGGAAAACTGAAACATAATGGCCAGATCGTCGTGGGATTTGCGCTGGAAACAGAACAGGAACAGGCCAACGCACTGAAGAAACTCGAATCAAAAAATTTTGACCTGATCGTACTGAACTCCCTCAACGATAAAGGAGCCGGCTTCGGCCACGACACCAATAAAATCACGATCATCGACCGACAGCAGCATAAAACCTTTCCGCTGAAAAGCAAAAAGGAAGCGGCCTCTGATATTGTTCAAGCTATTGTCGAAAAAATCCATGCGTAGACTAACCCTATTTGTTTTCTGCTCCCTGTTAAGCTTCGCTGCCGTCGCGCAAGAACTGAACTGCTCTGTCACCATCAATGCCACTCAGATCACAACCTCCGACAGAGGCATCTTCAAAGACATGAAAAATGCGGTGGAGCAATTTATGAATACCAGGAAATGGACTAATGACGCCTTTAAAAATCACGAGAAGATCAACTGTAATTTTTTGATCACCATCACGAAGATGCCTGCCATCGGTAACTTTACCGCTTCGGTGCAAGTGCAATCGGCCAGGCCCATCTTCAACACCAACTACTCAAGCCTGCTCTTCAATTTTGCCGACCGCGACTGGGAATTTGAATACATTGAATCACTACCGCTGGAATACAACGACAACACCTTTACTACAAACCTCACATCCATGCTCGCGGTATACGCGTACCTGATCATTGGCCTGGACTACGATTCTTTCAGTGAACTGGGCGGAACGCCGTACTTTCAAAAAGCCTTAACGGTGGTCAATACCGCGCAACAATCCAACAGACCAGGATGGCAAGCCATAGGCAGTAACAGGAACCGGTACTGGATTGTGGAGAATCTGAACAACTCGCAAATGATCGATCTCCGCAAAACGTTGTACTATTATCACCGTCATGGTCTTGATACGTTCGATAAGAATCCGGACCAAAGCCGCGAGATCATTCTGAAGGGT